>NZ_JBJGZD010000023.1:0-77861 GCF_054050335.1 Geodermatophilus sp. SYSU D00698
GGGTCAAGACCTCCTGGCTGGCCCCCGCGGCGCGCGCCGCGGGCTGCCGCGCCGCGGGCGACCTGGCACACGCGAGCGCGTCGGGGCACACGGGGGGCGGTGAGCCAGGACGCAGCACGATCAGCTGACCTGATCGTGCTCACGCGGCGACGGCGGCCTCGGCGCGGGTGCGGGCGAGCATCCGCAGGCCGACGACGACCGCCGGGACGGCGCCGACGAGGGCCAGGGCGCCGTGGACCGTCGGCGAGAACGGGATCACGGCGGAGGCCACGAGGCAGCCGACGGCCGGGAGCAGCAGCCACCAGCCGGTCACCCCGGCGCGGGCGAGACCCACGTAGCCGACGATCGGGCCGAGGAGCCCGAACAGGGTCAGGAGGCCGACGACCGCGACCCCCGGGTTGGCCCCGACGGCGTCGTAGAGGCCCAGGGCGGTGGCCGGGTCGAGCTCGCGGCCGATGGCGCCGGTCCAGTGGTCGTAGAGCACGAAGCCGGCCACGGTGACCAGGCCGATCGCGGACAGCAGCGCCCCGACGACGGTCGGGATGCGCCCGCGGCGGCCCCGCACCAGCGTCGGGACGGCCAGCCAGGCCAGGGCCAGCGCCATGTTGCCGTAGTGCAGCAGCACCGCCGACAGCGTCGTCCGGCCCTCGTCGCGACCCAGGGCCGCGATGTAGTCGGCCGCGGCCTGGGAGTCCTGCGGCGGGGAGGTCACCATGCCGGCGACGTAGAGCAGCGAGCC
Organism: Geodermatophilus sp. SYSU D00698; assembly: GCF_054050335.1. Classification (NCBI taxonomy): domain Bacteria; kingdom Bacillati; phylum Actinomycetota; class Actinomycetes; order Geodermatophilales; family Geodermatophilaceae; genus Geodermatophilus; species Geodermatophilus sp. SYSU D00698. Next base: position 740 of record NZ_JBJGZD010000023.1, read on the forward strand.
GCCGACCAGGGCGGCGCCGGCGATCGGCAGCATCAGCGAGCCGGCGCTGCGGGCCGGGCGCGCCTCGGGGGTGGCGGCGGGACGGGTGGGGAGCGGGGAGGTGGTCATCGGTCCTCGTCGGTCGGGGCACCGCTCGCTGCGGTGCGTCGGCGAGGACTCTCCGGCCGCGGGGCCCTCCGCCACGTCCGTCCCGGCGGACCGACCGTCCTCCGCCGCGAGGAGGAGGGCGGGCGCGTGTCCATCGGCCGCGCGGGGGATCCCGGGCACCCCCGCGGGCCCCTACCGTGCTCGCCGTGCCCCGCTGGTCGTCGTCCCCCTCCGCCCGCCGGCTCGTCTGGCCGGTGCTCGGCGCCGTGCTCGCGGTGCTGTCGGTCGTCGAGACGCTGACCGAGGAGGTGTTCCGCTACCCGCTGGTCACCGCGCTGCCCGGCGTCGCCGTCGGGGCCGTCGTGGCGCTCGGCGCCCGGCGGCCGGAGGCGGCCGCGGTGGCCGGCGGGCTCAGCGTGCTCGGCAACTACGCGCTGGGGACGCCCGGTCCCGGCGGCGCCCAGCTGATCGCGATGGCGGTGCTCGTCGGGCACGCCGCCGCGGTGCTGCCGGTGCGGCGGGGGCTGCGCGCGGCCGTCGTCGCGACGCTGGTCGTGGTGGGCAGCGGCATCGCCTTCGGCCCCTCCACCTGGGAGAGCGTCTTCTACCTGGTCGTCACCGGCACCGCCTGGGCGGTCGGGGTCCTCGTGCGGCAGTCGCACCAGCGCTCGCTGGCGCTGCAGGCGCTCGCCGCGCGGCTGGCCGAGCAGCAGGAGGCGGTGGCCGGCGCCGCGGTGGTGGCCGAGCGGGCGCGCATCGCCCGCGAGGTGCACGACTCGGTGGCGCACGCGGTGAGCGTGATGGTGCTGCAGATGGGCGGCCTGCGCCGGCTGCTGCCCGACCACCCGGAGGCCCAGGACGTGCTGCTGGGGCTGGAGCGGCTGGGGCGCGAGTCGGTCGACGAGATGCGCCGGGTGGTCGGCATCCTCCGCGAGTCCGGCGGCGGCGACCCGGCGCCGCGGCCGTCGCTGTCCCGGCTCGACGCCGTCCTCGCCGAGCTGCGCGCCGGCGGGATGCCGGTGCGGCTCGTCGTCACCGGGGAGCCGGCCGAGCTGCCGCAGCTGGTCGACGTCGCGGCCGTCCGCGTGGTGCAGGAGGCGCTGTCCAACGTCGTCCGGCACGCCGGTGCCGCGGCCACGTGCGTGGAGGTCGCCTGGAGGCCGGGCCGGGTGACGGTGACCGTCACCGACGACGGCCGGCCGCGGGTCCCCGTGCCGCCGCCGGTCCCCGGCACCGGCGGGCACGGGCAGCTGCACATGCGCGAGCGGGTGGCCGTGGCCGGCGGCGACCTCTCCGTGGGGCCGGTCCGCGGCGGCGGCTACCGGGTCCGCGCCGGCTTCCCGGTGCCCGCGCCGGCGAGCGCGCCCGCGGCGGTGGGCGCGTGACGATCCGGGTGGTGCTGGTCGACGACCAGTCGATGATCCGCACCGGCCTGCGGATGGTGCTGGCCGCCGAGCCCGACATCGAGGTGGTCGGGGAGGCCGGCGACGGCGCCGGCGGCGTGCGGGTGGTCACCGAGCTCGCGCCCGACGTGGTGCTGCTCGACGTCCGGATGCCCGGCACGGACGGGCTCGAGGCGGCCCGCCGGATCGTCGGGGCCGGCCTGCCCACGCGCGTCGTCGTCCTCACCACGTTCGACGAGGACGAGTACGTGGCCGCCGCGCTGCGCGCCGGGGTCAGCGGGTTCCTGCTCAAGGTGGCCCCGCCCGAGGACCTGGTGGCCGCGGTGCGCACCGTGGCCGCCGGGCAGGGGCTGCTCGACCCGGCCGTGACACTGCGGGTGATCCGGTCCTTCGCCGCAGCGCCCGCGCCCGACCCCGGCCGCGCCGCGGAGCTCGCGGCGCTGACCGAGCGGGAGACCGACGTCCTGGCGCTGGTCGCCGCCGGGCTGTCCAACGCCGAGATCGCCGCGCGGCTGTACCTCGGCGAGGCGACGGTGAAGACGCACGTCAGCCGGGTGCTGCTCAAGCTGGGGCTGCGCGACCGGGTCCAGGCGGTTGCATTCGCCTACGAGTCGGGCCTGGTGACGCCGGGTAGGTGACCCGGTTCTCCGCGCCCCCGGTTTCCCGGCGCGGGAGCGGCGGTACCCCCACGAGGGGGCGACGCCGCCGCACCGCCGTCGTCGCGTGCTCCCCTCCGCCGCCGACCCGGGAGCCCCGTGACCGCACTGCTGCTCGCGCACCTGGTGGCCGCCCTGGCGGCGCCGGTGCTGGTGCGGTGGTGGGGACGGGACGCCTTCCTCGCCCTCGCGCTGGTGCCCGCGGCCGGGTTCGCCTGGACGCTCGCGCAGCTGTCGGCGGTCGCGTCCGGCGACGACGTCCGCGAGACCGTGCCCTGGGTGCCCGCGCTCGACCTGTCGGTGGCGCTGCGGCTGGACCCGCTGGCCCTCGTGTTCGCCGGGCTGGTCACCGGCGTCGGCGCGCTGGTGCTCCTCTACTGCAGCCGTTACGTCGAGCCGGACGCCGAGGGCACCGGCCGGCTGGCCGGCTGCCTGACCGCCTTCGCCGGCTCGATGCTGGCGCTGGTCCTCGCCGACGACGTCTACCTGCTCTACGTCGCCTGGGAGCTGACGACGGTCTTCTCCTTCCTGCTCATCGGCGGGTCGGGGACGTCGCTGGCGGCCCGGCGGGCGGCCGCTCAGGCGCTGGTCCTCACCACCGCCGGGGGCCTGGCGATGCTGGCCGGGCTGGTCGTGCTGGCGCACGCCGCGGGCACGTCGCGGCTGTCGGCGATCGTCGCCGACCCGGGCAGCGGGCCTGCCGTCGTCACCGGGGTGCTGCTCGTGCTGGCCGGCGCGGTGACCAAGTCCGCGCTGGTGCCGTTCCACTTCTGGCTGCCGGCGGCCATGGAGGCGCCGACGCCGGTGAGCGCCTACCTGCACGCGGCGGCCATGGTGAAGGCCGGCGTCTACCTGGTCGCGCGGCTGGCGCCCGGCGCCGCGGACCTGCCCGGCTGGCGGCCGCTGGTGCTCGGGCTGGGCGTGGCCACGATGCTGGTCGGCGGCTACCGGGCGCTGCGCCAGACCGACCTCAAGCTGCTGCTCGCCTTCGGCACGGTCAGCCAGCTCGGGTTCCTCACCACGCTGGTCGGCGCCGGCAGCGCCGAGCTCGCCCGCGCCGGGCTGGCCATGGTGCTCGCCCACGGGCTGTTCAAGTCCACGCTGTTCCTCACCGTCGGCGTCGTCGACCACGCCACCGGCACCCGCGACCTGCGCGAGCTGTCCGGCCTCGGCCGCCGGATGCCGGGAGTCGCCGCGGTCGCCGGCCTGGCCGCGGCGTCGATGGCCGGGCTGCCGCCGCTGCTCGGCTTCGTGGGCAAGGAGGCGGCGTTCACCGCGCTCCTCGACGGCGGTCTGCCCGACCGCACCGCCGCGCTGCTGGTCCTCGCCGGGCTGGTGCTCGGGTCGGTGCTCACCGCCGGCTACACGCTCCGCTTCGTGTGGGGAGCGTTCGCGACCCACGCCGGCCGGCCGGCCACGGAGGTCGCGCACCCGCCCGGGCCGCTGTTCCTCGCCGCCCCGGTCGTCCTCGCCCTCCTCGGCCTCGCGGGCGGCGTGCTCGCGAAGGGCCTCGAGCCGGTCGTCGGCCGCTACGCCGACGGGCTGCCCGGCTACGCGCCGGAGACCGAGGAGCTCGCGCTGTGGCACGGGCTCCAGCCGGCCCTGGCGCTGTCGGCGCTCACCCTGCTCGGCGGGGCGGCGCTGTTCGCCGGGCGGGCGGCGGTGGCCCGGGTGCAGCGGCGGCTCACGGTCCGGGCGTCGGCCGACGAGGGCTACTGGAACGTGCTGCAGGGCGTCGACCGGCTCGCCGTCCTGGTCACCGGGACGACGCAGCGCGGGTCGCTGCCCGCCTACCTCGGCACCATCCTCACCGCGGTCGTCCTGCTGCCCGGCGCGCTGCTCACCACCGTCGCCGAGCGCCCGGCGCAGTGGCGGGCCTGGGACAGCCCGGTCCAGGTGCTGGTCGGCGTCGTCGTGCTGCTGGCCGCCGCGATGGCGGTGCGGGTGCGGCAGCGGCTGTCGGCGGCGCTGGTCGTCGGCGTCACCGGCTACGGGCTGGCGGTGTTCTTCGTGATCGCCGGGGCGCCGGACCTCGCGCTCACCCAGTTCCTCGTCGAGACGGTGACGATCGTGGCGTTCGTCCTGGTGCTGCGGAAGCTGCCCAAGGACGTGTCCGAGCGGCACCGCCGCCGAGAGCGCGCCGGGCGCGGCCTGCTCGCCGTCGGCGTCGGCCTGCTCATGGGGGCGGTGTCCGCCGTGGCGCTGGCCGCCCGCGCCGCCGCCCCGGTGTCCGACGAGTACGCCCGGCTCGCCGAGGAGGCGCAGGGGCACAACGTCGTCAACGTGACCCTGGTCGACATCCGAGCCTGGGACACCTTCGGGGAGATCTCGGTGCTCATCGTCGCCGCCACCGGCGTGGCCAGCCTGGTCTTCCTGCGGCGGCGCACCGGGGCGATCGAGCGGGCCGAGCGGGAGGACCAGGTCGCCGGGCGGTCCCGGCGGGCGCCGGTCGGGGAGTGGCTGGCCGCCGGCGGCACGCTCGACCCGCGGCGCCGGTCGGTGGTGCTCGAGGTCGTCGTGCGGATGCTGTTCCACACCGTCCTGGTCTTCTCGCTGTACCTGCTGTTCGCCGGGCACAACCAGCCCGGCGGTGGGTTCGCCGGCGGCCTGGTCGCCGGGCTCGCGCTGGTGCTGCGCTACCTGGCCGGCGGCCGCTACGAGCTCGGCGAGGCCGCCCCGCTCGACCCCGGCCGGCTGCTCGGCGCGGGCCTGCTGCTGGCCGGCGGCACCGGCGTCGCCGCGCTCGTGCTGGGCGGGCAGGAGCTCGAGTCCACCTACTGGGAGTGGACGCTGCCCGTCCTCGGCGACGTCAAGCTGGTCTCGCCGCTGTTCTTCGACGTCGGCGTCTACCTGGTGGTCGTCGGCCTGGTGCTCGACGTGCTGCGCAGCCTCGGCGCCGAGCTCGACCGCCAGGAGGACGAGGACGACCCGGTCGAGACCATGCCGGGGGAGGTGGTGGCCCGGTGACGCCGACCGTCGTCCTGCCCGTGGTCATCGGCGGCCTGTACGCCGCCGGCGTCTTCCTGCTGCTCGACCGCAGCCTCACCCGGGTGCTGCTCGGCTTCCTGCTGCTGGGCAACGCCACCAACCTGCTGCTCATCTCCGCCGCCGGCCCGGCCGGGAGCGCGCCGCTGCTTGGCCGCGGTGACGACGCCACCGCCGACCCGCTGCCGCAGGCGTTCGTGCTCACCTCGATCGTCATCACCTTCGGCGTCTCGGCGTTCCTCCTGGCGGTGATCCACCGCTCGTGGCGGCTGGCCCGCCAGGAGGCGGTGGAGGCCGACGAGGAGGACCGCCGGCTGGCCACCCGGGAGGGCCGGCGCTCCGGCCGCGAGGACCCCGACGAGATCGACCCGGACCGGCTGGCCGCCGAGGACCGGCGCCCGTTCCACGCCGAGCCGCCCCGGCGCCGCGGTCAGCCGCCGCCGGGCACCCCCGCGGACGACGTCGACCTGCCCCCGGCGCGACGGCGGCCGCGGTGATCCGCGTCCTCGCCCCGCTGCCGGTGGTCCTGCCGCTGCTGGGTGCTGCCGTCTCGCTGCTGCTCAACCGCCACACGCGGACCCAGCGGGTACTCAGCGTCGCGGTGCTCGCCGCGGTCCTGGGCGTGTCGGTGACCCTGCTGGTCCTCGCCGACCGGTCGGGCGCGGTCGCGGTGGCGGTCGGCGACTGGCCGGTGCCGCAGGCGATCTCGCTGGTGGTCGACCGGCTGTCGGCGCTGATGCTGGTGGTGGCGCACACCGTGGGCCTGGGGGTGCTGCTGTTCGCCGTCGGCCAGGGCGCCGCCGACGGCAGCGAGCAGGCGCCGGTGTCGATCTTCCACCCGACGTTCCTCGTGCTCATGGCCGGCGTCGGGTTCGCGTTCCTCTCCGGCGACCTGTTCAACCTCTACGTCGGCTTCGAGGTGCTGCTGACCGCCAGCTACGTGCTCATCACCCTCGGCGGGTCCGCGCCGCGGGTGCGCGGCGGGATCACCTACGTCGTGGTCAGCCTGGTCGGGTCGCTGCTGTTCCTCGCCGCGATCGGCCTGGTGTACGCGGCCACCGGCACCGTGGACATGGCCGACCTGTCGGTGCGGCTGGCCGAGGTCCCCGAGGGCACCCGCACGCTGCTGCACGCGCTGCTGCTCATCGCCTTCGGCATCAAGGCCGCCGTCTTCCCGCTGTCGGCCTGGCTGCCCGACAGCTACCCGACGGCGCCGGCGCCGGTGACCGCGGTGTTCGCCGGGCTGCTCACCAAGGTCGGCGTCTACGCGATCGTCCGCACGCAGACGCTGCTGTTCCCCGACGGCGCGCTGGACACCCTGCTGATGGCGGCGGCGCTGGCGACGCTCGTGGTCGGCATCCTCGGCGCGGTCGCGCAGACCGACCTGCGGCGGATCCTGTCCTTCACGCTGGTTAGCCACATCGGCTACCTGGTGTTCGGCATCGCGCTGGGCAGCGTCGCGGGGCTGACCGCCGCGGTGTTCTACGTCGTCCACCACATCGTCGTCCAGACCACGCTGTTCCTCGTCGCCGGTCTGGTCGAGCGCACCGGCGGGTCGACGTCGATCCGCCGGCTCGGCGGGCTGGCCGCCGCCTCCCCGCTGCTCGCGGTGCTGTACCTGCTGCCCGCGCTGAACCTGGCCGGCATCCCGCCGCTGTCCGGGTTCCTCGGCAAGCTGGGGCTGCTGCAGGCCGGGGTCGCCGACGGCCGCCCGCTGGCGCTGGTGCTGGTCGGCGCCGGGCTGGTGACCAGCCTGCTCACCCTCCTGGCGGTGGCCCGGGTGTGGACCCGCGCGTTCTGGCGGCCGCGCGCGCAGGAGCCCGGCGCCGACACCGCCGCCGCGGCGGCGGCCGACGCGGGGCCGCGGGGCGGGGCCCGCCCGTCGGGGAACGGCGCCGCCCGGCCGTCGGCGGCGTGGCAGCGGCAGGTGGCCGTGGCGACGGCGTCCGAGGGGCCCGAGGAGCCCGACGAGCACCCGGACGAGCCCGCGGAGCGGCTGCCGCGCGTGCTGGTCGGCGCGACGGCGGCGCTGGTGGCGCTGACCGTCGCCCTCACCGCGCTGGCCGGCCCGCTCTACGGCCTGGCCGGCCGCGCCGCCACCGACCTGCTCGACCGCGGCCCCTACCGCACGGCCGTGGAGGGGGAGCGGTGACCGACCGCGCCCGCCACCTGCTGCGCCAGCTGCCCGCGCTGGTCTGGCTGGTGCTGGTCTGGGTGCTGCTGTGGGGCACCTGGTCGTGGGCGAACGTGCTGGGCGGCGTGCTGGTCGCCGTCCTCGTCACCCGCGTGGTGCCGCTCCCGGCGGTGGTGGAGAACATCCGCATCCGGCCGCTCGCGCTGCTGCGGTTCCTCGCCGTGTTCGCCGTCGACCTCGCCGTCTCCAGCGCGCAGGTGGCCTGGCGCGCGCTGCGGCCGGGCCCGCCGCTGCGCAGCGCCGTCATCCGGGTGCAGCTGCGCACCGACTCCGACCTGCTGCTCGCGGTCATCAGCGAGGCGCTCAGCCTGGTCCCCGGGTCGGTGGTGCTCGACCTGGACCGCGAGCACCGGGTGCTCGCCGTCCACCTGCTCGAGGTCCGCGACCGCGACGACCTCGAGCGCCAGCGCGCCGGGGTGCTGGCCGTGGAGGACCGGGTGGTGCGGGCGTTCGGCCGGTCCCGCGAGCGCGCCGCGCTGGACCGGGAGCCCACGGAGGTGGCGCGGTGAGCTGGGTGGCCGTCGTGGCGTTCGGCCTCGTCGGGGCGGGGGCGCTGCTCGCGCTGGTGCGGCTGGCCCGCGGGCCGTCGCTGCTGGACCGGGTCGTGGCCGGCGACGCGATGCTGGTGATCACGGCCGGCGGGCTCGGCGTGCACGTGGCGCTGTCCCGCGACGCGTCCGCGGTGCCGGTGCTCGTCGTCGTGTCGCTGCTGGGCTACATCGGTGCCATCGCGGTGGTCCGCTACGTCGGCGGCATGGTGCTCGACCGGCCCTCCGGCGACGACCCTGCGGGGGAGGAGCGGCCGTGAGCGCGGTCCTCGACGTCGTCGCGACCGTCTGCCTGCTGCTCGGGTCGTTCCTCGCATTCACCGCGGGGCTCGGGCTGCTGCACTTCCCCGACGTGCTGACCCGCCTGCACGCGGCCACGAAGCCGCAGGTCACCGGGCTGCTGCTGGTGCTGGTCGGCGCGGCGATCCGGCTGGCCGGGACGCCCGCGATGTGGGTGCTGCTGCTGGTGGCGATGCTGCAGGTGCTGACCGCGCCGCTGTCGGCGCACATGGTCAGCCGGATCGCCTACCGCCGCCGGCACGTGCGCCGCGACCTGCTGGTGGTCGACGAGGTGGCCGAGCACGCCGGCGGGGGCGCGGACCCGGGGCTCCGCGGCGACTGACGCCGCGGAGCCCCGGGCCCGTCCTCAGCGCAGGGCCCGGTTGACCGCCGAGACGACGGCGCGCAGCGAGGCGCTGACGATGTTCGGGTCGATGCCCACGCCCCACAGCACGCGCTCGCCGACCGCGCACTCGACGTAGGCGGCGGCGCGGGCGTCGCCACCGGCGGACAGCGCGTGCTCGGCGTAGTCCAGGACCCGGACGTCGACGTCGAGGGTCGTCAGCGCGTCGACGAACGCGGCGATCGGGCCGTTGCCGCGGCCCTGCACGGTGACCGGGACGCCGTCGGCGGTCAGCTCGACGACCATCTCGTCGAGCTGGTCGCCGTGGGCAGTGTGCCGGTGGCCGGCGAGGGCGAACCGGCCCCACGGGGCGTCGGGGTCGGGCAGGTACTCGTTGCTGAACGCGGCCCACATCTGCTGGGCGGTGACCTCCCCGCCCTCGTCGTCGGTGTGCCGCTGGACGACCCCGCTGAACTCGATCTGCAGCCGGCGGGGCAGGTCCAGGTGGTTCTCGGTCTTCATGACGTAGGCCACGCCGCCCTTGCCGGACTGGCTGTTGACCCGGATGACCGCCTCGTAGCTGCGGCCGACGTCCTTGGGGTCGATCGGCAGGTACGGCACCGCCCACGGCATCTGCCCGACCGGCTTGCCGGCGGCGGCCGCGTCGGCCTCCAGGGCCTTGAAGCCCTTGTTGATGGCGTCCTGGTGGGAGCCGGAGAAGGCGGTGTAGACCAGGTCGCCGCCGTAGGGGTGCCGCTCGTGCACGCCGAGCTGGTTGCAGTACTCGACGGTGCGGCGGATCTCGTCGATGTCGGAGAAGTCGATCTGCGGGTCGATGCCCTGGCTGAACAGGTTCAGGCCCAGGGTGACCAGGTCGACGTTGCCGGTGCGCTCACCGTTGCCGAACAGGCAGCCCTCGATGCGGTCGGCGCCGGCGCGGTAGCCCAGCTCGGCGGCGGCGACGGCGGTGCCGCGGTCGTTGTGCGGGTGCAGGCTCAGGACGACGGCGTCGCGGCGGCCCAGGTTGCGGTGCATCCACTCGACCTGGTCGGCGTAGACGGTCGGCTCGGCCATCTCGACGGTCGCCGGCAGGTTGAGGATGGTCGGCCGGTCGGGGGTCGGCTCCCAGACGTCGGTGACCGCGTTGCAGATCTCCACGGCGAAGTCCAGCTCGGTCCCGGTGAAGGACTCGGGGCTGTACTGGAACCGGATCTCGGTGTCGCCGGCCTGCTCGGCCAGCTTGCGGACCAGCTGGGCGCCGTGGACGGCGATGTCGACGATGCCGGCGCGGTCGCTGCCGAAGACGACGCGGCGCTGCAGCGTGCTCGTCGAGTTGTACAGGTGGACGATCGCCTGCTTCGCGCCGCGCAGCGACTCGAAGGTGCGCTCGATCAGCTCGTCACGGGCCTGGGTGAGGACCTGGATGGTGACGTCGTCGGGTACCAGGTCGTCCTCGACGAGCTGGCGGACGAAGTCGTAGTCGGTCTGGCTGGCCGCCGGGAAGCCGACCTCGATCTCCTTGTAGCCCATCCGCGCCAGCAGCTCGAACATCCGGCGCTTGCGGTCGGGGCTCATGGGGTCGATCAGGGCCTGGTTGCCGTCGCGCAGGTCGACGGCGCACCAGCGCGGGGCCACCGTGGTGACCTTCTCCGGCCAGGTGCGGTCGGGCAGGTCGACCGGCTGGAACGGGGCGTAGCGGGAGATCGGCATCCCCGAGGGGCGCTGGGGGTTGCGGGCGTGCGGGTGCTGCGGGCTGGTCACGGTGGGATGACTCCTCTGGCGCGGGCTGGACTGTCGCTCCTGGGGGGCGGTCAGCGGGCACCGGGACGTCATCGACCACGGCAGGGTCTCCGCGGCGAGGGAGCCGACCTAGGAGGCCTCGCCGCGGCGGGTAAGCAGGAGGCTGCCGCGCACGGAGCCCACGGTAGCAGCGTGTCAGCCGAGGTCGCAGCCACACGCGCAGTCCGGCGCGTGCGGGGCGGGCGGTGCGGGCCGGCCCGGCGCCGACGGGGGCTCGTCGAGCAGCAGGTCGTCGCAGGCCGGCGGGCACACGCAGCGGAACTCCGGCGCAGGCGGGAGCAGCCCGGCCGCCCGCAGGCGCTCCCGTTCCTCCGCGCGGGCCCTCTCCGCGGCCGCCCGCCGGGCCGCCGCCCGGTCGGCCGGGGCGTCCCCGGGCCGGGGGAGCTGGTGGTCCTCCGGGGTCCCGCGCACCCGGCGACGGTCGTCCCTGCTCCGCCGGTCGCGGGTGAACGTGTAGGTGACCGGCGTGCGGTCGAACCGGTGCGGCCCGTGCCACCAGCCGTCGTCGCCGTGCCGGGTGTCCAGGTGCGCGGGGAAGTGCCGGTCGCCCTCGTCCCGCACGGCCGCGCCGTCCATCGGCGCCACCTCCCGCCCCTCGGCGTCCAGCAGCGCCAGCCGCAGCCCGGCGACGGCCGCCAGCCGGGCCAGTGCGCGGGCGTCGAGCCCGCGCGGTCCCCGCCTCTGCCGCGGCGAGCGCCGTCTTCGACACACCGCTGGTCCGGGCGAGTTCGCGCTGGGACTGGTCAGCAGTCCTGCGGATCCGCCTCAGCGTGCCGGAGAGGTCGAAGTCGGTCACGGGGGCAGCCTGCAGCGGCTGACCGGATGCCGGCGTGCGGCATGTGCTCCTGTGGAAGCTCGTGCTCTGCCCCCGACTGGGGGCAGAGCACGAAGGTGGGGCCTGCTCGATGGGTTTCGTGTGCTTGTGCTCTGGTCCGTATCGGGGGCAGAGCACTACTTCCCTCGGGAGGTGCACTGCCCGGGCCGGCACGGGCGGAGCCGGGAGCGCGCGGAACGGCCGGTCGGACCCGTGGGCGCGGTGCGCCGGGGCCGGCCGGTCGCGCCGGTGTGGCGTCCGGGAGCTCAGAACTCCCGGCGGCGGCGGAGGCGGAGAGGACGGCCGTCGGGGTCGTCGACCAGGCGGTACAGCGGCGTCGCCCACAGGCGGGTGGGCAGCGTCAGCCGCTCGGGGCGGTGGTGCCGCAGCCGGCCGCGAGGACGGGGTCCCCGGCGGCCCCCGTCGTACCAGGCGTCGAGCGCGTCGGCCGCGGCGTCGAGGGTCGCGACGAAGGCGGCCGGGTCGAGCAGGTCGGCGTCCTCGCTGCCGTCCTCGGCCCGGTCGGTGTGCTCGCGGGCGAGCACCAGCCGCAGGTCGCGGGCGAAGGTCCGGGCGCCGTCGCCGGTGCCGGCCGGGTCGCGCGGCTCGCGGGGGTCGAGGGTGGTGTCGAGGACGGCGGAGGACAGTTCGCTGTCGTGGGTCCAGGAGCGGCGGTTGAAGTTGTCGCTGCCCACGCTGGCCCACACGTCGTCGACCACGCACACCTTCGCGTGCACGTAGACCGGCGTCCCCTCGTGGTTCTCGACGTCGTACACGTGCACCCGGTCCCGGCCGGCCCGGCGGCACATCTCGATCGCCTGCCACCGCCCCACGTACTGCGGCCGCTGGGCGATCGCGCCGTCCTGGTCGGGCACCCGCGGCACGACGACGACCAGGTGCAGGTCGGGGTGCTCGCGCAGCGCGTCGGCGAACAGCTCCGCCACCTCGCCCGACCACATGTACTGGTCCTCGAGGTAGATCAGCCGCCGCGCCCGCCGGATCGCCTTCGAGTAGCCGCGGGCGACCGACCGCTCGCCGTCGGGGGCGAAGTCGTAGCGCGGCCGGATCGCCGGGTAGGTCCGCAGGTTCTGCACCAGGTGCGGCCCCGCGGGCGGCGGGGGCGGCAGTTGGGGCGGCAGCGGGTCGGCGAACATCCGGCTGCGCCGCAGCCGGTCGACGAGGTGCGCGATCGGGTTGCCCGAGTCGGGGTCGGTGGGGTCGTCCCACCGCTCCCGGAACACCGTGTCCACGGCCGCGACCGCCGGGCCCCGGACCATCAGCTGCACGTCGTGCCAGGGCGGGGTGGGGCCGTACGCCGCGGCCATCGGCAGCGTCTGCGGGTCACCGCGGTGGTCCGCGTCGTCGCGGCGGCTGTGGCACAGGTCGATCCCGCCGACGAAGGCGACGTCCTGCGTGGCGTCCTGGTCGTGCCGGCAGACGACCAGTTTCTGGTGGTGGCTGCCCATCCGGCGCACCCGCTGGTCGAGCACCACCAGACCGCCGCCGTCCTCGACCTCCCGGTCCAGGGCCCGGTTCTCACGGGCGCTGAACGACAGCCAGTCCACGTGCGAGCGCCAGACCAGGCCGCGGACGGTCACCCCGCGGCGCACCGCCTCGGTGAACAGCTGGGCGACGGTCGGCCCGCCGGGGCGCAGCTCCTCGTCGGGGTCGCCGCGCCAGTCGGTGAAGAAGAGGTGGTCGCCCTCGTCGAGCCCCTCCACGCACTCGACCAGCCGGTCGAAGTAGGCGGCGCCGTGCACCAGCGGCTCGGCGAGGTTGCCCTCGGTCCAGGCCGGCAGCGCCGTGGCCGCGTTGCCCCGCTCCTCGGCACTGAGCAGCCAGTCCTCGGGAGCGGTCACCCGGTGATCACATCGCCCGCGGCGGCCGGACGCAACGGGACCGCGCCGGGCTGATTCACGGGGGAGGAGGCCGGCATCGGTAGCCTGTGGACCCGTGGCCCTCGTCGTGCAGAAGTACGGTGGCTCCTCCGTGGCCTCCGCCGCCCACATCAAGCGCGTCGCGGAGCGCATCGTCGCGGAGAAGAAGGCCGGGAACGACGTCGTCGTCGTGGTCTCGGCGATGGGCGACACCACCGACGAGCTGCTCGACCAGGCCGCGCAGATCACCGACGACCCGCCCGGCCGCGAGCTGGACATGCTGCTCACCGCGGGCGAGCGCATCTCCATGGCGCTGCTGGCCATCGCGATCAGCACGCACGGCTACGAGGCCCGGTCGTTCACCGGCTCGCAGGCCGGGGTGATCACGACCTCCAGCCACGGCAAGGCGCGGATCATCGACGTCACGCCCGGCCGGCTGCGCTCGGCGCTGGACGAGGGCTCGGTCGTCATCGTCGCCGGGTTCCAGGGCGTCAGCCAGGACACCAAGGACGTCACCACGCTCGGCCGCGGCGGGTCGGACACCACCGCGGTCGCCGTCGCCGCGGCGCTGCGGGCCGACGTCTGCGAGATCTACACCGACGTCGACGGCGTCTTCACCGCCGACCCGCGGATCGTCCCCAACGCCCGGCGGCTGGAGACGGTCACCTACGAGGAGATGCTCGAGCTCGCGGCCTCCGGCGCGAAGGTGCTGATGCTCCGCTGCGTCGAGTACGCCCGCCGCTACGGCATCCCGGTGCACGTCCGCAGCTCCTACTCACAGCTCCCCGGCACCGTGGTGACCGGCTCGATGGAGGACCTCAGCGTGGAACAGGCGATCATCACCGGCGTCGCGCACGACCGCAGCGAGGGCAAGATCACCGTCTACGGCGTCCCGGACCGGCCGGGCGAGGCCGCGCAGATCTTCCGCGTGCTGGCCGACGCCGAGATCAACATCGACATGATCGTGCAGAACGTGTCGGCCGAGGCCAGCAAGCTCGCCGACATCTCCTTCACGCTGCCCAAGAGCGACGGCCCGGCCGCGATCGCCGCGCTGGAGAAGGTCAAGCACACCGTCGGCTACAGCGACGTCCGCTTCGACCAGCACATCGGCAAGGTGAGCCTGGTCGGCGCCGGCATGCGCAGCCACCCCGGCGTCTCGGCCCGCTTCTTCGGCGCCCTGGCCGACGCCGGCGTCAACCTCGAGCTCATCAGCACCTCGGAGATCCGCATCTCCGTGGTCTGCCGCGACACCGACGTCGACCTCGCCGTCCGCGCGGTGCACGACGCCTTCGACCTCGGCACCGACGAGGAGGAGGCCGTGGTCTACGGAGGGACCGGACGATGACAACCTTCTCCAGCGACGGCCTGCGGGTCGGGATCGTCGGCGCCACCGGCCAGGTCGGCGCCGTCATGCGCCGGATCCTCGGCGAGCGGCAGTTCCCGCTCGCCGAGCTGCGGTTCTTCGCCAGCGCCCGCAGCGCCGGCAGCACCCTGCCCTGGAGCGACGGCGAGATCACCGTCGAGGACGCCGCCACCGCCGACCCGTCCGGGCTCGACGTCGCGCTGTTCTCCGCGGGCGCGAGCACCTCGCGGGCGCAGGCGCCGCGGTTCGCCGAGGCGGGCGTGACCGTCGTCGACAACAGCTCCGCCTGGCGCCGCGACCCCGACGTCCCGCTCGTCGTCGCCGAGGTCAACCCGCACGCGCTGGCCGAGATCCCCAAGGGGATCGTCGCCAACCCGAACTGCACCACGATGGCCGCGATGCCCGTGCTCAAGCCGCTGCACGACGAGGCGCAGCTGGTCCGGCTGGTCGCCAGCACCTACCAGGCGGTCTCCGGCAGCGGCCTGGCCGGCGTCGAGGAGCTCGACGGGCAGGTGAAGGCGGTCGTCGACAAGGCCGCCGAGCTCACCCACGACGGCGCGGCGGTGGCCTTCCCCGAGCCGCAGAAGTACGTGCGCCCGATCGCGTTCAACGTGCTGCCGCTGGCCGGCAGCGTCGTCGACGACGGCTCGCTGGAGACCGACGAGGAGCAGAAGCTCCGCAACGAGAGCCGCAAGATCCTCGGCATCCCCGACCTGCGCGTCTCGGGCACCTGCGTGCGGGTGCCGGTCTTCACCGGCCACTCGCTGTCGCTGAACGTCGAGTTCGCCCGGCCGCTGCCGGTCGCCCGCGCCACCGAGCTGCTCACCGGGGCGCCGGGCGTGCAGCTCACCGACGTCCCGACGCCGCTGCAGGCCGCCGGCCAGGACCCCAGCTACGTCGGGCGCGTCCGGCAGGACCAGGGCGTCGACGACGACCGCGGACTGGTGCTGTTCGTGAGCAACGACAACCTGCGCAAGGGCGCGGCCCTGAACACCGTCCAGATCGCCGAGCTGCTGCTCCGGCGCTGAGCGGAGTGGCACCCGTCGGCCGTCCGGGGGCCGGGTGGCGGGTCGCCGCGCAGGTCGCCGTCGTCCTCGGGCTGGCGGTGCTCGCCGGGCTGGTCTCGGCGCTGGGGCCCAACGACCCCTGGCACAACTGGTTCGACCTGCGGGTGTACGACGGCGCCGTCGAGTGGTGGCGCTCGGGTCGGCCGCTCTACGACTACACCTTCGGCCGCACCGACTACGGCTTCACCTACCCGCCGTTCGCGGCGCTGGCGGTGCTGCCGATGACGCTGCTGTCGATCGAGGCGGTCGCGGCCGTGCACGCCGGGCTCAACCTGCTGGTGCTGGCCGGGGTCACCGCGTGGCTGGTCGTCCCGCCGGCCCGCCGGCGCGGGTGGCCGCCGGCGTTCGCCGTCGCGGCCGCGCTGCCGGTGGTGTTCGTGCTCGAGCCGGTGCGGGAGACGATCGGCTTCGGCCAGGTCAACCTGCTGCTGCTCGCGCTGGTGCTGGCCGACGTCGCCGCGCTGCGCCGCGGGTGGCGGTGGGCCGGCGCCGGCATCGGCCTGGCCGCCGCGTTCAAGGTCACGCCCGGGCTGTTCGTCGTGTACCTGCTGCTGACGCGGCGCCGGCGGGCGGCGGCGGTCGCCGCCGGCACCGCGGCGCTCGCGACCGGGCTGGCGTTCGCCGTCGCGCCGGCGACGTCGTGGCGGTTCTTCACCGGGACGCTGTGGCAGACCGAGCGGGTCGGCCGGCTGGACAAGACCTCCAACCAGTCGCTGCTCGGCGGGCTGGCGCGGCTCACCGACCCCGCGCAGCCGCCGCGGCTGCTGTGGCTGGTCCTCGCGGTCGCCGTCCTCGCGCTGGTGCTCACCCGCGCGGTGCGGGCCGCCCGGGCCGGTGACGACCTGGCCGGCGTGGCGCTCACCGGCCTGGCCGCCTGCCTGGTCAGCCCGATCGCCTGGTCGCACCACTTCGTCTGGCTGGTGCCCGCGCTGGTCGTCCTCGTGGACGTCGCCGCCGGCAGCCCGGCGGCGCCGGGGCGGCTGTCCGGGCGCCGGGCCGCCGCGGCGCTCGCCGTCGTCACCGGGCTGGTGCTGGCGTCGTCGTCGATCTGGTTCGCCGAGGCCGACACCGGCCACCACCACGACCTCGGCGTCCCGGGGCTCGTGGTCGAGGACCTCTACCTGCTGACGACGCTCACCGTCGTCGCCCTGCTCCCGGCCCGCGTCACGGCCGGACGTGCCGCAGCGCGAACGACAGCGCCGTCTCGACCTGCCGGATCGTCTCCTCGATGACCAGCGAGCCGTGGCCGGCGTCGAAGCGGTACACCTCGTGCGGGTGGCCCAGCCGCTCCAGCTCGGTGAGGTAGTTCTCGATCTGCCGGATCGGGCAGCGCGGGTCGTTGGCCCCGGCGACGACGAGCACCGGCGCCCGCACCTGCTCGACGTAGGTGATCGGCGAGGACCGCACGAAGCGCTCGTGCACCTCGTCGGGGGAGCCGCCGAACAGCGCCCGGTCGTAGGCCCGCAGGCCCTCCATCTCGTCCTCGTAGGCGGCCAGGTAGTCGGCCACCGGGACCTCGGCGATGCCCGCGGCCCAGCGCTCGGGCTGCGTGCCCAGGCCCAGCAGGGTGAGGAAGCCGCCCCACGAGCCGCCGGTCAGCACCGTCCGCGCCGGGTCGAGGAAGCCCTCGGCGGCCAGCGCGTCGTAGACGGCGGCGACGTCCTCGAGCTCGGTGAGCCCGGGCCGGCCCGTCAGCGCGTCCCGCCAGGCGCTGCCGTAGCCGGTGGAGCCGCGGTAGTTGACGTGCACGACCGCGTAGCCGGCGTCGACGTAGGCGGCGCGGCGGGCGCGGTAGGAGTCGTCGTCGGCGGACTCGGGGCCGCCGTGCACCAGGAACGCCGTCGCGTACGGCGCCTGCCCGGCCGGCCGGACGACGAGCGCGTGCACGTCCCCGCCCGGGCCGGACACCCAGCGGTCCTCGACGGGGTGCGCGGCCGGTGGCTCCTCGCCGGGCGCGGCGAGCACCACCGGCCCGTCGGCGCGGCGGATCACCGGCGGGCGCTCCGACGACGACCAGGCCAGCTCCACGGTCCCGTCCGGGCGCGCGGTGGCCCCGCGGACGACGCCGGACGGGGTGTCCAGCCGCTCCAGCTCACCCGTGGCCAGGGCGTAGCGGTACAGCTCGCTGCGGGCGGCGTGGTCGTGGCCGACCAGCAACGCCGACCCGTCCGCGTACCAGCCGGCGGTCACGTCGCCGGGCAGGTCGAGCACGATCTCGGTCTCGGTGTCGGCCGCGACGTCCCAGACCAGCAGCTCCTCCCGGCCGCGCCGCTCGTGGCCGACCAGCAGCCGCCGGTCGCCGGGCAGCGGGGCGAACTCCAGCGCGTGCAGGCCGCGGCCCTCGCCGTCCCACTTCTCGGCCACCACCGAGTCGTCGGCGGTCCGCAGCACCCGCAGCGCGGGGTAGCGCGGGTCGCCGTGCTCGGAGTGCGAGATGACCAGCAGCTCGTCGTCGAGGGTGAGGGCGTCGACCGAGGCGGGGTCCTCGTGCCGGTAGACCACCCGCGGCGTCCCGCCGGCAGGCGCCAGCCACAGCTCGCTGCCGTCGTCGGTGGACCGGCCGATCGCCACGAGCGAGGAGCCGATCTCCAGTCCGGCCGGGTAGGCCGGCCCGACCTCCGGGACGGCGACCCGGTCCTCGCCGCCCGCGAACGGCTGCACCATCCAGACGCCGAACTCGTCGCCGTCGGTGTCGGCGAACCACCAGATCGTCTCGCCGTCGGGGGACAGCGTGCCGATCAGCGTGCCGTTGGGCCGGTCGGTGGCCTGGCGGTGCGCGTCGGTGGTGCGGTCCCACGCGTACTGCTCGACGACGCCGCTGACGTCCGAGGCGTACAGGCAGCGCTGCGGCGCGTGCAGCGCCCAGTCGGGCAGGCTGACACGGGGCGCGCGGAAGCGGGCCTGCCAGCGGGCGGTGACCTCCGGGGACAGGACGGGGGCGCTCACCCGCTCATCTTCCCCCGGCGCCCGCACCGGCCGGCTGCCCGCCCCGGGAGCCGCGGCCGGCCCGCCCGGCCATCACCCGCGCCTGCTCGGCCGCGGCCTCGGCGGCGGCGTCGCGGACGTCGCCGATCAGCAGCTCCAGCACGTCCTCCAGCGCCACCAGGCCCACGGTGCGCCGCTCCCCTCCGCCGGCGTCCACCACGCCGCCGAGGTGGGCGCCCTGCGCGCGCATCTCCGACAGCACCTCGGGCAGCCCGGTGCCGGGCGCGATCGGCACCAGCCGGTTGACCTGCTCGTCGGGGATGGGCCGGTCGCGCCCGGCGGCGTCGATGCCCAGCACGTCCTTGACGTGCACGAAGCCGACCAGCGACCCGTCCTCGCCCTGCACCGGGTAGCGGCTGAAGCCGTGCTCGGCGACGACGGCCTCCAGCTGCCGCGGCGTGGTGGAGCGCGGCACCGTGACGACGGTGTCCATCGGCAGCAGCACGTCCTCGACGGTGTGCTGCTCGAAGGTGAGCGCGCCGGCCGCCAGTGCGCTGACCTCGGTGCCCAGCAGCCCCTCGCGCCGCGACTGGGTGATCATCGAGCGGATCTCGGCCTCGTCGAAGCTGGCCGCCACCTCGTCGGTGGGCGTGACGCCGAACAGCCGCACGAAGCCGTTGGCCGTGGTGTTGAAGAACCAGATGACCGGCTTGAGCAGCCGGGTGAAGGTGGCCAGCGGCGGGCCGAGCGCGATCGCCGCGCGGTCCGGCCCGGCGATCGTGATGTTCTTGGGCACCATCTCGCCGAGCACCATGTGCAGCACGGTCACCAGCGCCAGCGCGATGACCAGCGCGATCGGGTGCAGCAGCGCGTCCGGCACGTGGAGCGCGTGCAGCGGCGCCTCGATGAGGTGGGCGACCGCGGGCTCGCCGACGGCGCCCAGGCCCAGCGAGCACAGCGTGATGCCCAGCTGGGCGCCCGCCATGTTCTGCGACACGTTGCGCATCGCGGCGAGCGTCCTGGCCGCCCGCGCGGAGCCCTCCGCGACGCGCGGCTCGATCTGGTCGACCCGCGCGGACACCAGCGCGAACTCGGCGGCCACGAAGAACGCGTTGCCCAGCAGCAGGCCGACCAGGATCAGCAGGCTGACGACGTCGCTCACGCCGCCGCCTCCTGCCGCACCCGCGAGGCCGTGGCGCCCGGGGGCAGCACCACCGTCCGCTCGGCCAGGATCCGCGCGACCCGGCGGCCGTCGAGGCTCTGCACGGTCAGCCGCGCGCCGTCGAACTCGACGCAGTCGCCGGCCTCGGGCAGCCGCTGCAGCCGCTCGGCGAGGAAGCCGGCCAGTGTCTCGTACCGCCCCTCGGGCACCGCGATGCCGGTGCGGTCGAGCACCTCGTCGGGGCGCAGCAGCCCGGACAGCACCCACCGCACGTCGTCGACCCGGCGCATGGTGCGCAGCGGCCGGTCGGTCTCGTCGGTGATCTCCCCGACCAGCTCCTCCACGATGTCCTCCAGCGTCACCACGCCGTGCGTGGCACCCCACTCGTCGACCACCAGCGCGATCTGCAGGCCCTGCTCGCGCAGCAGGTCCAGCAGCCGCTCCAGCCGCAGGGACGAGGGGACGGCCAGCACCGGGTCGGCCAGCTCCCCGGCGGTGCGGCGACCCCGCTCGGCCTCCGGGACGGCGACCGCGCGCTTGACGTGCACCACCCCGGTGACCTCGTCGAGGTCGGAGCCGTAGACCGGGAAGCGCGAGTTGCCCGACTCGGTGGCCGCGGCGATGACGTCGGCGGCGGTGGCGCTGGCGCGCAGCGTCCACAGCCGGGTCCGCGGCGTCATGACGTCGGTGGCGTACTTGGCGCGCAGGCCCAGCGAGCGCTCGAGCAGGCGGGCGGCCACGGGGGAGAGGTCGCCCTCGGCCGCCGACCGGCGGGCCACCGCGGCCAGCTCCTCGGCGCCGCGGGCGGAGTCCAGCTCCTCGCGGGGCTCGAAACCCAGCCGGCGCACGATCGCGTTGGCCAGCCGCTGCAGCGAGTTGACGACGACGCCCGCGACCGCGGTGAACGCCCGCATCCCCGGCGCCACGACCTTCGCGATGCCCAGCGGGTCGGCGATGGCCAGGTTCTTCGGCCCGAGCTCGCCGAGCAGCATCTGCAGCGTCGTCGCCAGGGCCAGCGCCAGGCCGTAGGAGACGCCCGTGGCCGCCGCCTGGGACAGGCCGAGCGCCTCGAGCGGGCCGTGCAGCAGCTGGCCGATCGCGGGCTCGGCCAGGTAGCCGACGACGAGCGTCGTCAGCGTGATGCCGAGCTGGGCGGCCGACAGCTGGGTCGACAGGGTCCGCAGCGCGGTCGCCACGCCGCCGGCCCGGGAGTCGCCCGCGCGGGCGGCCTCCTCGACGCGGCCGCGGTCGACCGTCGTGAGGGAGAACTCGGCCGCGACGAAGAAGCCGGTGAGTGCCGTGAGCACCACGGCGGCGAGGAGGAGCAGCCACTCGGTCATCGGGTCCGACGGTGCCCGCTGCGGACCGGACTCAACCGGAACGGCCCCGGAACGGTCGAGGGGGCCGCCTCCCGGCGGCCCCCTCGACTGGAGTCGGGGTGACAGGATTTGAACCTGCGGCCTCGTCGTCCCGAACGACGCGCGCTACCAAGCTGCGCCACACCCCGGTGCCTCGACCACTGTACCGTCCCGTTCCCGTGGCCCCTCTGCAGGGTCCCGCCGCGCGCCTGCCGGTGGCGGGGGGCAGAGGGGTCCCTCCTCAGGCCGGCCGCGCCGTCAGCGTGAGCAGGGTCGCCTCGGGCGGGCAGGCGAACCGGGCGGGCGCGTAGGGGCTGGTGCCCAGGCCCGCCGAGACGTGCAGCCAGGTGCCGTTCGGCCGCCCCGGCGCGGGCTCGGCCCAGCGGTGCAGCCAGCGGACCCGGTCCCGGTCGATGCCGCAGTTGGTGACCAGCGCGCCGTAGAACGGCACCCGCAGCTGCCCGCCGTGGGTGTGGCCGCACAGCAGCAGGTCGTAGCCGTCGGCGGCGAAGCGGTCGAGCACCCGCGGCTCGGGGGAGTGGACGACCCCGATGCGCAGGTCCGCCGCCGGGTCGGCCGGGCCGGCGACGGCGTCGTAGTCGTCCCGCCGGATGTGCGGGTCGTCGCAGCCGGCGAACGCGATCCGCCGGCCGGCGACGGTCAGCTCCCCGCGGGCGTTGGTGAGGTCCAGCCAGCCGCGGCCGGTCAGCCCGTCGCGCAGGTCGCGCCAGGGCAGCTCGGTGCCGTGCACCCGCTTGTCGGGACGGGTGAGGTAGCTGAGCGGGTTCTTCGGCCGCGGCCCGAAGTAGTCGTTGGACGAGGTGACGAAGGCCCCGGGCCGGTCCAGCAGCGGGTCCAGCGCCTGCAGCACCGTCGGGACGGCGTCGGTCCCGGCCAGGTTGTCCCCGGTGTCGACGACGAGGTCGGGCTCGAGGCCGTCCAGCGCCGCCACCCAGTCGCGCTTGGAGCGCTGCCCGGCGGTCATGTGCAGGTCCGACAGGTGCAGCACGGTCAGCGGCGCCGAGCCGGGGGCCAGCACCGGGACGTCGAAGCGGCGCAGCGTCCAGCGGTTGCGCTCGTACAGCGACGCGTAGGCGACCGTGGAGGCGCCCGCCGCGAGGGTGGCCGTGGGCAGGGCGGTGTACCAGCGCACGGGCCCGAGCCTACGGGCCGTGATCGGCCCCGGCGGCCGGGACGGAGGGCGTCGTGCCAGGCTGGGGGCGTGTCTGACCTGAAGGACCGGCTGCGCGCCGACCTCACCACCGCCATGAAGAGCCGCGACGAGCTGCGCACCGCGACGCTGCGGATGGTGCTCGCGGCGGTCAGCGCGGAGGAGGTCGCGGGCAAGGAGGCCCGGGAGCTGTCCGACGACGAGGTGCTCGCGGTGCTGCGGCGCGAGGCCAAGCGGCGCCGCGAGGCGGCCGAGGCGTTCGACGGGGCCGGCCGTGCCGAGCAGGCCGGCCGCGAGCGCGCGGAGGGCGAGGTGGTGGCCGCCTACCTGCCCGCCCAGCTCGACGACGCCGACCTCGCCGCGATCGTCGCCGACGCGATCACCCGCACCGGCGCGAGCGGCATGAAGGACATGGGCCGGGTCATGGGCGCCGCCAACGCGGCCGTCGCCGGCCGGGCCGAGGGCGCCCGGGTGGCCGCGGAGGTCCGCCGCCAGCTCGGCTGACCCGCGGCCGCCGCCGGGGGCGGGCCGGCCGCGGGGGCGGCCTCAGTTGCCGCCGCGGCCGCCGTTGCCACCGCCCCGGTTGCCGTTGCCGGGCCGGCCGTCCGCGTCGCCCTGGCCGGCGTCCGCGTCGCCCCGGCCGGCGTCGCCCTGGTCGGGCGTCGCCGTCCCCTGGTCGGGCGCCGGGGCGCTCGGCGCCGGCGCGGGCTGCCCCTGCATCAGCGCGGGGTCGGCCGGCGGGAACGCCGAGGTGGGCTTGTCGGCGAGGAAGGGCGCGAAGGCGTCGTGCCAGATGGTGGCCGGCATGTTGCCGCCGTAGCCGCCGACGTCCTGCTGCTCCTTGGGGTTGAACACCATCACGCTGGCCGCGTACTCGGGCATGACGCCGACGAAGGCCACCGAGTCCCGGCCCTGCGCGGTACCGGTCTTGCCGGCGATCGCGTGACCCGGGATCGCGGCCCGGGTGCCGGTGCCCTCGGGGCTGGCGGTGTCGCCGACCAGGATGTTGGCCAGCGTGTTGGCGATGTTCGCCGGGATCGCGTTCGGCGTGCACTGGTCGCCGCGGACCACGGGCTGGCCGTCGTCGCCGGTGAGCGGCTGGCCGGCGCGGTCGAAGACCTGGACCACCGGGATCGGGTCGCACTGCGTGCCCTGCGCGGCCAGCGTGGAGTAGGCGGTGACCAGGTCCAGCGGGCTGGTGGCCTCGGCGCCGAGCGTGAACGAGCCGAAGTTGCCGTCGATGATCTCGTCGGCGGAGTTCTGGGTGGGCTGGTCGAAGCTCATGCCCATCCGCTCGGCCATGCGCACCGGGCCCTCGACGCTGCCCAGCCGGTCCTCCAGCGCGAGGAAGTAGGTGTTCGACGAGCGGACCAGCGCGCCGACCATGTCGAGGGTGTCGGGGTAGTTGCCGGCGTTCTCCACGCAGTACATGCCGGTCGACTGGGACCGGTCGCCGCCGCAGGAGGGGCCGCGGAAGACCCGCGAGGTGTACTGGTTGCCCGGCGTGCTGATCACGGTGCTGGCCGGGATGCCGGCCTCCAGCGCCGCGGCGGCGGTGAACACCTTGTAGGTCGAGCCGGAGCCCTTGCTGGCCGCCGTGTGCAGGACGACGGACTCGCACTGCGGGTCCGCGCAGCCGTACTGCCGGTTGACGCTCATCGCCAGGACCGCGCCGGTGCCCGGCTGCACGGCGGTGAACATGCCGGCGAGCTGGTCGCCCATCGGCAGGGTGTTGAGGACCGCCTGGTCGCCGAGGGTCTGCAGCTGCGGGTTCAGCGTCGTCTGGATGGTCAGGCCGCCGTTGTCCAGCTGCTCCTGGCTGATGCCGAGGACCTGGGTCAGGTACTGCTGCATGAAGGCGCAGAAGAACCCGCCGATCGCGGCGTCGATGCAGCCGTTGGGCGGGCTGATGCCCGGCGCCACCTGCACCGGCTCGGCCATGAGCGCGGCGAGCTGCTCCTCGGTCGTCCCGTCGAGGTGGCCGAGGTCGAACATCCGCTGCAGCACCTGGTTGCGGCGGGTCTGGCCGTTCTCCGGCTGGGTGATCGGGTCGTCGTTGGTCGGGCTCTGCACCAGCCCGGCGAGCATCGCCGCCTGGGGGAGGGTCAGGTCGGCGGCGTTGACGCTGAAGTACTTCTGGGCGGCGGCCTGGATGCCGTAGGCGCCCTGCCCGAAGTACACGATGTTCAGGTAGCGGGTGAGGATCTCGTCCTTGGGGTAGGTCTCCTCCAGCGCCAGGGCCAGCCGGGCCTCGCGCAGCTTGCGGGACAGGCCCTCGACGCCGTCCTGCTCGATGGCCTCCTGCCGCTCCTCGGCGCTGTCGGCGGTCTCCAGCAGGGTCTGCTTGACCAGCTGCTGGGTGATAGTCGAGCCGCCCTCCTGCACCGAGCCCGCGGCCACGTTGGTCACCGCGGCGCGCAGCGTGCCCTGCACGTCCAGGCCGTTGTGGTCGTAGAAGCGGGAGTCCTCGATGTCGACCAGCGCCTGCTTCATCACGTCGGCGATCTGGTCGGACGCCACCACCGTGCGGTCGTGGGCGTAGAAGTTGGTGATCAGCGAGCCGTCGGCGGCGAGGACGCGGGAGTTGCCCGCGGGCGTGGCGTCGGTGAGCTCCACCGGCAGCGCGTCGAGCAGCGACGCGGAGTTGCGTGCCACCAGCCCGCTCCCGCCGACCAGCGGGAAGAGCAGGCCGGCGACGAGCGCGCCGGCCACGACGATCATCGCGACGAGCTTGCCCAGGACTCGGGCACGGGAGGCAGCAGACATCGCTGCCAATGTACGGGGCCGGGGTGGCCCGGCCGGGTGATCAGGCGCGGCGCGCGGGCAGCACGCGGGTGCGCGGCACACCCGTCGGCGTGTCGTCGTCGGGACCGGTCAGCGCCTCGGCCATGGTGCGCAGCCCGTCGAGGTCGTGGACGTCGCCGGCGGCCGCCGGGACCGCCCGCATCGCCACCTCCGGGTGGGCGCTGGTGAACCGGTCGGCCAGCCGCTGCTCGCGGGCGGCCACGGTCATCCGCTCGGCGTGCACCCGCAGGGCGCCGGCGGCCAGCGCCGCGGCCGGGTCGCCGTCCCCGTTCTCCGCGGCGGCCTCGGCGGCCGCCTCGGCGCGGGTGGCCGACAGCCGCGTGCTCGCCGGCGGGTGGGTGCGGTTGAGCACCAGCCCGGCCAGCGGCATCCCCTCGGCCGAGAGCCGGTCGACGAAGTAGGAGGCCTCCCGCAGCGCGTCCGGCTCCGGCGTCGCGACGACGACGAACCAGGTGCCCGGGCGGCGCAGCAGCTCGTAGGTGGCGGTGGCCCGCTCGCGGAAGCCGCCGAACATGGTGTCCAGCGCGGTGACGAACGCGGAGATGTCGCGCAGCAGCTGGCCGCCGAGGACCTTGCTGATGATCCGGGTGAAGAACACCAGCCCGGCGCTGGCGACGCGCAGCCCGGCCCGGCCCCCGGCGCGGGCCGGCGCGGTGAGCAGCCGGATCATCGTGCCGTCGAGGAACCGGCTCATCTTGTTGGGCGCGTCGAGGAAGTCCAGCGCCGACCGGGACGGCGGGGTGTCGACGACGATCAGGTCCCAGGTGTCGGCCGCCCGCAGCTGGCCCAGCTTCTCCATCGCCATGTACTCCTGCGTCCCGGAGAACGACGAGGACAGGGTCTGGTAGAAGGGGTTGGCCAGGATCTGCTCGGCCCGCTCGGGCGTCGAGTGTGCGGACACGATGTCGTCGAACGTCCGCTTCATGTCCAGCATCATCGCGTGGAGCTCGCCCGCGGCCCCCGGGACGTCGACCCGCCGCGGCTCGTTGTCCAGCTCCACGAGACCCAGCGACTGCGCCAGCCGGCGGGCCGGGTCGATGGTCAGGACGACGACGCGGCGGCCGGCCTCCGCGGCGGCCAGGGCGAGCGCGGCCGACGTCGTCGTCTTGCCGACCCCGCCCGAGCCGCAGCAGACGACGATCCGGGTGTCGCGGTCCTCGATCAGCGAGGCGAGGTCCATCGGCGGTGCGTGCCGGTCGGTCGCCGGCGACGCGGCGGCGCGGGCCGCGCTCACGCCGCCACCTCCGCGCCGAGGTGCTCCTCGAGCCGGTCGGCCAGCTCGAACAGGCAGCCGAGGTCCATCGGCCCGGGCAGCAGCGGCAGCTCCACCGTCGGCCGGTCGAAGGACTCCACCCGGGCGCGCAGCGCATCCTGCGCCGCCCACCGCTGCGCGTGCTCGACCGCCTCCGCGGCCAGCGCGTCGGCCAGCGCGGGGTCGGCGGGCAGGCCCGCGGCGGTCAGCCCGGGCACGAGGTCGGCGCCGGTGACCGCACCCTCGGCGGCCCGCACCAGCGCCGGCTCGGGCAGCACCGGCTCGGTGGCCATGTTCACGATCACCGAGCCGACGGGCAGCTTGGCCTCGGTCAGCTCGGCGATGGCGTCGGCGGTCTCCTGCACCGGCATGTCCTCGAGCAGGGTCACCAGGTGCACCGCCGTCTGCGGGGAGCGCAGCACCGCCATGACGCCGTCGCTCTGCGTCTTGATCGGGCCGGAGCGCGCCAGGCCCGCCATCTCGCTGGTGACGTTGAGGAACTTGGTGATCCGCCCGGTCGGCGGGGCGTCGACGACGACCGCGTCGTAGACCCGCCGGCCGTCCCTGCGCCGGGTCACCGCCTCCTTGATCTTCCCGGTGATCAGGACGTCGCGCAGGCCCGGGGCGATCGTCGTGGCGAAGTCGACGGCGCCCATCTTGCGCAGCGCGCGGCCGGCGCGG
Organism: Geodermatophilus sp. SYSU D00698; assembly: GCF_054050335.1. Taxonomy (NCBI): domain Bacteria; kingdom Bacillati; phylum Actinomycetota; class Actinomycetes; order Geodermatophilales; family Geodermatophilaceae; genus Geodermatophilus; species Geodermatophilus sp. SYSU D00698. Next base: position 27,510 of record NZ_JBJGZD010000023.1, read on the forward strand.
CGGAGGTTGTAGAACATCTCGAGGTACTCGAGCAGGGCCTCCTCGACGTCGATCGCGAGCGCTCGCACCTCCCCGCCGTGGCGGGTGACCGCGACCCGGCGCTCCTCGTAGGGCAGCGGCGGGGTGTCGAAGAGCTGGGCGATGCCCTGGCGGCCCTCGCACTCCACGAGCAGGACGGTGCGGCCCTCCGAGGCCAGGGCCAGGGCCAGGGCGGCGGCGACGGTGGTCTTGCCGGTCCCGCCCTTCCCGGTGACGACGTGGCAGCGCACGGGGAAGTCGGGGCTCACCCTGACCAGCCTAGGAGCACTCCGGGGACCACGGCCCGTCGCGGGCGAAGCGCACCCGCCGCCGGCCCCCCGGCGCTGCGCTAGCGTCGTCCCCCATGAGTGATCCGGCCCGCCGCAGGTGGGAGTACGCCACCATCCCGCTGCTGATCCACAACACCAAGGCGATCCTCGACTCGTGGGGGACCGACGGGTGGGAGCTGGTGACGGTGCTGCCCGGGCCGACCGGCCCCGAGCAGCCGGTCGCCTACCTCAAGCGCCCGCTGGCCTGAGGCGCCCGCGATGACGCAGGGGATGCAGGCCCAGAGCTGGCACGCGCGGCTGGCCGAACTCGGCATCCGGCTGCCCCCGGTGGCCGCGCCGGTCGCCTCCTACGTGCCGGCCGTGCGCACCGGGGACCTGGTGTTCACCTCCGGCCAGCTGCCGTTCGTCGACGGCGGGCTGCGGCGCACCGGCAAGGTGGGCGGGTCCGTCGACCCCGAGGACGCCGCCGCCGACGCCAAGCTGTGCGCCCTCAACGCGCTGGCCGCCGTCGACGACCTGGTCGGGCTGGACCAGGTGGCCCGGATCGTGCGCGTCGTCGGCTACGTGGCCAGCGCGGAGGGCTTCAGCGGCCAGCCGCGCGTGGTCAACGGCGCCAGCGAGCTGCTCGGCAAGGTCTTCGGCGAGGCCGGCCGGCACGCCCGCAGCGCGATCGGCGTCGCCGAGCTGCCGCTGGGCGCGCCGGTGGAGATCGAGCTGACCGTCGAACTGCGCGGATGACGGCGATCCGCCCGGCGGCGACGGTCCTGCTGCTCCGCGACGGCGCGGAGGGCCTCGAGGTCCACCTGCTGCGCCGCACGCGCGGGATGCCCTTCGCCGGGGGGATGACCGCCTACCCCGGCGGCGGGGTGGACCCGCGCGACGGGGACACCGCCGTCGCCTGGGCCGGGCCGCCGCCCGCCGAGTGGGCGCAGGCGCTGGGCTGCGACGAGCGGGTGGCCCGGGAGCTGGTGTGCGCCGCCGTCCGCGAGACCTTCGAGGAGGCCGGCGTCCTGCTGGCCGGCTCACCCGACGGCAGCGACGTCGTGCCGGACGTGTCCGGGGACGACTGGGAGGCCCAGCGGCAGGCGCTGCTCACCCGCGAGCTGTCGCTGGCCGAGCTGCTGGCCGGGCGCGGACTGGCGCTGCGGGCGGACCTGCTGCGGCCGTTCGCGCACTGGATCACCCCCCCGCAGGAGACCCGCCGCTACGACACCCGCTTCTTCGTCGCGGCGCTGCCGGTGGGGCAGGAGGCCCGCGACGTCTCCGGGGAGGCCGACGAGGCCAGCTGGCTGACGCCGGAGGCAGCGCTCACCGAGATGCGCGCCGGCACCCGGCCGATGCTGCCGCCCACGATCCACACGCTGCGCCAGCTGTCGGCCTTCCCCGACGTGGCGGCCGCGCTGGCCGGGTCCCCGCCGGAGCCGCTGCACCCGATCATGCCCGAGCTGCGGACCACGCCCGAGGGACGCTTCGCCGAGCTCCCCGACGGCACCCGCATCGGCCTGGTCGTGCCGCTCCCGTCCTAGTGCCCTGAACGCGAGAGGCCCGGGACCGTGACGGTCCCGGGCCTCTCGCGTTCGGTCGTCAGCGCGCGCGGCGGCGGAGGCGGTCCTCGTCGAGGACGACGACCGACTTGCCCTGCAGCTGGATCCAGCCGCGGTGCACGAAGTCGGCCAGCGCCTTGTTGACCGTCTCGCGCGAGGCGCCGACCAGCTGGGCCAGCTCCTCCTGGGTCAGGTCGTGCTTGACGCGCAGGCCGTCGGCCTCGCGGCTGCCGAACCGGTCGGCCATCTGCAGCAGCGCCTTGGCCACGCGGCCGGGGACGTCGGTGAAGATCAGGTCGGCCACCGAGTCGTTGGTGCGGCGCAGCCGGCGGGCGAGCACGTGCAGCAGCCGCTCGCCGACCTCCGGGTGCGCCTCGATCCACGGGCGCAGCACCGACTGCGGCATCTTGGCCAGCTTGACGTCGGTGACCGCGGTGGCCGTGGCCGTGCGCGGGCCGGGGTCGAACACCGACAGCTCGCCGAACTGGTCGGAGGGGCCCATGACGGCCAGCACGTTCTCGCGGCCGTCGGGGGAGCGCCGGGACAGCTTGATCTTGCCGCTCAGCACGATGTACAGGCTGTCGCCCGGCTCGCCCTCGTTGAACACGACCCGACCGCGGGGCAGGGTGATCGTCTCCAGACGGCTGGCGACGGGGTCGACGGCGTCCTCCGAGAGTCCCTGGAAGAGCCCCGACTGGGCCAGCACCTCGTCCACCACGATTTCTCTCCACCCCACCGTTCCGCGCTCGACCTGCGGGGCGTCGGCCCCGCATCCGTACGGAGTCTAGGCGGCTGTGCGCACGGTCACCCGTTCGGAGACACGCGGGGTGACCCACCGGGGTGAGGAACGGCCCCGGGAGCGACGCGGTGTGAGGGTCTAGACCAGCGGTTCGGTGCTCTGGCGGACCCGCGACCGACGGCGGCGGCGCCAGCGCGCCATCGCCCGGCGGATGCCGGAGGCGGCCAGCGTGTCCACCTCGCCCGGGGTCGCCGACTCGAGGAACTCGGCCACCTCGCGCGGGGACGTCGGACGGCGGAGGGGCTCCTCGACGCGTTCCATGACCAGCAGGAACGCGATGACCATCGGGGGGAAGAGGATGACGATGAGCGCGACCACGTCACCTCCCGGGTCCGGTCGCTGCTGAGCGGGCCTGTACAGCCATGGTGGCACGGCCCGGAGGGTGTCGCCGGTGACGCATACCCTCGACCGCGTGTCCACGCCGGCCTACGCCCGCCCCGCTGCGCGCCGTGCTCCCGCCCGACGTCCGGCCGCCGTGCCCTTCGACCCGGACGAGACGCCGCTGGCCCGCACCCGCCGCGCCCGCCGGATGGCCCGTGAGCTGGCCGTCATCCACCCCGACGCGCACTGCGAGCTCGACTTCACCAACGCCTTCGAGCTCCTCGTGGCCACCGTGCTGTCGGCGCAGACCACCGACAAGACGGTGAACAAGGTCACGCCGGCGCTGTTCGCGAGGTACCCCGACCCCGTGGCGCTCGCCGGGGCCGACCGGGCCGACCTCGAGGAGATCCTCAAGCCAACCGGGTTCTTCCGCGCCAAGGCCAACTCGGTGCTCGGCCTGGCCCAGGCGCTGGTCGAGCGCTTCGACGGCGAGGTGCCCGGCCGCATGGCCGACCTGGTCACGCTGCCCGGCGTCGGCCGCAAGACGGCGAACGTCGTCCTCGGCAACGCCTTCGGCGTCCCGGGGCTGACCGTGGACACCCACTTCGGCCGGCTGGTCCGCCGCTTCGGCTGGACCGCCGAGGAGGACCCGGTCAAGGTCGAGGCCGAGGTCGCCGAGCTGGTCCCCAAGCGCGACTGGACCCTGTTCAGCCACCGCGTGATCTTCCACGGCCGGCGCGTCTGCCACGCCAAGAAGGCCGCCTGCGGGGCGTGCGGGCTGGCCCGCTGGTGCCCGTCCTACGGCATCGGCCCCACCGACCCCGAGGCGGCGATGAAGCTGGTCAAGACGCCCGCGGCGTCGGACACCGAGTGAGCGCCCGGCGCGCGGCCGCGCTGCTGGCGCTCGGGGTGCTGCTGTCGTCGTGCACCGCCTCGGCCGACGAGCCCGAGGCGCCCGAGCGGGCCACCGTCGCGGAGACGCGGACGGACCTGGCGGCCTGCCCGGAGCAGCCCGGCACGCCGGCCGCCGACGGCGACCTGTCCGGCGTCGCGCCGATCGAGTGCTTCAGCGGCGGCACCCTCGACCTCGGCCGCGCCCCGGGCGTGCCGACCGTGCTGAACCTGTGGGCGAGCTGGTGCGGCCCGTGCCGCGAGGAGCTGCCGCTGGTGCAGCAGCTCGCCGACGCCGCCGGTGACCGCGTCCGGGTCGTGGGCGTGATCAGCCAGGACGGCGTCCCGCAGGCGGCGTCGTTCGCCGAGGACGCCGGCGTGACGATCCCCGGCGCCTTCGACGGGCACGGCGAGGTCGCCGCGGCGCTCGGGCTGCGCGGCCTCCCGCACACGGTGTTCCTCGCCGCCGACGGGTCGGTGGTCTCCGTGCGGACCGGCGCGGTCGAGTCCCTCGACGAGCTGCGCGCCCTGGTCGCCGAGCACCTCGGGGTGCAGCTGTGACCGGGCTCCTGCCCGGCGCCGACACCACCGGCCTGCCGGACTACCTGCTTCGGCTGGTGGCCGCGGCGGCCGACCTCCCGCTGCGCCACCGCACGCAGGCGGCCAGCGACACCGCGCGCCGGTCCGCGGTGCTCGTCCTGTTCGGCGAGGGCCCGCGCGGCGCCGACGTCCTGCTCATCGAGAAGTCCGCGCTGCTGCGCACGCACGCCGGGCAGCCGGCGTTCCCCGGCGGCGGCGCCGACCCGGGGGAGGACTACCCGGTGGGCACCGCGCTGCGGGAGGCGCAGGAGGAGGCCGGCGTCGACCCGGACGGCGTCCGGGTGCTCGCCACGCTGCCCGAGCTGTTCCTCGGGCCGTCGGACAACCTCGTCGTCCCGGTCGTGGCGTGGTGGGACGACCCGCGCGACGTCGCCGTCGGCGACCCGCGGGAGGTGGCCCGGGTGGCCCGGGTGCCGCTGGCCGACCTCACCGACCCGGTCAACCGGTTCCGCGTGCGCCACCCGGCGGGGTACGTCGGCCCGGCGTTCGGCGTGGCCGGGATGGTCGTGTGGGGCTTCACCGCGGCGCTGCTGGACGCCGTCCTCGAGGCCGCGGGCCTCGCGCGGCCCTGGGACGTCCGCGACGTGCGCCCGCTGTCGGCGGCCGGTGCGCGGCCGGCGGCCGCGCCCGGGGCGCTGGGGGAGGGCGGCGCCGAGGACGCCGCCGCGCCGACGGTGGCCGACGGCACGACCGGGGACGCCGCGACAAGTACGGTTCCGCGGCGATGAGCAGGATCTGGACGCGCCGCCTCCCGGCGGCGCTGACCGGCGCGGTGCTGGCGGCCGGGGTGCTGGCCGGCTGCGGCTCCGGCGACGACGGCGGCGGTGCCGCGGCGCCGTCGAGCCCCGACGCGTCGCTCGGCACGGTCACCACGGCCGAGGACGGCGTCCAGGAGGTCACGATCCAGACGCCGGACGACTACGTGTTCGTCCCCGACACCTTCACCGTGGCGCCGGGGCGGGTCCGGCTGACCGTGCAGAGCACCGCCACGCAGGCCACCCATAACTTCCGCTTCACGCCCGGCGCCGGCGCCGAGGAGATCCCCGAGGAGATCCCGCTGCTGGCCGCGGGCGAGACGGAGACCATCGAGTTCGAGGTCACCGCCCCCGGCGACCACCCGTTCGAGTGCAGCTTCCACGTCCAGCTGGGCCAGACCGGCGTCATGACGGTGCGCGGCTGACCCATGTCGCTGGTCGACCTCGTCCTCATCGCGCTGGCCCTGGTCTTCGCCTTCTCCGGCTTCCGGCAGGGCCTGCTGGTGTCGGCCACCTCCTTCCTCGGCTTCCTCGGCGGCGCGGTGCTCGGCGCCCAGCTGTCCGGGCCCGTCGCCGACCGGCTCGACGGCTCGCCGGTCACCCGGGTGTTCGCCGCGCTCGTCGTCGTCCTGGCGGGGGCGCTGCTCGGGCAGGTGCTGGCCGGGGCGATCGGGCGGGCGGTGCGCCGCCGGGTCACCTGGGAGCCGGCCGAGGTGCTCGACTCGGTCGCCGGCGCCGTGGTGTCGGCGATCGCGGTGCTGCTCGTGGCGTGGATGGTCGCCACCCCGCTGGCCACCGCGCCGTTCCCCGGGCTGGCCGGGCAGGTGCGCAAGTCGGCGCTGGTGCAGGCGGTGGACCGGGCCGTGCCCGACGGCGTCCGGGCGGTCTACGACTCGCTGCGCGAGGCGATCGACCGGCGCGGGCTGCCCGACGTCCTGGACCCGCTCACGCCGACCCAGGCCCGCGAGGTCGAGGCGCCGGACGCGACGCTGGCCGCGAGCCCGGTCGTCGGGCAGGTGCAGGGGTCGGTCGTGAAGATCAGCGGCATCGCGCCGTCGTGCTCGCGGCAGATCGACGGCTCCGGGTTCGTCTACGCGCCCGGCCGGGTGATGACCAACGCGCACGTGCTCGCCGGCGTGGACGCCCCGGTCGTCGAGGCCGAGGGCGAGGAGTACGAGGCGACGCCGGTGTACGTCGACGAGGAGGTCGACGTCGCGGTGCTCGCCGTCCCGGACCTCCCGCAGGTGCCGCTGGCCTTCGCCCCGCAGGTCGCCGGCACCGGCGACGACGCGATCATCATGGGCTACCCGGGTGGCGGGGGGCTGTTCATCGGCCCGGCGCGCGTGCGCGACGAGGGCCCGATCAGCGGCCCGGACTTCCGCGACACCCGCACCGTGCAGCGCGACGTCTACGCGCTCTACGGCGAGGTCCGCGCCGGCAACTCCGGCGGGCCGCTGTTCGACCCGGCCGGGCAGGTCCTCGGCGTCGTGTTCGCCTCGGCGATCGACGACCCCTCCACCGGCTACGCGCTCACCGCCCAGCAGGTCGCGCCCGCCGCCACCGCCGGCGCCAATGCCACCGCCGAGGTCGACACCGGCCCGTGTGAGTGAAGGACCCCGCTGCCCCTCCACCGCTCGCCGGCCCGTGGTGGGCCCCTGCGGCGGGGCCGCCGCTGACCGGGAGAGGCCGTCAGCCGGCCGCCCAGCCCGCGATCGCCGCCGTGACCTCGGTGGTGGCCTCCTCGGGCGGGAAGTGGCCGATGCCGGGGAGCTCGCGCCACTCGTAGGCGCCGGCCACGTAGCGGCCCGAGCCGCGGGCGGTCCGCGGCAGCAGCAGCGGGTCGGCGTCGCCGTGCAGTTGCAGCGTCGGGGCGGTGACCGGCGCGGCCATGCGGCGGGCGTAGCGCAGCCCGTCCGGCCGCAGCTGGGAGCGCCCGGCCCAGCGGAAGTACTCCATGGACCCGTAGGCCGCCTGCGGGATCCGCGCCGCCGACCGGTACCGCTCGACGGCCTCGGCGAAGTCGGCGGTGTGCGTCCAGTCCCGCCCGGCCCAGTTGCGCAGGAACTCGGCGACCGGGTCGTCGTCGGTGCGGGTGAGCCGCCGCTCGGGCAGCCGCGGCACCTGGAAGCCCAGCACGTGCCGCAGCGCCCGCCGCTGGGCGGGGTCGCGCAGCCCGGTGCGCAGCAGCCGCGGGTGGGCCATCGAGACGACGACGAGGCGGCGCACGCTGCGCGGGTGCAGCGCGGCCATCGTCCAGGCGACCAGCCCGCCCCAGTCGTGCCCGACGACGACGGCGTCCCGCTCGCCGAGGGCGCGGACCAGCGCCGCGACGTCGTCGGCCGCCGTCGGCAGGTCGTAGCCGCGCGGCGGCTTGTCGCTGGCGCCGTAGCCGCGCAGGTCCGGCGCGACCGCCCGGAAGCCGGCGGCGGCGAGGACCGGCAGCTGCGCGCGCCAGGTCCACCAGAACTGCGGGAACCCGTGCAGCAGGAGCACCAGCGGGCCCTCGCCGGCCTCGGCCAGGTGCAGCCGGACGCCGTTGGCCGAGACGTCGCGGTGGATCCAGGAGCCGGGCAGCAGGACGCTGGTGGCGTCGGGACGCTCGTCGGCGGGAGCGCCGCCGGACCTCGCGGCGCTCAGACCAGGTAGGTGTCGGGGGAGCGCCGCTCGACGCGCCCGTTGCTCACCGTCGGCAGCGCACGGCGACGCTGGCCCGGCTGCTCGCGGTGCATGACCTCGGGCAGCTCGCGCAGCGACTCCAGGGTCCGCTCCGGCTTGTCGATCCGCTTGATCATGCGCACGCCGACCAGTGCGGCGAGGCCGGCGATCAGCAGCAGGCCCGCGGTGACGATGAGGTAGGAGACCCAGCGGGGCAGGCCCAGCCAGGTGAACAGCTCGGCGAGCATGATGAACAGGAAGATACCGGCGAAGGCCACGAGCACGCCGGCGGCGGCGAACAACCCGCCGCTGATGCCGGCCTTCTTCGCCGAGCGGCCGATCTCGGCCTTGGCCAGTTCGATCTCCCCGCGGATCAGCGTGGAGACGTCGGCCATGGCGCTCTGCACCAGCACGCCCACGGAGGGGTCGGCGCTGACGGCATGCCGCCCGGCGGGCTGGGTGGTCGACGCGCTGTGGGCCACGGGGGCTCCTCCCTGGTCGGACTGGTCGGACGGCCGCGGACGGCCTGGGGAGGATCTTGCCCCGTCACCGCCCGGATCACGCACCCGGAACCCGATCGGGCGCCCGGGACGCGGGAGGCCCTCCGCACGTCCTGCGCGCCAGGACGTGCGGAGGGCCTCCGGTGCCTCAGTCCTCGGAGCCGCTGGTGGCGGGCAGCTTGTCCTTGATCAGGTTCATCACCGAGGAGTCGGTCAGCGTGGTGACGTCACCGAGCTCGCGGTTCTCGGCCACGTCGCGCAGCAGCCGCCGCATGATCTTGCCCGAGCGGGTCTTGGGCAGCTCCTGGACGACCATGATCTGGCGCGGCTTGGCGATCGGCCCGATGTCCTTGGACACGTGCGTGCGCAGCTGCTGCACCAGGTCCTCGCCGGAGTCCTGGGCCGACCCGCGGAGGATGACGAACGCGACGATGCCCTGCCCGGTGGTCGGGTCCGACGCGCCGACGACCGCGGCCTCGGCGACGGCGGGGTGGGCGACCAGCGAGGACTCGACCTCGGTGGTGGAGATCCGGTGACCCGAGACGTTCATGACGTCGTCGACCCTGCCGAGCAGCCAGATGTCGCCGTCGGCGTCCTTCTTGGCCCCGTCGCCGGCGAAGTAGACCTCCTTGCCGAACCGCGACCAGTAGGTGTCGACGTAGCGGTCGTCGTCGCCCCAGATGGTGCGCAGCATCGACGGCCAGGGCTTGGTGAGGACCAGCAGGCCGGTGCTGTCGTCGCCGAGCTCGTTGCCCTCGTCGTCGACGACCCTGGCCGAGATGCCGGGGAACGGCGTCTGCGCCGAGCCGGGCTTGAGGTCGGTGACGCCGGGCAGCGGCGTGATCATGTGCGCGCCGGTCTCGGTCTGCCACCAGGTGTCGACGATCGGGCAGCGGCCGCCGCCGATGTTCTGGTGGTACCAGAGCCACGCCTCGGGGTTGATCGGCTCCCCGACCGAGCCGAGCACCCGGAGCGAGGTGAGGTCGAAGCCGGCGGGGATGTCCTCGCCCCACTTCATGAAGGTCCGGATCACCGTCGGGGCGGTGTAGAGGATCGAGACGCGGTACTTCTCGATCAGCTCGAACCAGCGGCCGCGGTGCGGGGTCTCCGGGGTGCCCTCGTACATGACCGACGTCGCCCGGTTGGCGAGCGGCCCGTAGACGATGTAGCTGTGGCCGGTGACCCAGCCGACGTCGGCGGCGGTCCAGTAGACGTCGGTGTCGGGCTTGAGGTCGAAGGTCGCCCAGTGCGTGTAGGCGACCTGGGTGAGGTAGCCGCCGGAGGTGTGCAGGATGCCCTTCGGCTTCGCCGTCGTCCCGGACGTGTACATGATGTAGAGCGGGTGCTCGGCGTCGAAGGCCTCGGGCGTGTGCTCGGGCGACTGCCGGTCGACGACGTCGTGCCACCACAGGTCGCGACCCTCGGTCCACTCGACGTCCTGCTCGGTCCGCCGGACCACCAGCACGTTGCGGACGCCCTCGGTGCGGCTGACGGCGTCGTCGACGGCGGGCTTGAGCGCGCTGGGCGCCCCGCGCCGGTAGCCGCCGTCGGCGGTGACCACCAGGACGGCGCCGGCGTCGGTGATCCGGCTGGCCAGTGCGTCGGCGGAGAAGCCGCCGAAGACGACCATGTGGACGGCGCCGATGCGGGCGCAGGCCAGCATCGCGACGATCGTCTCGGGGATCATCGGCATGTAGATGGCGACCCGGTCACCGGCCTGCACACCGAGCTCGAGCAGCGCGTTGGCCGCGCGGCAGACGTCCTCGGTGAGCTGGGCGTAGGTGATCGTGCGGGTGTCGCCCGGCTCGCCCTCCCAGTGGTAGGCGACCTGGTCGCCGTGGCCGGCCTCGACGTGCCGGTCCAGGCAGTTGTAGGCGACGTTGAGCTTCCCGCCGACGAACCACTTGGCGAACGGCGGGTCGGTCCAGTCGAGGACCTCGTCCCAGTCCTGCGTCCAGCTCAGCCGGCGCGCCTGGGTCTCCCAGAACGCCAGCCGGTCGGACTCGGCCTGCTCGTACACGTCCGGGCCCACGTTGGCGGACGCGGCCAGCTGCTCCGGCGCCGGGAACCGGCGGCCCTCCGACCCGGTCGACTCGCTCACGTGTGCTCCCTCCGTCTCGTCGATGCGCACGCCGTGCCGGCGGCGTGTCCCAGCACACACCGTAGGGGGCGGGGCGGCCCGCGGGGCCGGGGACCGCAACGTCGGTGCAGCAGACTGGGGCCGTGGACGGCGGACCGCAGGCGGTCGTGGCGGCCCGGGTGCCCGGGGCCGCCGGCCTCGGCCTGCTCGCCCCGCCGTCGGCACGCCCGTTCCCGGCCACGCTGCTGGCCGACCCGGACTGGACCGGGGAGCGGGTCGCCGCGCTGGGCCGCCGGTACCGCAGCACCGACCGGCGGGTGCTCGCGACCGTGTGGTGGTACTCGGCGTCGGCGGTGCTGCTGACCCCGGTCGCCGCCGGGCTGGCCACCGGCCGGCCGCTGTCGGCGCGGCTGGCCGACACCACCCTGTACGGGATGGCCGGCGGCGCGGTGCTGGCCGGGGTGTCGCGGGCGCCCGCGGGCCCGGACCCGGCGGGGGAGCTGCGGGAGGCGCTGGCGTCGGCGGTCGCCGCGGTGGCCGCGGCCGGCGGGCTGCGCGAGCGGCCGCTGTGGGCGGTGGCCACCGACTCGCTGGCCGGCCGGCTGCTCGCCGTCGGCCGGGCGCTCGGCGACGTGGAGACGGTCACCGCGCTGGCCGCGCCGCTCGCCGCGGCCGTCGGCGACCCGATGCCCGCACCCCGCTACACCGACGTCGGCGGCGTCCGGTTCGTCCGCCGCGCCTCCTGCTGCCTGCTGTACCGGCTGCCCGGCGAGGCCCTGTGCACCGCCTGCCCCGGCCGGCCGCCGGCGGACCGGCGGGTGCTGCTGGAGGCCGCCGCCGGCCTGTGGTGAGTCAGCGGTCCAGCGCGCGGGCGATCGCGGCGCGCAGGTCCCCGACGCCCTCCCCGGTCAGGGCCGAGACCGGCACCGCGGCGGGGTAGGCGGTGCACAGGGCCGCCATCCACTCCGGCGGGGCGACGTCGGCCTTGTTGAGCGCCAGCAGCTCCGGGTGGTCGCGTGCGCCGATCTCGTAGAGGACCCCGCGCACCGCCGTCACCTGACCCATGGCGTCGGGCGCGGACGCGTCGACGACGTGCAGCACCAGGTCGGCCTCGGTGACCTCCTCGAGCGTGGCGCGGAAGGCGTCGACCAGCTGGTGGGGGAGGTGGCGGACGAAGCCGACGGTGTCGGTGAGCGTGTAGGGCCGGCCGTCGGGGGTGACGGCCCGGCGGACGGTCGGGTCGAGGGTCGCGAACAGCGCGTCCTGCACCAGGACGTCGGCGCCGGTCAGCCGGTTGAGCAGCGCCGACTTCCCGGCGTTGGTGTAGCCGGTGAGCGCCACCGAGGGCACCCGGTTGCCCCGGCGGCGGCTGCGGGTGCGCTGCCGCCGGGCGGCGGTCTGCTGCACCTGGCGCCGCAGCATGGTCATGCGCCGGCGCAGGTGGCGCCGCTGGGACTCCAGCCGCTGCTCGCCGGGGCCGCGCACCCCGGTCCCCGCGCCGCCGGCGCTCCGCCCGCCGCCGATCCGCGAGAGCTCCGTCCCCTGTCCCTGCAGCCGCGGGAGCTGGTAGGCGAGCTGGGCCAGCTCCACCTGGGCGCGGCCCTCGCTGCTGCGCGCGTGCTGGGCGAAGACGTCGAGGATGAGCGCCGTCCGGTCCACCACGCGCGCGCCGACCCGGTCCTCGAGGTTGCGCACCTGGGCCGGGGACAGGTCGCCGTCGGCGATGACCAGTCCGGCGCCGCGGTCGCGGACCAGGCCGGCCAGCTCGGCGACCTTCCCCGACCCGAGGAACGTCGCCGGGTCGGGGTGCGGCCGGGCCTGCACCATCCGGCCCACCACGGCCACGCCGTCGGTGTCGGCCAGCCGCTCCAGCTCGTCCAGCGGGTCGACCGCGTCCGCGTCGGCGTGCAGTCCCAGCAGCACCGCCCGGGGTGGCTCCGCGCCGTCCCCGGCCGCCGTCCCCTCCTGCTGCGTCCCGAGCAGCCACGTGCCTGGCATCCCGGCCTCCCCGGCCGTGCGGGCCGGGGAGGCCGGGCCGTCCTGGCCCGGGTGTCCCGGCCCGGTCAGCCTCGCCGGTCGGCTCCCGGACCGCCACCGGGCAGGAAGAGCATCGAGTCGCCGAACTCGTGCCACAGCCAGCCGCCGGCCGCGGCCGCCTCGTAGGCGCGCGTGACCGGGTCCCGGCCGGCCACCGCCTCCAGCAGCAGCAGGTGGCTGGCCTCGGGCTCGTGCAGCCCGGTGACCAGCCCGGTGACCGCGCGGGCCGGCCGGTCCGGGCCCAGCACGAGGTCGGTCCAGCCCTCGCCGGGCCGGGTGACGCCGTCCTCGCCGGTCACCGTCTCCAGCGCCCGCGTGACGGTGGTGCCGACGGCGACCACCCGCCGCCCGGCCGCCCGTGTCGCGGTGACCAGCCGCGCGGTGACCTCGGGGACCCGGTAGCGCTCCGGCGCCGGCGGCTCGTGCAGCTCGGGGCTGGAGACGCCCGCGTGCAGCACCAGCGGCACCACCGGGACGCCGCGGGCCATCAGGCGCACCAGCAGGCGGTCGGTGAACGGCCGGCCGGCGCTGGCGTTCTCCGCGCTGCCCGGCTCGGTGGCGTAGACGTTCCGGACGTCGTCGAGCGCGACCGGACCGCGCAGGTGGCGGTAGCGGACCGGCTCGCCGTGCCGGGCGAGGTAGGCGGGGAGGGCGACGGCCGGCGCGGCGACCGCCCGCCACAGCCGGCCGGGGCGCGCGGGATCGGGGAACCCGCCGCGCAGGACCAGCCGGACGCCGCCGGGCAGCAGGAGCACGGCGCCGGGCTCGAGCCCGGTCTCGGGGCCGTCGTCGGCGGGGCGGCGGACCTCGACCACCCAGGTCCCGTCGTCGAGCGTGGTCGAGACGTGCACCGGCGTGCGGGTGTCGTCGGCGCGGCGGGCGGTGAGGCGGGCCGGCAGCGTCGCGGAGGTGTTGACCACGACCAGGTCGCCGGGCTCGAGCAGGCCGGGCAGGTCGCGGAACCGGGCGGAGGTGAGGCTGTCCGGGCGGACGGCCATCAGCCGCACGCCGTCCCGGGCCAGCCCGCGGCGCTCCGGCGGCTCGCCGGCCTCCGCCCCCATGGGCACGGCGAGGGCGGTCACCGGGACACCGCCGACGGCACCAGGTCGGCCAGGCGCACCCGTGGGCCGGGCAGGTCCCCCTCGAGCAGCGTCAGCAGCGCCGCGGCGACGTCGGCCGGGTCGGCCAGGCCGGCCGGGTCGGCGCCGGGGTCGGCGGCGGCGTGCATGTCGGTGGCCATGTCGCCCGGGTCGACGGCGACCACGCGCAGCGCCGGGTGCTCGACGGCGAGCACCGCGGTGAGCAGGTCGAGCGCGGCCTTGCCCGCCCCGTAGCCGCCCCAGCCGGCGTAGGGCTCGACGGCGGCGTCGCTGCTGACCGACACGACCGTCCCGCCGGCGCGCTCCAGCGCGGGCAGCACCGCCTGCACGAGTGCGACCGGGGCGACGGCGTTGGTCCGCAGCAGGTCCTCCAGGACGGCCGGCGGGAGGTCGGCCAGCCGCGGCAGCGGGACGGGACCGAGCGCGGAGGCGTTGTTGACCAGCAGGTCGAGGCGGTCGCCGGCGGCGGCGGCCAGCGCGGCGCGGTGGGCGGGGTCGGCGACGTCGCCCGGCACGGCGGTGACCAGGTCGGGACGGGGGAGCCCGGCGACGGCGGCGGCCAGCCGGCCGGCGTCCCGGGCGTCGACGACGAGCCGCCACCCGCGGCGGGACAACTCGGTGGCGAGGGCGAGCCCGAGGCCACGGGAGGCCCCGGTGACCAGTGCGGTGGGTGTCATGCGGCTACCGTGGGACCTGAAGTCGACTTGAGGTCAAGGGGGCGCCGTGGAGCTGCTCGCGATCGGGGAGGTGGCCGCCCGGTCAGGCCTCGCGCCGTCGGCCCTGCGGTACTACGAGGCCGAGGGGCTCATCGCCGCGAGCCGCACGCCCGGCGGCGCGCGGCGCTACCCCCGCTCGGTGCTGCGCCGACTGGCGTTCGTCCGGGCGGCGCAGAACGTCGGGCTGTCGCTGCCGGAGATCCGCGGGGCGCTGGCCACGCTGCCCGACGGGCGCACGCCCTCGGCGCGCGACTGGGCGCGGCTGTCCCGCGGCTGGCGGGACCGGCTCGACGCGCGGATCGCCGCGCTCGAGCAGCTGCGCGACGGGCTGAGCTCCTGCATCGGCTGCGGCTGCCTGTCGCTGACCTCGTGCGCGCTGTCCAACCCGGGCGACGCCGCGGCGGCGGAGGGTCCCGGCGCCCGGCGGCTGTCCCCGCTGCTGCGCCACGTGCCGCCGGCCGGCCGCGCGGGCTGAGCGCACCTCGCGGGGCCCGCCGGGGGCGGGCATGATCCGGACGGGACCGAGTCGCGGGACGCCGCCGGGGAGGACAGCCGCATGACCCTCATGCCCGCCGCCTTCATCGGCCACGGCAACCCGATGAACGCCCTGGAGCGCAACCGCTACACCGACGCCTGGCGGGCCTTCGGCCGCGCGGTGCCCCGGCCGCGGGCGATCCTCGTCGTCTCCGCGCACTGGTACGTGCACGCCACCGCGGTGACGGCGATGCCGCGCCCGCGCACCATCCACGACTTCTTCGGCTTCCCGGACCGGCTGTTCGACGTCTCCTACGACGCCCCGGGGCTGCCCGAGCTGCACGAGCAGGTGTCCGACGTCGTGTCCCCCACGTGGGTGGGCGCCGACCTCGACAGCTGGGGGATCGACCACGGCGCCTGGTCGGTGCTGGTGCACGCCTTCCCCGACGCGGACGTCCCGGTGGTGCAGCTGTCGATCAACGCACTCAAGGGCCCGGACTACCACCTGCAGATGGGCGCGGCCCTGGCGCCGCTGCGCGAGGACGGCGTCCTGGTGATCGGCAGCGGCAACGTGGTGCACAACCTCGGCGGGGTCAGCCGCGCGCTGCCCGACGCCGGCTTCGACTGGGCGCAGCGCTTCGACCAGGCCGCGCGCGAGGCCATGCTCACCGACCCCGGCGCGGTGGGCCGCCTGGACGGGCACCGGGACTTCGACCTCGCCGTCCCCACGCCCGACCACTTCCTGCCGCTGCTCTACGTCGCCGGCATGGCCGGGGCCACGGGGACGACGGCGGACGTGCTGGTCGACGGCTACGCCTACGGGTCGCTGTCGATGACCTCCTACACGGTCGGCATGCCGGCGCCCGGTGCCGAGGGCGGCGGCTTCGCCGCGCCGCTGCCCGAGGGGCCCCCGCCGGACGGCGCCAACATCTAGCCGCCGCCGGACCGGCCACCGGTTCACCCCGGAGCGTGACGACGAGCCGACCGAGCGGAGGGGTCCGTCACCGATCGACGTCACGGTCGTTCCCCCCGGACAGTGACGCCGCTCATGTCCTGACATCCCCGGGGGGTCCCGTTGTCGTCCGCTCGCCGTTCCCCGTCCCGCAGGTCCCGTGGCCGCCGGGCGCTGCTCGTCGCCGGCCTGGTCGCCGCGGCGGTCGCGGTGCCCGGGGTGGCCACGGCCGCGCCGGGCGGCACCCCCGCCGATCCGCTGGCGGGCGTCGTCACGACGCTCGAGCAGGCCGTGACCGGGCAGGGCGGAGACGCCGCCGAGCCCCCGGCGCTGCCCGGCACCGACGCGCTCCCGCTGCCGGGCGCCGACCAGGAGGTGCCCGCCGAGCCGGCCCCTGCGGAGCAGGGCCCGGTCCCGCCGCTGCCGGAGGCGCTCGTGCAGGGCCTGCAGTCCGCGCTCACGCCGCTCGGCGTGCCGGAGCACTGCGTCCAGGGGGTGGCCGACGGCGTGGAGGGCCTGCTCGACGGCGTGCTGTCCCAGGACCCCGCGGCGGCCGTCGAGGAGCTGGTCACGGGGCTGCAGGGGGCCCTGACCGGCCTCGCGTCCGGCCGGCCGCCGGCGCTGGACCCCGCGACGCTCGGGAGCGCCGCCGAGCAGGTGGCAGCCGACGTCGAGGAGTTGATCGCGGCGTTCCAGGCCTGCCTGCCCGCCCTCCCGGAGACCCCCGAGCCCCCCACGCCGGCGCCGGAGCCCACGCCCGAGGCGCCGCACGCCGCGCCGGTCGCCGCGCCCGTGGCCGACCAGCCGGTGCAGTACCTCGGCTACGCGCCGACCGGCGGGGACGAGGGCGTCGAGACCGAGGGTCCGGGCGCCGTCGTCCCGCTGGCCGCCCTGGGCGGTGCCCTCCTGGTCGGCGGCGGCGCCGGTGCCGCCGCCTCCCGGGCCCGGTCCCGTGCGGTCGGTCGTTAGGGAGCTCTCGGGCCAGCGCCTGCCGCTGCTGGCCCTCCTCGTCGTCGTCCTCGCCGGGGCCGGCGTGTTCGTGTGGACGGGGCGCCCGGCAGCCGACGCGGCCCTGGCGCCCCCCGCCACCTCGCTGGTGGCGGTGCCGGCGACCGGCGAGGTGCCCGCCCTGCCGGCCGCCGGCACCCGGGCCGCGGGCCCGGTCGTGCCGGCGCGGATCGCCGTCCCGGCCATCGACGTCGACACCGCGGTCGAGTCCCGCGGGACGGTGCGGTACGAGAACCCGTTCACCGGCCGGGCCGTCGACGGCTACGGCGTGCCCGGGTCGATGCGGACGACGTCGTGGTGGTCCGACGGGCCCGCGCCCGGGTCCGGACGGATGGCCGTCGTCCTCGGCCACGCCGGGGCCGGGGGCGGCGCGGTGTTCGACCGGCTGCCGGAGCTGTCCCCCGGCGACGAGGTGGTCCTGGTGGACGCCGGCGGCGCCTGGCTGCGGCTCGAGGTGCTCGCCGACCCGGTGACCGGGCTGGACAAGGCCACCTCCGCCCTCGCGGACACGCTCAACGGGCACCCCGCGGGCGCCGACCTCGCGCTGGTCACCTGCGGCGGCGAGTTCGACGAGTCCGCCGGCGCCAGCGAGGACAACACCGTCGTCTTCGCCCGGGTCGTCTAACCGGCCGCGGTGCCGCTCGCCCGCCCGCCCGGATCACCCGGCGCCGGGCGGCCGGCGTCGCTGATCCGCGGGAACGGCCGGGTGGAGAAGACGACCTCCACCGGGAGCCCGAAGAACTCCGCGATGCGCAGCGCCAGGTGCAGGCTGGGGTTGTACTCGCCGCGCTCCAGGTAGCCCACCGTCTGGTAGTGGACGCCGAGGGCGTCGGCGAGCTCCCGCCGGGTCACGCCCTGCTCGGCCCGCAGCAGGGCGATCCGGTTGTAGACCGCGTCCTGGCCCCGGTCGGTGGTCACCGCACCCACTGCAGCGAGGCCTCGCGGGCCGCCTCGACCTGCGACCCCGACTGCCGGCGGGCCATCCGGCGCAGCACCCGCGGGGTGACCAGCGCCCCGGACACCGCCCAGGCGGTGAGCACCAGCACCGTCGTCCCGGTGCGCCACGAGTCGCCCACCTCGAGGGTCACCGCGGCGTCGGGCAGGAAGGCCGACCGCAGGCCGAGGCCGATCCAGTACACGGGGAACACCTGCGCGACCCCCTGCACCCAGCCCCACAGCGACTGCAGCGGGAAGAAGATCCCCGAGATCGCGGTGAGGACGAGGATCGGCAGCATCCCCCAGGAGCCCACCTTCTGGGTGCTGGGGACGACCGAGCCCAGCAGCATCCCGAGCGGCAGCGTCGCCAGCAGGCCGAGGACGACGACCCACGCCACCGTGAGCCAGCCGGCGGCCCCGCCGTGCATCAGCCCGTCGAAGAGCAGGAAGCTGGGCGCCAGGATCGTCAGGAGCGACGGCAGCAGGTTCAGCGACTGGTAGGTGAGCTGCCCGGTGACGTAGCCCTGCATGCCGTGGGGCAGCGCCTTGTGCCGCAGGAGCGTGCCGTCCTCCCGCTGCATGGCCAGGTCGAACGCGGGACCGATCACCAGGCCGAAGGCCAGCAGCCCGCCGAGGATGCTCGGCAGCGCGTACGTCGGGTAGGTCAGCCCGGTGTCCCCGATCTCGTCGTCCCGGTTGAACCACAGCAGGAGCAGCGTGCCCAGGGCGGTGAACAGGTAGAACCCCTGGTCCTGCGGGCTGCGCACGCTCTGCACGAACTCCCGCCAGCCCCGGCGCAGGCCCAGGGCGATCGCGTTCCGGGTCGGGTTCACCGCGTGACCTCCTCCAGGGCGGGCCCGGGCCGGAGGCCGGCCTCGGAGCGCTGCACCATCGCCAGGTAGGTGTCCTCGAGGCTCGCCCGCCGGACCTCCAGGTCGGTCAGCTCGTCGCCGTGCTGCTCGACGAGCCGGCGGACGAAGGGGACGACGTCGGTGGTCGGGTGCACGAAGCGCTCGGAGCCGCAGGCCCAGCGCACCTCCGCGGTGCCGGCGACCCGGCGGCCGAGCTCCTCCGCGCTGCCGTCGGCGACGATCCGGCCGCCGGCCAGGATGAGGATGCGGTCGGCCAGCTTCTCCGCCTCGGCGAGGTCGTGCGTGGTCAGCAGGATGCTGGTGCCCTCGAGGTCGGACAGCCGGTGCACCAGCTCGTGGAAGTTGCGGCGGGCCTGCGGGTCGAACCCGGCGGTCGGCTCGTCGAGGAAGAGCAGCTCGGGGCGGCCGATGATGCCGACCGCGACGTCCAGCCGCCGCCGCTGCCCGCCGGAGAGGGTGACGATCTTGCGGTCGGCGTGCTCGGTCAGCCCGACGGTGTCCAGCAGCCGGCCGATGTCGTACGGGCGGGGGCGGTCGGGCGTCGAGTACGGCGCGTAGTAGCCGCCGAGCTGGGTCAGCAGGCGGCGGGGCGTCCACCGGGCGTGGTCGCGCCAGGACTGCAGGACCACGCCCACCCGCGCCCGCCACGCGTCGCCGGCGCGCGCCGGGTCCTCGCCGAGCACCCGGACGTCCCCGGCCGAGCGGACCCGGAAGCCCTCGAGGACCTCGATCGTCGTCGTCTTCCCGGCGCCGTTGGGGCCGAGCAGGCAGACCACCTCGCCGGCGGAGACGGTGAGGTCGACGCCGGACAGCACCTCGTTCGTGCCGTAGGTCATGCGCAGGTCGCGCACCTCGACGACGGGGTCGGACACCGGAGGGGACACGGGCATCAGGGCCTCCGAGGAGGGAGCCGGCGGTGTCACGCGATAGTAGGACTGCTACATCCGCAGCGGAAGTGCTGCGGCGGCCAGGACCTCGGCCCACATCGCGCAGGCCGCGGCGCCCGGGTGGAAGCCGTCGTCGGCGAACAGCCCGGGACCGTCGAGCGGCGGCGCGGGGGCGTGCCGGACGCCCGGGCGGGCCAGGCGCCCCAGCTCGGCGTCGAGCGCCCGGGCCTGGCGGCCGAGCACCCCGCGCAGCGGCTGCGGGAGGGTGGGGAAGCGGCCCAGGTCCGGCAGCCCGGCCAGCACGACGACGCCGCCGGGCGCGGTGAGCGGCGCCAGGGCGCCGAGCAGCGCGGTCACGTCGCGGCGCCAGGCGGCCCGGGAGCGCAGCCGCAGCGTGTCGTTGACGCCGAACGCGACCAGGACGACGTCGGCGGGCGGGCCGGCCGGCCCGGGGACCAGCAGCCCGAGCGCCTGCGCGACCGTCGTCCCGGTGCGCGCCGACAGCCGCCAGCGCACCTCGCGGCCGCTGCGCCGGGCGAGCGCGGCGGCGAACCGGGCGGCGAGCCCGTCCTCCTGCGTGGCGACGCCGACGCCCGCGGCCGGCGACTCCCCCACGACCGCCACGGTCAGCGGCGGCCCGTCGCCCGCCACGACGCCGGCGCGCGGCCCGGGCGCCTCCGGCAGCACCGGCGTGCGGTGGCGGACACGCGCGCCCTGGACCAGCAGCACCGGCGCCACGGCGACCGCGAGCGCGCGCACGGGCTACAGCCGCGTCCCCAGGGCGACGACCTCGCCCACGACCCAGACGGCCGGCGGGCGGATGCCCTCGTCGGCCAGCGTCCCCGCCAGCCCGGCCAGCGTGGTGCGCACCGCGCGCTGGGTGGCCGTGGACCCGTCGGCGACGACGGCCACCGGCGTGTCCGGCGCCCGGCCGTGCTCGATGAGCGCCGCGGCGATCGCGCCGGCGGTGTCCACGCCCATGAGCACGACGACCGTGCCGCGCAGCCGCCCGAGCGCCGCCCAGTCCACCAGCGACTGCGGGTGGCCCGGCGGCACGTGCCCGGAGACGACGACGAACTCGTGGGTCAGCCCGCGGTGGGTGACCGGGATGCCGGCGAGCGCCGGCACCGCGATCGCGCTGGTCACGCCGGGCACCACCTCGACCGGCACGCCCGCGGCGACGCACGCCTCGAGCTCCTCCATGCCGCGGCCGAAGACGAACGGGTCGCCGCCCTTGAGCCGCACCACCCGCCGGCCGGCCAGCGCGTGCTCGACCAGCAGCGCGTTGATCTGCTCCTGCGCCATCGACCGGCCGCGCGGCAGCTTCGAGGCGTCGATGACCTCGACCTCCGGCGGCAGCGAGGCCAGCAGCGACTGCGGCGCCAGGTGGTCGGCCAGCACGACGTCGGCCTGCGCGACCGCCTGCTGGCCGCGGACGGTGATCAGTCCCGGGTCGCCCGGCCCGCCGCCGACCAGCACCACGCTGCCGGCCCGGCCGCCCTCCGGCTCGCGGGCGGCGCGGTCGCGGATGCTGCCGTCGCTCAGCCCGGCGACGACGGCGTCGCGCACGCCGACCGCCCGCTGCGGGTCGCCGCCGCCGTGCACGCCGATCACCAGGTCGCCCTGCCGGCCGACGGCGGGCGTCCACACGCTGGAGGCCGACCGGTCGTCGGCGCGGGCGCAGAACACCCGCAGCCGCTCGGCCTCCTCGGCGACCGCGGCGTTGACGGCGGGGTCGTCGGTGGCGGCCACCGCGTACCAGGCGCCGTCGAGGTCGCCGGGCCGCCAGCCGCGGCGCACCCAGGTCAGCGAGCCGGGCGCGACCAGCGCCTCCAGCGCCGGGGTGACCTCCGGGCTGACGACGGTCACCCGCGCGCGGGCCTCGAGCAGCCCGGCCACCCGGCGGTGCGCGACCTGACCGCCGCCGACCACGACGACGCGGCGGTCGAGCAGGCGCAGGCCGACGGGGTAGACGACCCCGGACCCGGGGTCGACGGGCGTCGCGTTCACGGGACCTGTCCGCGGCCGGCGGACGGGGTCGGGTGGGTGCTCAGCGGGGCTCCTCCGGGACGGCGGCCGGTCCCGACGACGTCGTCCGCGTCGGGGACCTCGGCTCCAAGGATCGCAGCGAGGTCCGCGGCGAACGCGCGCGAGGTCGCCGGGTCGCGTACGGCGACGCGGAGGTGGTCGGGGGACAGGCCGGGGAACGTGTCGCCGCGGCGCACCGCCCAGCCGCGCTCCCGCAGCGCCGCGCGCACCCGCCCGCCGCCGGGCACCCGCAGCAGCACGAACGACGACCGCGGCTCCCCGAGGACGGTCACGCCGGCCGGGAGCGCGGCCAGCAGCGCGGCCCGGTGGTCCGCCAGCTCGCGGGCGGCCGCGTCGGCCTCGGCGCGGGCGGCGGCGGTGGTGCAGGCGACCGCCGCGGCCAGCGCGGGCGTGGACAGCGGCCAGTGCGGCTGGGCGGCGGCCATGGCCGCGACCAGGTCGGCGGGGCCGAGCGCGTAGCCGACCCGCAGCCCGGCCAGCCCCCACGTCTTGGTCAGGCTGCGCACGACGAGCAGGCCGGGCAGGTCGGGACGGCCGGCCAGCGACCCGGGCTCGCCGGGCACGGTGTCGGCGAAGGCCTCGTCGACCAGCAGCACCCGGCCGGGGCGGGCCAGCGCGGCGACGTCGTCGGCCGGGTGCAGCACCGACGTCGGGTTGGTCGGGTTGCCCAGGACCACGAGGTCGGCGTCGTCGGGCACGGGCCGCAGGCGGTAGGACGGCGGCTCCAGCAGCAGCCGCTCCACCGGGTGCCCGGCCGCGCGCAGTGCCGCCTCCGGCTCGGTGAACGACGGGTGCACCACCACCGCCCGCCGCGGGCGGACCGCGCGGGCGAGCAGCACGAAGGCCTCGGCGGCGCCGGCGGTGAGCAGCACCTCGGCGGGGTCGCGGCCGTGCGCGGCGGCCACCGCGGCGCGGGCCGGGCGGGCGTCGGGGTAGGCGGCGACGTCGTCGAGGGCCCGCCGCAGCACCGCCCGCAGCCACGGCGGCGGGGTGCCGGCGCGGACGTTCACGGCGAGGTCGGTGAGACCGGGGGCCAGCTCGAGGTCGCCGTGGTGGTCGAGGTCGATGCCGTCTGTCGCCCCCCGGGCTCCAACCGCGGCCACTTACCGTCCCCCGGTCGCGTGGAGCCGGTCCGTCCCCGCCGTCCGGAGGGCCTCCGGCCCCCCACCCGGCGACGACACCGCTACCGCGGCGGTCACCCGCCCGTGCACGGTCTTGCCCACCACCAGCCGGGCGCCGCCGAGCAGGGCCGCGGCCTCGGCCACCGACGCCGTGCCCACCGCCGCGGCCACCCGCGCCGAGGGCGAGGGGACGGCGACCCGGGCGAGGTCCGCGGCGGGGTGGCCGGTCAGCGGCCAGCCGCGGGCGGCCGCGGCGGCGACCAGGCCGGGCTCGGCGGCGCGCGCGTCGAGGGTGGCCAGCCGCGCCACCCGGGCGCCCGGCGGCAGGACGGCGTCGACGGCGGTGAGCACCTCGTGCGCGGCCACCCCCGCGACCGCGCCGACGCCGACGGTCACGTCCACGGGGTCACGCCCGGCCGGTCGGGGAGGGCGGCGAGCAGCGCGGCCGCGTCGCGGGGGAGCGGGCCGTCGGCCAGCAGGCCGAGCTCGCGCAGCCGGGCGCCGACGGTGAGCGCCCACGGCCGGCCGAGGCGGGCGCGGGCGAGCAGGCCGTCGTCGGCGAGGAGCTGCTCGGGCGGGCCCTGCACCACCCGCCGGTCGACGACGACGGCCACCTCGTCGGCCCAGGCCAGCGCCAGGTCGACGTCGTGCGTGCTCATCACCACCGTGGAGCCCGATGCCCGCAGCCGGTCCAGCGCCGCCAGGGCCTCGGCGACGGCGGAGGGGTCGAGGCCGGCGGTGGGCTCGTCGAGCAGCAGCACGCAGGGGCGCATGGCCACCGCGCCGGCGATCGCCACCCGCTTGCGCTCGCCGTAGGACAGCTGGTGGGTGGGCCGCCCGGCCAGGCCGTCGACGGCGAGCAGCGCCAGCGCCTCGGCCACCCGGGTGCGCACCTCGTCCTCGGGCAGGCCGAGGTTGAGCGGGCCGAAGGAGACGTCCTGGGTCACCGAGGCGCTGAACAGCTGGTCGTCGGGGTCCTGCAGGACCAGCTGGACCTCCTGCCGGTGCGCGCGCAGGCCGCGGCGGGTGTGGTGCAGCAGCGCGCCGTCGACGGCCACCCCGCCGGCGTCCGGGCGCAGCGCGCCGGACAGGCAGCGCAGCAGCGTCGTCTTGCCGGAGCCGTTGGCGCCCAGCACCGCCAGCCGGCGCCCGGCCGGGACGGTGAGCGAGGCGCCCTCCAGCACCCGGCGGCCGCGCTCGTAGCCGACGACGAGGCCCTCGGCGGTCAGCGTGCGGTGGCTCATGCCAGGACGCCCACGGCGACCAGCGCGGCGAGCCCCGCGGCGGTGGCGGCGAGGAAGCGGCGGGACGAGGGCCGGGACTCCGGCAGCACCCGCAGCCCGGTCTCCATCCCGCGGCCGGCCAGGCCCTCCTGCAGCCGGCGGGCGCGGTCGAAGGACCGGGTGAGCACCGCGGCGGCCAGCGCCCCCGAGGAGCGGTAGGAGCGGCGCCAGGTCGAGTGGCCCATGCGGGCGGTCTGCGCCTCGCGGATGGTGCGCAGGCTCTCCAGCAGCACGAACAGCAGCCGGTAGGTCACCCCGGCCACCTCGACCACGGCCGCCGGGACGCGCAGCCGGCGCAGCGCGGCCAGCAGGTCGGTCATCGGCGTGGTGGTGGCCAGCAGCAGCACCGCCGCACCCCCGGCGACCGAGTGCCCGACCAGCGCGCCGGCGCGCTCCGCGGCGTCCGGCGCCCAGCCGGGCCCGCCGTCGCCCACGGAGACGACGGCGGTCAGCGCCCCGACCGCGACGAAGGCCAGCGGCCAGCGCGCCGCGCGGCCGAAGGTGCGCGCCGGCACCCGCGCCGGGCCGAGCGCGAGGACGACGGCGGTGGCCGCGACCAGCACGCCGCCCGGCCACGCCGGCAGCACCAGCGCGCAGACGACCAGTCCGCCGGTGAGCAGCAGCTTGTCCACCGGGGAGCGGGTGCGCCAGGCGCTGGCCCAGGCGGCGTCGTCGACCGCCAGCCCCGTCACGGCGCCTCGGGAGGCGGGGCGGCCTGCTGCTCCCGCGCCTGCCGCCGGCCGCGCAGCCGGCCCAGCACGTAGCCGAGCACGCCGCCGCCGAGCGCGGCCTGCAGGGCGAACAGCCCCGACTCGACCTCCGCGGAGGGGTCGGACACCGACTCGAACCACGGGGTGTAGCCGGACTGCTCGATCGCCTCGGTGGCCCGGCTGTCGGTGCCGGCGTAGTCGGAGGCGCCGCCGTCGAGGGCCAGCGGGAGGGCGAACAGCGCCACCACCGCGAGGACCAGCAGGGCGGTGACCAGGTGGCGGCGGGTCACCGGACCTCCTCCGGGGTGGCGGCGGGGCGCAGCAGGCCCAGGCGCTCGAGCTCGGGCCGGGCGTTGACGGTGAGCACCCGGAACAGCAGCACGCCGAGCAGGCCCTCGCCGACCGCCAGCGGCACCTGGGTGACCGCGAAGACGCCGAGGAACTTGGCCGCCGCGGCGAGGAGGCCGCCGTCGGCGTCGGGGAAGGCGAGCGCGAGCTGCAGCGACGTCGTGACGTAGGTGGCGAGGTCGGCCAGGGCGAGGGCGACGAACACGCCGGGCAGCAGCCCGGCGCCCAGCGCCCGCGCCAGCCGGTAGGCGCCGTAGCCGACCCACGGCCCGACGACGGCGAAGGAGAACGCGTTGGCGCCGAGCGTGGTGAGCCCGCCGTGCGCCAGCAGCAGCGCCTGGAACAGCAGGACGACGGTGCCGAGCAGCGCCATCACCGGTGGCCGGAACAGCACGGCCCCGGCGCCGGTGCCGGTCGGGTGGCTCGAGCTGCCGGTGACCGAGGGCAGCTTGATCGCGCTGAGCACGAAGGTGAACGCGCCGGCCGCGCCGAGCAGCAGCGTGGACTCCGGGTGCTCGCGCACCTCGGTGACCACCGCCCGGGCGCCGTGGACGACGAACGGCGCGGCGGCGATCGTCCAGCCGATCGCGTGCGGCGCGGGCAGGAAGCCCTCAGCGATGTGCATGGCGTGCCCTCTCCGGGACGGCCGCCGCGCAGGCGGCCACGAACCGTGCGGCCAGGGCCGGGGAGCCGGCCCAGTGCAGGTGCAGGTAGGAGGCGTGCACCGAGCCGGCGACGAACCCCTCGGGTGCGCCGCCGGGCCACCGCCAGGCCGGGGTCGGGCCGGCGCCGGGGAGCGCGTGCGTGCGGTGGAACTCGTGCCCGCGCACCCGGGTGCCGGCGGCGGCCAGCACGCTGTCGGACAGGGCGACCGCGGCGCGGTAGCCCAGGGTCAGCCGCGGCGTCATCGCCGTCGCGACGTCGAGGACGCCGCACATGGGCGCGCCGTCGAGCTCGCGGGAGAGGTAGAGCAGCCCGGCGCACTCGGCGGCCACCGGGCCGCCGCCGGCGGCGAGGGCCGCGACGGCGTCCCGCAGCGGGGTGTTGGCCGACAGCTGGTCGGCGTAGACCTCGGGGAACCCGCCGCCGACGACCAGCCCCGCGGTCCCCGCGGGCAGCGCCTCGTCGCGCAGCGGGTCGACGGGGACCACCTCGGCGCCGGCCGCGGCGAGCAGCTCGGCGTTCTCTGCGTAGCCGAAGGTGAACGCCGGCCCGCCCGCGACGGCGATCCGCGGCCGCCCGGCGACCGCGGTGACCTCGGCGGCCGGGTCCCACGGGGGCCCGTCGAGGCCGGGTGCGGACCGGGCCAGCCGCAGCACGGCGTCGAGGTCCACCGCGGCGGCGACCACCTCGCCGAGGCGGCGCACCGTGGCCAGCGCCTCGGTGGAGCGCTCGGCGGCCGGCACCAGACCGAGGTGCCGCGACGGCGTGCCGAGGGCGTCCAGCCGCCGGACCGCGCCGAGCACCGGCACCCCGGCCGCGTCCAGCGCCTCGCGCAGGATCGCCTCGTGCCGGTCGCTGCCGACGCGGTTGAGCACCACGCCGCCCAGGCGCACCCGCGGGTCGAAGGTGGCGAACCCGTGCACCAGCGCGGCCACGCTCTGCGCCTGCGCGCCCGCGTCGACGACCAGCACCACCGGCGCCCGCAGCAGCCGCGCGACGTGCGCGGTCGAGGCGAAGCCGGGCTCGACGTCGGGGGAGGTGGCGCCGTCGAACAGCCCCATCACGCCCTCGACGACGGCGACGTCGGCCCCGCGGGCGCCGTGCAGGAACAGCGGGACGACGCGCTCCTCGCCCTGCAGCACCGGGTCCAGGTTGCGGCCCGGACGGCCGGCGGCCAGGCCGGTGTAGCCGGGGTCGATGTAGTCGGGGCCGACCTTGTGCGGGGAGACGGCCAGCCCGCGGGCGGCCAGCGCGGCGACCAGCCCGGTGGCGATCGACGTCTTGCCCGCGTTGCTGCTCGGGGCGGCGACCACGACCCTCGGGACCCGGCCCACCCCGCTCACCACTCGATCCCCCGCTGGCCCTTCTGGCCGGCGTCCATCGGGTGCTTGACCTTGGTCATCTCGACCACCAGGTCCGCGGCGTCGACCAGCGCCTGCGGCGCGTCCCGCCCGGTGATCACGACGTGCTGGGTGCCGGGCCGGTGCGTGAGGGTCTCGACGACGTCGTCGACGTCCACCCAGCCCCACTTCAGCGGGTAGGTGAACTCGTCGAGGACGTAGAAGCGGTGCGCCTCGGCGGCCAGGTCGCGCTTGATCTGCGCCCAGCCCTCGGCGGCGTCGGCGGCGTGGTCGACCTCGGTGCCCTGCCGGCGCGACCAGCTCCAGCCCGAGCCCATCTTGTGCCAGACCACCGGCCCGCCCTCGCCGGTCTGCTCGTGCAGCCGGCCCAGCGCGGTCAGCGCGTTCTCCTCGCCGACCCGCCACTTCGCGCTCTTGACGAACTGGTAGACCGCGACGGACCAGCCCTGGTTCCACGCCCGCATCGCCATGCCGAACGCGGCGGTGGACTTGCCCTTCATCTGGCCGGTGTGCACGACCAGCAGCGGCCGGTTGCGGCGCTGCCGGGTCGTCAGCCCGTCCTGGGGGACGACGGCGACCTGTCCCTTCGGCACCGTCAGGCCGCCTGTCGCACGGAGCGGACGGTGGCCGCGAGCGACTCGGCGGCGAGCTCCTCCAGCCGGAGGGTCCGCGCGCCGAGGTGGGTGCCGAGGACGCCGGCGAGGCCCAGCCGCACCGGGCCGGACTCGCAGTCGACGACGACCGCCGCCGTGCCCGCCTCGGCCAGCCGCCGGGCGGTCGCGTGCGCGGCGCCGAGCGCGTCCGAGCCGCGCGCCCCGGTGGCCCGGCCGTCGGTGACGACGACCAGCAGGGGGCGCCGCTGGGGGTCGCGCACCCGCTCCACCCGCAGCGTCTCCTCCGCGCGCAGCAGCCCGGCGGCCAGCGGCGTGCGCCCGCCGGTGGGCAGCTCGCGCAGCCGCGCCGCGGCGGCCTCGACCGACCAGGTGGGCGGCAGCGCGAGGACGGCGTCGGCGCCGCGGAAGGTGACCAGGCCGACCTTGTCGCGGCGCTGGTAGGCGTCGAGCAGCAGCGACAGCACCGCGCCCTTGACCGCGCCCATCCGCGCCCGCGAGCCCATCGAGCCGCTGGCGTCGACGACGAAGAGCACGAGGTTGCCCTCCCGGCCCTCGAGCGTGGCCTGGCGCAGGTCCCCACGGGCGACCCGCAGGCCGGGGCCGGTGCGCCCGCGGGCGACCTGGTGCGGCGCGGCGGCGAGCACGGTGTCGACCAGGTGCAGCCGGGTCACCGGCCCGGACGGGCGGGTGGAGCCCACGACCCGCCCGCGCTCGGCGCGCGCCTTGGACCGCCGCCCGGCCGCGCCCGTCCCGACGCCGGGCACCTCGAGCCGGCGGGTGCGGAACGGGTCCGACGGCGCGACCGCGGCCCGCTCGGACGCCGGCGCCCCACCGCGCTCCTCGCCGCCCCGGGAGGAGCCCTCGTCGCGCGAACGGCTCTCCTCCCAACCGGAGGAGGCGCCGCCGTCCTGACCCTGGCCGTCGCCGGGAGGGGGCGGGGGAGCGCCGCCGTCGCCGGGGCCGTCCGGGGGCGGCGGGTCCTCGTCCGGGCGGCTGTCCTCGAGCGCCTGCTCGAGGGTGTCGTCGTCGAGGCCGGGCGCGTCGAACGGGTCGCGGCGCCGGCGGTGGGGGAGCGCCAGCCGGGCGGCGACGCGGACGTCGTCCTCGGTGACCGCGTCGCGGCCGGACCAGGCGGCGTGCGCGATCGCGGTGCGCGCGGTGACGAGGTCGGCGCGCAGCCCGTCGACGTCGAAGGCGGCGCACACGGCGGTGACCTGGCGCAGCGCCCCGTCGGAGAGGACGACGTGCGGCAGGCGGGCGCGGGCGCCGGCGATCCGGGCGGCCAGCTCCGCCTCCTCGGCCTCCCACGCGGCGGCGAACCCGGCGGGGTCGGCGTCGTGGGCGAACCGGCGGCGGACCACCTCGGCGCGCTCGGCGGGGTCCCGCGGGGCGGCGACCTCCACGGTGAGGCCGAACCGGTCGAGCAGCTGCGGGCGCAGCTCGCCCTCCTCGGGGTTCATCGTCCCAACCAGCAGGAAGCGCGCCGCGTGCCGCACCGAGACGCCCTCGCGCTCGACGTAGGCGGTGCCCATGGCGGCGGCGTCGAGCAGCAGGTCGACGAGGTGGTCGTGCAGCAGGTTGACCTCGTCGACGTAGAGCACGCCCCGGTGCGCGGCGGCCAGCAGGCCGGGCTCGAAGGCCTTCACGCCCTCGGTGAGCGCCCGCTCGAGGTCCAGTGACCCGACGACGCGGTCCTCCGACGCGCCCACCGGCAGCTCCACCAGCCGGGCCGGGCGCGTGGAGCCGGGCACGCCGAGGTCGTGCGGACCGTCGGGGCAGGCGGGGTCCGGGGCGGCGGGGTCGCAGGCGAACCGGCAGCCGGGCACGACGGCGACCGGCGGCAGGACGGCGGCCAGGGCGCGCACCGTCGTCGACTTGGCCGTGCCCTTCTCGCCGCGGACCAGCACGCCGCCGATGGCCGGCGAGACGGCGTTGAGCAGCAGGGCCAGCCGCATGTCGTCCATGCCGACGACGGCGCCGAAGGGATACGTCATGCGGGTGCACGGGTCCTCTCCCCGGGTGTCCACGCCCGGAGGTGGCAGGAGGCGGCGGCGGGAGTTCCTGACTCCCCGGCACCTCGCGGGCGAGGTCTCCGGGTCACAGTGGCGGGACCGCGCCGGAGTCGCACCGGGCTTCCTCCACTGCCGTCGCTGTGGCCCGGACATGGAACCACGCGACACGACGGGCCGGGAGGCCGGGCGACGACTTGACGGAACGGAAAGAGACAGTCCACGCTTTCCGGCATGGAAAACGATGCGATCGACCGCGACACCGCCGCCGCGCAGCTCGCCGCGCTGCAGGCCGACCGGGAGGCGCTGGCTGACCGCGTGCTGCAGCCGTGGTGGTACGACGTCGCGCTCGGCCTGCTGCTGTTCGCCTTCCTGGCGTCCTACGCCCTCGACTCCCTCTGGGTGACCTTCCCGGCGCTCGTCCTGTTCGCCGCCGGCCTGGGCGCGCTGGTGGCGGCCTACCGGCGGATCACCGGGGTGTGGGTGGACACGCCGCCGCGGGTGGCGGCGGCCTGGGGCGCGTTCGTGCTGGTCGTCCTCGTGCCGGCGTTCGTGCTGGCGGAGGGGTACGACCGGCACTGGGTGATGGTGCCGGCCGGCGCGCTGCTCGGCGTCGCGGCCGGGGTGCTCAGCCGGGTGTGGGGCCGCCGCTGGGCGGCCGGGCTGCGGAGCGGGCTGTGACCGCGGTCGCGCCGCACTTCGACGCCGTCATCCACCCGCCGCCGCGGCTGCAGATCTGCGGCCTGCTGGCCGCCGTCGACACGATGGAGTTCGCCACCGTGCGCGACCGGGTCGGCGTGAGCGACTCGGTGCTGTCCAAGCACGTCAAGCAGCTGGAGGAGGCCGGGTACGTGCAGGTCAGCAAGGCGACGGTCGCGTCCCGCCAGCGCACCAGCCTGTCGCTGACCCGGACCGGGCGCCGGGCGTTCGAGGCGCACGTCGCCGAGCTGCGCCGCATCGCCGGCCTGTGAGCCCGCGCCGCCCCGGCCCGCGCGGGCTCGCCGACGCCGCGCTCGTCCTCGCCGGCGCCGCGGCGGCCGGGTGGCTGCTCGGCCGCGTCGGCGTCCCGTCGGCCGCGCTGTTCGGCGGGCTGCTCGCCGGCCTGGTGCGCGGCCTGGCCGGGCGTGCGCCGCTCGACGTGCCGCGGCCCGCGGCGGCCGCGGCGCAGGCGGTCGTCGGCATCTCGATCGGTGCGCTGGTCGACCCCGACACCCTGGCCGCGATCGGCGAGGACTGGGCGCCGGTCCTCCTGGTCACCGTGGCCACGCTGCTGCTCACCGTCGGCGCCGGGCTGCTGCTGCGCCGCCAGCCCGGGATCAGCCCGGTGACCGGGGCGTTCGCGATGATCGCCGGCGGCGCGTCGGGCATCACCGCCATGGCCCGCGACCTCGGCGCCGACGACCGCATGGTGGCCGTCCTGCAGTACCTGCGGGTGCTGCTCATCGTCGTCGCGATGCCGGTGGTGGCGACGACGGTCTACGGCGCCGCCCCCGGCGCCGGGGGCGGCGTCGCGGAGGAGGCCGGCCCCGGCTGGCCCGCCGGCCTGCTGTCCACCGCCGCCTGCGCCGTGGTGGGTGTGCTGCTGGCCCGGCTGGTGCACCTGCCGGTGCCGGCGCTGCTCGGGCCGCTGCTGGTGGCCGCCGCGGCCGACCTCGGCGGGCTCTCCGGCGGCGCCACCGTGCCCGGTCCGGTCGAGGCGTCGGCGTTCGTGCTCATCGGCCTGCAGGTGGGGCTGCGGTTCACCGTCGCGAGCCTGCGAACCGTGGGACGGGCGCTGCTGCCGGCGCTGGCGGTCATCGTCGGCCTCGTCGTCGCGTGCGCCGGGCTGGGCGTCGTCCTCTCGGCGGCCACCGGCGTCAGCGAGCTCGACGCCTACCTCGCGACGACGCCCGGTGGCCTCTACGCCGTCCTCGCCACGGCCACCGGCACCGGCGCGGACGCGACCTTCGTGCTCGCCGTCCAGGTGCTGCGGCTGTTCGTGATGCTGCTCGCGGCGCCGCTCATCGCCCGCGGGCTGCGCCGCCGGCCGGCCTGACCGGTGGCGCCGCGCGCCTACCCTCGACCGGGTGAGCCGTGCGCCGGAGGAGGAGACCGAGCTGTCCGAGGTGGAGACTGCCGTCGTGGACGCCACCGCCGACGAGCAGGACGCCGTCCTGCTGTTCGTCGGCGGCCCCCTCGACGGGCGGGTCGAGGTCCGCGCCGCCCGCCACGGCGCGCCGCTGCCCACGGTCACGCACGTGCACCTGCACGGCGGCCCGAAGGTCGTCTCGCGCTACGACCTGCAGCCCCTGCCCGGCCAGGCCGGCGTCTACCACCTGCGGCAGCGGGAGCCCCGGCCGCGCCGCGGCGACTGACCCGCGCTCACCAGCCCTGCGTGCGCCGGGCGGCGTCGACCACCCGGTCGAACAGCGCCCGGTCCAGCGCCGCGCCCTCCCGCCGCACCCGCGCCGGGTCCAGCGTCAGCAGCCGGTCCAGCCGCACCTCGCTCGGCCGGCCCCGGCCGTCCCAGGCGCCGGTGCCGACGTCCATCCAGCTGCGCCCGTACCGGGCCTCGTCGGCGGCGTCGCGGTCGTGGTCCTTGCTGGTCAGCATCAGGCCGAGCAGGTCCTCACCACGGCGGCCGATGACCAGCACCGGGCGGTCCTTGCCCCGCCCGTCGCCCTCGTCGAAGGGCACCCAGGCCCACACGACCTCACCCGGGTCGGGCCGGCCGTCGGCCCGCGGCCGGTAGCCGACGTCGACCGGCGCCGGCCGGCCGGCGGCGGACGGCGCGGGGGTCGTGCGGCGCCCGGTGCGACGGGCGGAGGGCGCGGCGACGGCGCGCACGAGGGAGCGGACGGCGGCGACGAGACGGCGCGGGCGGTCCATGGCAGGAACCGTACGGAGGCACCAGCGGACACGCCGTCCCGTCTGCCTCGTTCGTCACACCGGTACCAATCCGCCCCGGTTCCGGTTACGGGGCGTCGATCGCGGGCACCATTGCGTCACGGGACGCCGGCACCGCGTCCCGGGAGAGGGGGGCTCCCCATGACCTCGGCCCAGCCCGTGATCCCCGTCGTCCCACTGACGCGGGAACCGCGCGCCAGCGTGCTCGCCGCGTTCCAGCTCGTCGAGGACGCCCGGTACCTCGGCACCGAGCGCAGACCGCGGCGCAACCGGGTCCGCCGCGTGGCGCGGCGCACCGTGACCACCCGGCGCCTGGCGAGGGACCTGCCCGTCTGAGCCGTCCCGGCTAGGCGACGCAGAACTCGTTGCCCTCCGGGTCGGCCATCGTCACCCAGGAGAACGGACCCTGCGACGCCCGCCAGAGCTCGGTGGCGCCCGTCCCGAGCAGCCGCGCCACCTCGGCCTCGCGCCGCTCGTCGCCGACCCGCAGGTCCAGGTGCACGCGGTTCTTGACCGTCTTCGCCTCGGGCACGGCCTGGAACAGCACGCGCGGCCGGCCGGGGTCCGGCGAGGTGATCGCCGCGCCGGCGGCCCACACCAGGGCGCCGCGGTGCGTCGTCGTCTGGTCCTCGCTCGCGTGACCCGCCGCCACCGCCCGCCGGATGAACGCCTCGTCCTGCGGCTCCACCTGCCAGTCCAGCGCCTCGGCCCACCAGTCGGCGAGCACGTGCGGCTCGGCGGCGTCGATCGTCACCTGGAACTCGGTCGCC
Organism: Geodermatophilus sp. SYSU D00698; assembly: GCF_054050335.1. NCBI lineage: Bacteria > Bacillati > Actinomycetota > Actinomycetes > Geodermatophilales > Geodermatophilaceae > Geodermatophilus > Geodermatophilus sp. SYSU D00698. The sequence continues at coordinate 60,759 of NZ_JBJGZD010000023.1, forward strand.
ATGGCCCGCAGCCTGGCAGGGCCCGGTGACGGGCCGGAACGGCCTGCCCGCGGGGGCCCGCCGCGAGCCCGCGAGCGGGTGGGGGGCAGGGAGGTCCTCCTAGAGCTCGAGGGCGAGGTCCGCGCGGATGGTGGCGTCGTCGGGCAGCGGGGTCTCCAGCCCGCAGTGGTCGCGGATCATCGTGCCGAACGGCGGCAGGGCGTCGCGGTCGATCCGGCTCGCCGGGTCCCACAGTCCCGAGCGCATGACCGCCTTGGCGCAGTGCAGGTAGGCGCGCTGCACGGTCACGACCATGACCGAGCGCGGCTCCCGGCCGAACTCGGTGAGGTCGAGGTCGAGGGCGTCGGCGGGCAGCAGCCCGGCGGTGCCGAAGACCTTGAGCGTCTCCTCGAGGCCGGGGACGAAGAACAGCAGCGCCACCCGCGGGTTCACCGCCACCTTGCGCAGGCTGTCGAGCCGGTTGTTGCCCTGCCGGTCGGGCAGCACCAGCCGGTGCTCGTCGAGCACCTTCACGAAGCCCGGGTCGCCGCCGCGCGGGGAGACCTCCGGCCAGCCGTCGGCGTCCGCCGTCGCCAGGGTGAGGAACGGGGACAGCCCGATCAGGGCCCGGCAGTGGACGTCGAGGTGGTCGATCTCCTTGTCCAGCACCAGCTGCGAGGGCGGGCGGTAGGAGGCGAGGACCGGGTCGGGCTGCACGCGACGACGGTAGCCCCCGCTAGCGTCGCGCCGTGCCGGTCACGTGGAGCTCCCCGGTCCGTTTCGTCGAGTGCGACCAGCAGGGCGTCGTGTTCAACGCGCACTACCTCGTCTGGGCGGACGAGGCCTCCACCGCCTGGTGGGCGTCGATCGGGCTGCCGTGGGAGGAGATCGCCCCGCGGGTGGACCCGGTGGTCAAGGCCAGCGCCCTGGAGTGGTCGTCGGCGGCCCGCTGGGGCGACACGGTCGAGGTCGACGCGCAGGCCGAGCGGCTCGGGCGCACGAGCGTGACCGTGCGGTTCACCGTCCGCGTGGGGGAGCGGGTGTGCTGCGTCGTCCGCAACACCTACGTCGGCACCGCCGGCGGGGCGTCGACGCCGTGGCCCGACGACGTCCGGGAGCGGCTGGAGTCCGCGCTCAGCGCGGGCTGAGCGCGTCGCCGGGCGGCAGGAGCGGCAGGTCCGCCGGCGGACCCTCCTCGAGCAGCCGCCACAGCGCGTCGGTGTCGGCGTGCTCGGCCACCAGGTCGCCGAGCGCGTCCAGGCGCTGCTCGCGGACCGCGGCGAAGGACGTCTCCGACGCCGGCGTGAACCGGCGGCCGGTGGCCCGGGCGACCTCGGCGAGGAAGGCACGGCGGAACCCGTCGTTCTCCAGCGCCCCGTGCCAGGTGGTGCCCCACACCGACCCGGCGCGGCCGCCGTCGAGGAACGGCTCGGCCCCGTCCCCGTAGGTCACCACGCCGTGGTGGATCTCGTAGCCGCGCACGGGGTGCCCCAGCGCCTCCCCGGACGGGCGGCCCAGCGTCTTCTCCCGCGCGAACCGGACGTCGGCCGGCAGCAGCCCCAGCCCGGGCACGGTGCCCGCCCGCGACTCGACGTCGTCGGTGATCGTGCGGGCGAGCATCTGGTGCCCGCCGCAGATGCCGAGCACCGGCCGGCCCTCGGCGGCGCGGCGGGTCACCGCGTCGGCCAGCCCGGTGGCGCGCAGCCAGGCGAGGTCGGACACCGTCGCGCGGCTGCCGGGCAGCACCAGCAGGTCGGCGTCGGCGGCCTCCTCGGGGCGGGTGACGAACCGGACGAGGACGCCGGGCTCGGCGGCCAGCGCGTCGACGTCGGTGGAGTTCGACAGCCGCGGCAGCCGGGCGACGGCGACCCGCAGCACCTCCTCGCCGTGCGGCGGCCCGGCGGGGAGGACGCCGGTGGGGATGCCGAGGGAGTCCTCGACGTCGAGCGCCGCGCCGGGCAGCCAGGGCAGGACGCCGAGCGTCGGCCGGCCGGTGAGCGCGGTGAGCTGCTCGAGGCCGGGCCGCAGCAGCCGGACGTCGCCGCGGAACTTGTTGACCAGGAACCCGGCGACCAGCCGCTGGTCGGCCGGCGGCATGAGCGCGACGGTGCCGTAGAGGGCGGGGAAGACCCCGCCGCGGTCGATGTCGCCGACGACGACCACCGGCAGCCCGGCCGCGGTGGCCAGGCCCATGTTGGCGATGTCGTCGGCGCGCAGGTTGATCTCGGTGGGGGAGCCGGCCCCCTCGCAGACGACGACGTCGAAGCGGCTCCGCAGGTCGGCCAGGCAGGCCAGCGCCTGCTCCAGCAGCGCCGCCTTCATCGGCCGGTAGGACAGCGCGGTGACGTCGGCGACCGGCCGGCCGAGCACCACCACCTGGCTGGCGTCCTCGCCGCCGGGCTTGAGCAGCACGGGGTTCATCGCCGCCTCGGGCTCGACCCGCGCCGCGGCGGCCTGCATGACCTGCGCCCGCCCGATCTCGGCGCCGTCGGCGGTGACCACCGAGTTGTTGCTCATGTTCTGCGCCTTGAACGGCGCGACCCGCACGCCCTGGCGGGCCAGCCAGCGGCAGACGCCCGCCGTGACGACGGACTTGCCGGCGTCCGACGTCGTCCCGGCGACCAGCAGCGCCCCGCTCACGCGGCCGGGCGCGGGCTGCCCCAGCCCGCCTTCTCCTGCCCGGACATCCCGGCGATCGTCTCCATGATCCGGTCGGTGACCTCGCGGCGGACCCGGCCGTTGCGCGCCTGGCCGGCGTGCTCGGGGAAGGTCATCGGCTCGCCGAACTCGATCGAGAACCGGTGCGGCCGCGGCCAGCGGGCGCCGACCGGCTGGATCCGGTCGGTGCCGACGACGGCCACCGGCACCACGGGGCAGCCGGCCGTGAGCGCCAGCCACGCGACGCCGGTCTTGCCGCGCGCGAGCCGGCCGTCGCGGGAGCGGGTGCCCTCGGGGTAGATGCCGAAGCCCTCACCGGCGCGCAGCACGCCGAGGGCGGTGTCCAGCGCCTCCTGCGCCGCGCGGGAGGCCTTCCGCTCCACGGGCATCGCGCCCAGCGCCGTGAACAGGGTGCGGGTGAACCAGCCGCCGAGGCCGCGGCCGGTGAAGTACTCGTCCTTGGCCAGGTACCGGACGCGGCGCGGTGCCGACAGGGGGATGACCATGCTGTCGATGAACGACAGGTGGTTGCTGGCGATGATGAACGCGCCGGTGGCCGGCACGTGCTGCCGCCCGGTGACCCGCGGCCGGAACACGACCCGGAACAGCGGCCGCAGCAGGAACCGCGCGAGCAGGTAGAACACGCCGTCCGCCCCCTCCCAGGGACCGGGGCCGGCGTCTGCCCGCCGGCCCGGACCCCGGGCATCCTCCCCTGACGCCCGCGCGGTCCGGGAGGCAGGGCCGCGCGGGCGGGGCGGGGTCAGCGCTCGACGTGCCCCGGGGGCGGGCAGGCGTCGCGCAGGATCGCGCGCACCTCGGGCGCCAGGGGCCGCGCCCCCGAGGCGGAGGCGACCAGGTCGAGGGCGACGTCGCGGACCTTGCGGTGGACGTGGCTGGAGATGTGCGCCAGCAGGTCGAAGGCCACCTGGTCGCCGCACCCGGTGAGGAGCATGAGCACGCCCTTGGCCTGCTCGATCGGCGCCCGGCTGGCCATCGCCGTGCGCAGCTGGGCGACCTCGGTCTCCAGGGCCGCGACGCGGTCCTCGGCCGACGGCACCACCGGCCGGGGGGCCTCCACCATCAGGCCCTCGACCGCGACCACGCGGCCGTCGTCGTCCGACCGCGGCTCGCCGACGAAGACGACGGGCCGGTGGCCGTCGCCGGACCGCAGCCGGACCTCCAGGCAGAAGGCCTGTGCCCCGGTGACCGCCGCGGAGAGGGCGTCGATGGTTCGCGCCCGGTCGTCGGGGTGCTGGGCGGCGACGAGCACCTCGGTGGAGGGGCCGGGGCCGTCGTCGGGGAGGCCGTGCAGGGCGGCCATCTCCGCCGACCACCACCAGTCCCCGCTGGCGCGGTCGTAGCGCCAGTGGCCGGCGACGGCGGTGCGCCGCCCGGGCAGGGGTGTGGGGGCGGGGGGACGGGGGAGGGGCGGAGGGGTCGTCCGGGCGGCCGGTGGGCGGTGCTGGGAGGCGACACGCGACTGCGTCGACGTCATGGCGGGCTCCGAGAGGACGCGCCGGGTGGAGGGCCCGGCGAGAGCGCCGCGCAGCCGGCTGTTCGACCATCTGCGGATCGCCGGGGGAGTTCCCGGCCGCTCGGGGACCTCCATGACGGTAGTCCCCCGGGGCAGGAGACGCACGGTCACCGGACGGCCCGGTCCGGTACGTGTCACACCACCGTGAGGGGTCGCACCGGGTGCCGCACCACCGGATCGCGGCGCAGGGCGGCGTCGACGGCGGCGAGGCCGGCGACGGCGCTGCGCAGGTCCGCCGCGGGGAGGGTGAACGGCACCCGCAGGTGGTCGTCGAAGGCGGTGCCGGTGCCGAACGCGCGGCCCTCGGCGAGCAGCAGCCCGAGCGGGGCGGCGGCGGCCGCCAGCGCCGCGGAGCTCGTGCCCGGTGGGAGCGTGCACCAGACCGACAGGCCGCCGCGCGGGGGCGCCGCGGTCCACGCCGGCAGGCGGGCCGCCAGCTCGGCCAGCAGCACCTCCCGGCGCTCGCGCAGCAGCGCCCGCCGCTGCTCCAGGACCGCGTCGAGGTCCCGCACCAGGGTCGCCGCGGCCAGCTGGTCGAGCAGGCCCACCGAGAGCTGGCGGCGGCCGAGGGCGGCGCCGAGCGAGCCGGCGAGGGCGGCGTCGGTCCGCAGCCAGCCGACCCGCAGCCCGCCCCACACCGCCTTGGACAGCCCGCCGACGGTGATCGTCGCGGCGTCGGGCAGGCCCGCGGCGTACGGGGGCAGCGGCCCGTCGTCGAGGTGCAGCTCCGCGGTGACCTCGTCGACGACGGTCAGCACGCCCTGCTGCCACAGCGTCGCGGCCAGGCGGCGGCGCCCGGCGGCGGACAGCCGGGCGCCGCTGGGGTTGGAGAAGTCGGGCATGAGGAAGGCCATCCGCGGGCTGCTCTGCCGGACGGCGATGTGCGCGGCGCCGACGACCGCGTCGGGGTCGGCGGCGTCCACGGCCACCGGGACGCACCGGCCGCCGGCGGTGGTGACCAGGCCCAGCGCCCCCGGGTAGGTGGGGTGCTCGACCAGCACGCGGTCGCCGGGCTGCAGCAGCGTCTCGAACACCAGCGCGGTTGCGTCGCCGGTGCCCGCGGTGACCACCACCTGCTCGGGGTCGGTGGGCAGGCCGCGGGCGGTGTACCGGTCGGCGATCGCCGCGCGCAGCTCCGGCAGCCCGCCCGGCGCGTAGCCGTGGCCGGCGACGACGGCGGGCAGCCGCTCCAGCGCCTCCCGGTAGGCGGGCAGCAGCTGCGGCGCCGCCTCGGGCGCCGCGTGCGCGAGGTCGAGCACGGCCGGGTCGGTGGTCGGGGCGGTCCACACCGGGTCGGCCGCGGGCGCCTCGACGACGGTGCCCGCGCCGTGCCGCGTGCTCGCGTGCCCCTCCTCGCGCAGCAGCCGGTAGGCCGAGGCGACGGTCACCCGGCTGACCGCGAGCGCGGCCGCGAGGTCGCGCTCGGCCGGCAGCCGGGTGCCCGGCGCGAGCTGCCCGAGGGCCGCCAGCTCGCGGATGCGCCGGGCCAGCGCGGCGTACCGCGGGCCCGGCAGGTCGCCCAGTGGTCCGACCAGCCCGGCCAGCTCGGGAGCAGTGGACTGATCCGTGCTCGGTGGCATGCAGGCCACCATGCCGGATTGGACCGCTTCCGTCCAGGCCCGATGGTGCCACTGTCCTGTCCATGACCCCTGGTGCCGTCCTCGTCCTGCTGTTCCTCCTGGCCCTCGCCGCCCTGGCGGTGGGCACGCTGGTGGTCGCCGTCCGCGGCGGCCGCGGCCCGGCCGACCCGCCGGCCAGCCACCTCCGCGTCGACCCGTCCGGCTTCCCCGTGCCGTCGGCGCCGCGCGGCGCCCTGCACGGGCGCGGTCCGCGGACCCGGTCCCCTCAGCGGCCGCGGGCCGCCCTGGCCACGGCCGTCCTGCCCACGGCCGTCCTGCCCACGGCCGCGGCGGCCGCGGCGGCCAGCCACACCGCGCGCGACAGGCGCACCGCCCGTGCGACGTCGCTGCTGGCCGGCGCCGCCCCGTCACCGAGCACGGGCCGGTCCTCCACCCGGCTGCCGTAGACGTTGCGCCCGCCCAGCCGCAGTCCCAGGGCGCCGGCCGCCGCGGCCTCGCAGCGGCCGGCGTTGGGGCTGGGGTGGGCGGCGCCGTCGCGGCGCCACACCCGCAGCGCCCCGCCCGCCGACCCGCCGGCGAGCGGGGCGCAGGCCACGGTCAGCGCCGCGGTGAGCCGGGCGGGCAGCCAGTTGGCGACGTCGTCGGCGCGGGCGGCGGCCCAGCCGAACCGGGCGTGCCGCGGGGACCGGTGGCCGACCATCGCGTCGAGGGTGTTGACCGCGCGGTACCCCAGCAGCCCGGGCAGCCCGGCCAGCGCGCCCCACACCAGCGGCGCGACGGCGGCGTCGGAGGTGTTCTCCGCGACCGACTCGACGGTGGCCCGGGCCAGCTCCGCCTCGTCGAGGGTCGAGGGGTCCCGCCCGGCGAGCGTGGGCAGCAGCGCCCGCGCCGCGGGCAGGTCGCCGGCCTCCAGCGCACCGGCCATCGCGGTCGCCGCCCGGCCCAGCGAGGTGCCGCCCAGCACCGCCCACGCGGCGGCGGCGGCGGCGGCGGTGCGCACCGCCGGCCGGCCCCGGGTGGCGCGGTCCACCGCGGCCCCCAGCCCGGCCGCGCCCGCCACGAGCACCGCCGCGTACCCCGCACCCGCCGCGCGGGAGTCCCGCCAGACCCGCCGCTCCAGCGCCGCGGCGACCGTGCCGAACCCGGCCACCGGGTGACGCCGCGCGGGATCGGCGAGCAGCACGTCGGCGGCCGCGCCGAGCGCCAGGCCGAGGGCGGTGGGGACGTCTCGGCGGTGCGGCACGGTGCCCATCCTGCCGAGGGCGCTTCCTAGGATCGCGGCCATGCGCCTGCCCGGCCGTTACGACGGCGTCGCCCGGCCGATCGTCACCTACGGCAGCAACGAGGTGCTGCACCGCCCGACCGCCCCGGTCACCGAGTTCGACGAGCGGCTGCGGCGGCTGGTCCTCGACATGTTCGCCTCGATGCGCGAGGCCGACGGGGTGGGGCTGGCGGCCAACCAGATCGGCGTCGACGCGCGGGTGTTCGTCATCGACTGCCCGGACGCCGACGGCGAGGACGTCGTCGGCTACGTCGTCAACCCGCGGCTCACGCTGCTCGAGCCGACCGGCGGCGAGCCGGCCGAGGAGGTCACCGAGGAGGGCTGCCTGTCGGTGCCCGGGCCCTACGCCGAGCTCGCCCGCGCCTTCCGCGCCCGGGTCGACGGCGTCGACGTGAAGGGGGAGCCGGTCTCCATCGAGGCCACCGGCATGGCCGCGCGCTGCCTGCAGCACGAGGTCGACCACCTCGACGGCGTCGTCTACGTGGACCGGCTGCCCGAGGAGCTGCGCGAGAAGCTGCTCGCCGAGGCCGCCGGGCCCGAGGGCGAGCTGCCGGCGTGAGCGGGGTCCGGCAGGCGGACGCGGTGGAGGAGGCCGCGACGACCCCGATCGTCGTCGTCGGCATCGGCGCGGACGGCTGGGACGGGCTGGCCCCGACCTCGCGCGCCGAGGTCGAGCGGGCCGAGGTGCTGCTCGGCAGCTCCCGCCAGCTCGACCTGGTCCCGGAGGAGGTCCCCGCCGAGCGGGTCCCCTGGCCCTCGCCGCTCACCGAGGCGCTGCCCGGGCTGGTCGAGGAGCACGCCGGCCGCGCGCTGGTGGTGCTGGCCAGCGGCGACCCGATGCTGTCGGGCATCGGCACCACGCTGACCCGGCTGCTGGGCGCCGAGCGGGTGCGGGTGCTGCCGGCGCCGTCGTCGGTGTCGCTGGCCTGCGCGCGGCTGGGCTGGGCGGTCGAGGACACCGAGGTGGTCAGCCTGGTCGGCCGGCCGATCGAGCTGCTGCACCCGCACGTTCAGCCCGGCCGGCGGCTGCTGGTGCTCGGCTCCGACGGCGCGACGCCGGCGCAGGTCGCCGCGCTGCTGGCCGGCCGCGGCTACGGGCAGAGCCTGGTCACCGTGCTCGGCGGGCTCGGCGGCCCGGACGAGGAGGTGCGCACCGGCACCGCGGCCACCTGGTCGCAGCCGGCGCCGGCGCTGGTCGTCACCGCCGTCGAGTGCCGGGCCGACCGCGGCACCATGCCGCTGCCCACCACCCCGGGCCTGCCCGACGGCGCCTACGAGTCCGACGGGCAGCTGACCAGGTCGGAGGTCCGCGCGATCACGCTCGCCCGGCTGGCCGCCGTCCCCGGGCAGCTGCTGTGGGACGTCGGGGCCGGCGCCGGGTCGATCGGCATCGAGTGGATGCGCGCGCACCCGACCTGCCGCGCCGTCGCGGTGGAGGCCTCCGCCGAGCGGGCCGAGCGGATCGCCCGCAACGCCGGGCGCCTCGGCGTCCCGTACCTGCGGGTGGTGCACGGGCACGCGCCGGACGTCCTCTCCCGGCTGGGCGCCCCGGACGCGGTCTTCATCGGCGGCGGGCTCACCACGCCGCTGCTGGTCGAGACCTGCTGGGACGCGCTGCCGGTGGGCGGCCGCATGGTGGCCAACGCGGTCACGGTCGAGAGCGAGGCGGTGCTCGCCCAGTGGCACGCACGGGTCGGCGGGGAGCTGGTGCGGGTCGGGGTGCAGCGCGCCGAGCCGGTCGGGTCGTTCACCGGCTGGAAGCCCGCGATGCCCGTGACGATCTGGTCGGTGACCCGCTGGTGACCGGAGCCTGTTCCGCCATTCGCGCGCGAAGGGCGAATCCGTGACCGTCCACTTCATCGGGGCCGGGCCCGGGGCCGCGGACCTCGTCACGCTGCGGGCGGCGCGGATCATCGCCAGCGCCCCGGTCTGCCTCTACGCCGGCGCCCTGGTGCCCCGCGAGCTGCTCGACACCGCCCCGCCCGGCGCCCGGCTGGTCGACACCGCCGACCTCGACCTGGACCGGATCACCGCCGAGCTGGTGGCCGCGCACGAGGCCGGCCACGACGTCGCCCGGCTGCACTCCGGCGACCCGTCGGTCTACAGCGCCGTGGCCGAGCAGATGCGCCGGCTCGACGCCGCGGGGGTGCCCTACGACGTCGTCCCGGGGGTGCCCGCGTTCGCCGCCGCGGCCGCCGCGCTCAAGCGGGAGCTCACCGTGCCCGGCGTCGGGCAGACCGTCGTCCTCACCCGCACCAGCGCGCGGTCCACGCCGATGCCGCCGGGGGAGGAGCTGGCCGCCTACGCCGCCACCGGCGCCACGCTCGTGCTGCACCTGGCCGTGCAGCGGATGGCCGAGCTCGCGCCGCAGCTGGCCGAGCACTACGGCGCCGACGGCCCGGTCGCCGTCGTGGCCCGGGCCAGCCGCGACGACGAGCTGGTGCTGCGCGGCACGCTCGCCGACATCGCCGGGCAGGTCGAGGCCGCGGGCGTCAGGCGGACCGCGGTCGTGGTCGTGGGCCCGGTGCTCACCGCGGAGCAGTTCCCCGACAGCCACCTCTACTCGACGACGAGATGCCGTCAGGCCTGACCCACCACCGCGCCGTCGCGGTCGACCACCACGACGTCGACCGCGACCGGGGCTCCCCGCAGCACCCCCAGGGCCGTCTCCCGGGCGCCCGCGGCCACCAGGTCGCCCAGCGGCAGCCCGGCCGCCTGGCACTGCCGCAGCGCGTCGAGCGCGGTGTTGGCGCCGCGCACGCCCGCGACCAGCTCCGCGGAGCCGCCCGCGGCCGCCACCCGCGCGGCCAGCGAGTCGAAGGAGACCTGCGAGCGGCCCGAGTGCAGGTCGAGGTGGCCGTCGGCGAGCTTGGCCAGCTTGCCGATGCCGCCGGCCACGGTCAGCCGCGGCACCGGGTGGCGGCGCAGGTACTTGAGCACGGCGCCGGCGAAGTCGCCCATGTCGAGCAGGGCGTCCTCGGGCAGGCCGTAGAGCTCCTGCACCGTCCGCTCGCTGGTCGACCCGGTGCACCCGGCCACGTGCTCGTGCCCGGCGGCCCGGGCGACGTCGATGCCGCGGCGGATCGAGTCGATCCACGACGAGCAGGAGTACGGCACGACGACGCCGGTCGTGCCGAGCACCGACAGTCCGCCGACGATGCCCAGCCGCGGGTTCCACGTCCTCCGCGCCAGCTCGGCGCCGTTCTCGATGGACACCTCGACGACGACGTCGCCGCTGCCGCCGTGCCGCGCCGCGACCGCCGCGACGTGCTCGCGGATGAACCGCCGCGGCATCGGGTTGATCGCCGGCTCGCCGACCGCCAGCGGCAGCCCGGGCTTGGTCACGGTGCCCACGCCCTCGCCGGCGCGGAAGACCACCCCGCTGCCCGGCTCGCCGTGCGACACCCGCGCGCTCACCAGCGCGCCGTGGGTGACGTCGGGGTCGTCGCCGGCGTCCTTGACGATCCCGGCGGTGGCCGCGCCGGGATCGAGCGACTCGCGGGCCAGCGCGAACGAGGGGTGCCGGTCGTTCGGCAGGTCGATGGTCACCGGGTCGGGGAACTCGCCGGTGAGCAGCGCGGTGTAGGCCGCGGTGGTGGCCGCCGTCGCGCACGCGCCGGTGGTCCAGCCGTGCCGCAGCCCGGAGGCGCCGTCCCTGCTCACCGGCCCATGATCCCCGGCGGCGCGGCGTGAGCGGGCGGGTGCTGGTCCTCGGCGGCACCGGCGAGGCGCGGCGGCTGGCCGCGGCCCTGGTCGAGCGCGGGGTCGACGTCCTGTCCAGCCTCGCCGGGCGGGTGGCCGACCCGGTGCTGCCCGCGGGCGGCGTGCGGGTCGGCGGCTTCGGCGGCGCCGACGGGCTGGCCGACTGGCTGGCCACGCACCGGCCGAGGGCCGTCGTCGACGCGACCCACCCGTTCGCCGCCCGGATCACCGCGAACGCGGCGGCCGCGGCGCGGCGGCAGGGCGTGCCGCTGCTGCGGCTGCAGCGACCGGGCTGGACGCCGGGGCCTGCGGACCGGTGGACGTACATGGACTCCCTGGCCGACGCGGCCGCGGCGGTCCGGGACGCCGGCACCGTCTTCCTCACCACCGGCCGGCAGGGCGTCGGCGCGTTCGCGGCGCTGCCCGGGCGGGTGCTGGTGCGCTCGGTCGACCCGCCGGACGAGCCGCTGCCCGCGGGCGCGGTGCTGCTGCTGGCCCGCGGCCCGTTCACGGTCGAGGAGGAGGTCGCGCTGCTGCGCGAGCACGGCGTCGACGTCGTCGTGACCAAGGACTCCGGCGGGCACATGACCGAGGCCAAGCTGGTCGCCGCCCGGCGGCTCGGGCTGCCGGTCGTGCTGGTCCGCCGCCCGCCGCTGCCCCCGGGGGTCGACGTCGTGGCCACCGTCGAGGAAGCGGTGGAGTGGCTAAATGCGTTGAGACGTGACGGTGCCGGAACGGAGGATGGCCCCTCGTGGAACCGATGACCGAGCAGCAGGTGCGGCGCTCCTTCGTCAACTGCTCGAAGGGCGAGGCCAACTCCGCCACCCTCCCGCGCGACCTCGCCGACCTGCCGTGGGACGAGCTCGAGGTGCTCGGCTGGCGCGACCCGAAGGCGCCGCTGCGCGGCTACCTCGTCGTCCAGCGGGAGGGGCAGCCGGTCGGCATCGCGCTGCGCGCCGCGGACTCGCGGATGTCGGCGCGCCGGACCGTCATGTGCCTGCTGTGCCAGTCCACCCACTCCGGCGACGCCGTCTCGCTGTTCACCGCGCGCCGCGCCGGCGAGGCCGGCCGCAACGGGAACACCGTGGGCACCTACGTGTGCGCCGACCTCGGCTGCGCCGCCCGCGCCCGCACCGAGATCCCGCCGTGGCTGCGCGACCGCGACCCGGCCGAGGTGGGCGAGGAGCGGGTCGCCGAGCTGCGGGAGCGGGTGCAGACCTTCCTGGACGCCGTCACCGGCTGACCCGGCGCGTCAGCGTCCCGCGGGGCCGGCGGCGGGGTGCCGGTCGCGGTCGGCCCTCGCCGCGGCGCGGTCGCGGGCGGCCCGCTCCCGGTCGGCGCGGGCGCCCTCGCGGTCCCGGGCCGCCGCCCTGCGGTCCTCCTCCGCCGCCCGGCGGTCGGCGGCGTCGGCCGCCCGGTCGGCCTCGGCCCGCGCCCGGTCGTCCTCGGCCTGGGCGCGGTAGCTCTCGGCGACCTGGGCGTCGATGGCCCGCTGGTGCTCCCGCCGCTCGGACGGCACCCCGCCGGCCGAGGCGGCCGCCCGCTGGCGCCAGCGCTCCTGCTCGGCCCGGCGCAGGTCGGCGGCCGACTCCCGGCGCTCGGCGGCGGCGGCCCGCTCCGCTGCCCGCTGGTCACGCTCGGCGGCCACCTCGTCGCGCTGTCGCGCCGCCTCCTCGCGGAGCAGCGCCGCCTCCTCCCATCGGCGGGCCGCCTGGTCGCGGCGACCGGCGGCGTCCTCCCGCGCCCGGTCGGCGGCCCTCCGCGCCCGCTCGGCGTGCGCCGTGTCCGTGTCCCCGGGGGTGGTGGCCGTGTCCCCGGGGGTGGTGACCGTGTCCCCGGGGGTGGTGGCCGCCGGCCACCGGACGGCCCGGTCCCGCTCGTGGTCGACGGCCCGCAGCGCCGCCGCGGCCTCGCGCAGATACCCCTGCGCGTCCTCGACGCGTCCCCTGCGCAGGGCTCGTTCGGCGAGGGCGAGATGGGTGGCGGCGACGGCGTGCTCGGTCGTGGCCATCGCCTCGGCGCCCCGCACCAGCCGCTCGTGCAGCCGCCGGACGTCCTGCCGGAGGCGCTGTGAGGCATCCTCGGTGTGGCGGCCGTGCGGAACGCGCGCCGGCCGGTCCGGCGCGCCCTCGTCGGCGGTCCGCCCCCCCGACCCGTCCATGCGCGACAGCGTCGTCCCGGGGGAGGCTGCGGACAAGGGCGCCGGGTACCACGCCCTCGACCGGGGACCCCGACCGACGGGAGGCGCAGGTTCCGTGCCCGACGACCCCCGCCTGGTCCTGTTCGACCTCGACGGCACGCTGGTCGACTCGACGCCGGGCATCGCCGCCTCGGTGCGGGTGGCCGCGGCCGAGCTGGGTCTGCCCGAGCCGACGCCGGCGCAGCTGCGCGACATGGTCGGCCCGCCGCTGCAGGACGGCTTCGCCACGGTGCTCGGGGTCCCGCCCGCCGACGTCGACCGCGCGGTGGCCGCGTACCGGGCGCACTACACGGCCGGCGCGCTGCTCGACGTCGCCGTGTACGACGGGATCCCGGAGCTGCTGGCGACCCTCCGCGACGGCGGGGCGATCCTCGCCGTCGCGACCAGCAAGCCCGAGGTGTTCGCCGTGCGGGTGCTCGAGGCGACCGGCCTGCGCGCGTCGTTCGCGAGCGTGCACGGCGCCACCCTCGACGGCGCCGTGCGGCACAAGGACCAGGTGGTCGCCGCCGCACTGGGCGCGCACCCCGCCGCGCGGCCGGCCGTGCTCGTCGGCGACCGCGCGCAGGACGTGCTGGGCGCGGCGGCGCACGGGCTGGCGTGCGTGGGCGCGGGCTGGGGTCCGGGCGGGCCGGGCGAGCTGGAGGGGGCCGGCGCGGCCGTCGTCGTCGCGACGCCGGGGGAGGTGCCGGCCGCGCTCGCGGCGCTCGACGGGTAGCGGACCGCCGTCCGGGCTAGTTACCCGAGGTGACCGGGGCCGTTCCGCTGACCGATGCGCTGCAGGAGCTGCGCGACGCCGTCGCCGCGGCGCCGCTCGGCCTGGCCACCCCCGCGCGGGAGGCGACCGCGCGGACCGCCCGGGCGGTGGTCGACCAGGTCGACGACTACCTGCTGCCCCGGCTGCGCGACCTCGACGCCCCGCTGCTGGCCGTCGTCGGCGGCTCGACGGGCGCGGGCAAGTCCACGCTGGTCAACAGCGTGCTCGGCGCGCGGGTGACCACCCCCGGCGTGCTCCGGCCGACCACCCGCGCCCCCGTGCTGGTCTGCTCGCCGGCCGACGTGCCGGCGTTCTCCGGCGACCGCGTGCTCCCCGGCCTGCCGCGCACGACCGGCGGGGGCGACGTCGTCGGCGGGCTGCGCCTGGTCCCGAGCGAGGCGCTGCCGGCCGGGCTCGCGCTCGTCGACGCCCCCGACGTCGACTCGGTGGTGGAGACCAACCGCGACCTCGCCGGGCAGCTGCTGTCGGCGGCGGACCTGTGGGTCTTCGTGACGACGGCGGCCCGCTACGCCGACGCCGTCCCGTGGGACCTGCTGCGCACGGCGCAGGAGCGCGGCACCGCGCTGGCGGTCGTGCTGGACCGGGTGCCGCCCGAGGCGGTGAGCGAGGTGGCCGCCGACCTCGCCGGGATGCTGCAGCGCGGCGGTCTGGGGACGGCGCGGCTGTTCGTGGTGGAGGAGCGGCCGCTGCGCGACGGCTTCCTGCCCGAGGAGCAGGTGGCGCCGCTGCGCGACTGGCTGCGCGGGCTGGCGGCCGACCAGGAGCAGCGCGCCGCCGTCGTGCGGCAGACGCTCGCCGGGGCGCTGGAGAGCCTCGACGGGCGGGTGGCCGCGGTCGCCGACGGGGTGGACGAGCAGGCCGCGGCGGCGGCCGCCCTCGCCGACGCCGCCGACGCGGCCTACGGCGCGGCGCGGCAGGCGGTCGCCGAGGGCGTGGGCAACGGCAGCCTGCTGCGCGGCGAGGTGCTGGCCCGCTGGCAGGACTTCGTGGGCACCGGCGAGTGGATGCGCTCGCTGCAGAACCGGGTGGGCCGGCTGCGCGACCGGCTGGGCGCCGCGCTCACCGGCCGCCCGACGTCGACGGACTCGCTGCACGGCGCCCTGGAGTCGGGCGTGGAGACGCTGCTGCGCGCGGAGGCCGGCCGTGCCGCCGACCGCACGGTGACGGCGTGGCGCTCGCTGCCCGGCGGGCCGGCGCTGGTCGCCGGGCGCGAGGAGGAGCTCGGGGCGGAGTCGCCGGACTTCGCGCCCGCGGCCGCCGACGAGGTGCGCGACTGGCAGGGCCACGTGCTCGACCTGGTGCGCGAGGAGGGCGCGGGCAAGCGCTCGCAGGCGCGGCTGCTGTCGTGGGGCGTGAACGGGGCCGGCGCGGTGGTGATGGTCGCCGTGTTCGCCTCTACGGCGGGGCTGTCGGGTGCGGAGCT
This sequence comes from Geodermatophilus sp. SYSU D00698, assembly GCF_054050335.1. Lineage (NCBI taxonomy): Bacteria > Bacillati > Actinomycetota > Actinomycetes > Geodermatophilales > Geodermatophilaceae > Geodermatophilus > Geodermatophilus sp. SYSU D00698. The sequence continues at coordinate 75,892 of NZ_JBJGZD010000023.1, forward strand.
CGCCGTCGCCGGCGGGACGACGGCGCTCGGGCAGCGGGTGCTCGAGGCGGTGTTCGGCGACGCCGCGGTGCGCTCGCTGGCCGCCCGGGCCCGCGCCGACCTCGACGCCCGCGCCGACCGGCTGCTGGCCGCCGAGCAGGACCGCTTCGAGGAGCTGCTCGCCGTCGCCGCGGACGCCCCCGCCGCGGCGGAGGAGCTGCGCTCGGCCGTCGCCACGCTGGCCGCGGCCCGGGGGGCCGCCGCGTGAGGGGCCGCGGGCCGTCGCTGGCCGACCGGCTGGCCGCGCTGCGCGAGGCGGTGGAGGTCGCCGACGGGCGGCTGGAGGTGCCCGAGGTGGGCACGGCCCGGTCGCTGCTGGCCAAGGCCGGGGCCCGCGAGGCGCTGGGCGACGCGACCGTCGTCGCGCTCGCGGGGGCCACCGGCAGCGGCAAGTCCACGCTGTTCAACGCGCTGTCCGGGGCGGAGGTGAGCACGCCCGGCGTGCGGCGGCCGACCACCGGCGTCGCGCACGCCAGCGTCTGGGGGGACCCCTCCACCGGAGCGCACGGCGCCGACCGGCTGCTCGACTGGCTGGAGGTGCCGCGGCGGCACCGGGTCGCCGACCCTGACCCCGCGCTCGACGGCCTGGTGCTGCTGGACCTGCCCGACCACGACAGCGTGCGGCTGGAGAACCGGCTGGAGGTCGACCGGCTGGTGCAGCTGGTCGACGTCCTGGTGTGGGTGCTGGACCCGCAGAAGTACGCCGACGACGCCGTCCACACCCGGTACCTCGCGCCGCTGGCCGGGCACGCGGGCGTGCTGCTGGTGGTGCTCAACCAGGTGGACCGGCTCGACGAGGCGGCGGTCGCCGCGTGCTTGGCCGACCTGCGCCGGCTGCTCGACGAGGAGGGCCTGGCCGGGGTGCCGGTGCTGCCCACCGCGGCGCCCAGCGGCCTGGGCCTGCCGCAGCTGCGGGCCGAGCTGGGCCGCCGCGTGGGCGCGCGCAAGGCCGCCACCGACCGGCTGACCGCGGACGCGCGGGGCGCCGCCTCGGCCCTGGCCGCCCACTGCGCCCCCGACGCCGGCCGCGACCGCGGGCCGGACCGGGCGGCGCGGGAGGAGCTCACCGGGGCGCTCGCCGACGCCGCGGGGGTGCCGGCGGTGGTCGCCGCGGTCGAGCGCTCGGCGCGCCGCAGCGGCGTGGCGCACACCGGCTGGCCGGTGCTGCGGTGGACGTCGAAGCTGCGGGCCGATCCGCTGGGCCGGCTCAACCTGGGGGACGAGCGGTCGCGGACCTCGCTGCCGCAGGCGGGCGCGGTGCAGCGGGCCGGGATGGACGCCGCGCTGCGCCGGGCGCGCGACGAGGCCGGCCGCGGGCTGCCGCCGGCCTGGCGCGACGAGCTGCGCCGCACGTCGGAGGACACGGAGGAGCGGCTGCCCGACCGGCTCGACCGCGCCGTCGCCGGCACCGACCTCGGCCCCGACCGGACGCCGCTGTGGCAGCGCGCGGCCGGGGGCCTGCAGTGGCTGCTGGCGCTCACCGCGCTGGTGGGCGGGCTGTGGCTGCTCGCGCTGGCCGGCCTCGGGCTGCTGCAGCTCGACGACGTCCTCCCGCTGCCACGGGTGCAGGGCATCCCGCTGCCCACGCTGCTGCTGGCCGGCGGGCTGCTCGCCGGGCTGCTGCTCGCGCTGCTGTGCCGGCCGCTCGTGGCGGCGGGCGCCCGACGCCGGGCGCGGACGGCGCGGCGCCGGCTCACCGCCCGGGTGGCGGAGGTGGCCGACGAGGAGGTGCTGGCGCCGCTGGCGGAGGCGCGCGCCGACCACGACCGGTTCTGCGCCGCGGTGGGGCGGGCGGCCCCCTAGCTGTAGTGCCCACGGACCTTGTTGACACGCCGTTGAGGGCTTGATCGGCAGGAAGACCTCCGGCGGAGTGGGGATGTCTGACGTCGCCCGCTCAACCGGAGGTCTTCGTGGTCCACGCTATGCCGCGG
>NZ_JBJGZD010000024.1:0-73593 GCF_054050335.1 Geodermatophilus sp. SYSU D00698
GCATAGCGTGGACCACGAAGACCTCCGGTTGAGCGGGCGACGTCAGACATCCCCACTCCGCCGGAGGTCTTCCTGCCGATCAAGCCCTCAACGGCGTGTCAACAAGGTCCGTGGGCACTACAGCTAGCAGGCGCCGCCCAGCGAGATGCCGTGCGCCTGCAGCCACGGCATCGGGTTGACCCGGCTGGCGTAGAGCCCGCCCTCGTGCACCTCGAAGTGCAGGTGCGGCCCGGTGGACTGGCCCTTGTTGCCGACCTCGGCGATCTGCTGGCCGGCGCCCACGACCTGGCCGGCCGAGACGAAGAACCGGTTGACGTGGCCGTAGAGGGTGATCGAGCCGTCGTCGTGCTGGACGTAGACGGCCTGGCCGAAGCCGCTGGCCGGGCCCGCCTGCAGGACCACGCCGCCCTCCGGGGCGAGGACCGGGGTGCCGATCGGGGCGGCGATGTCCACGCCCTGGTGCATGGTCCCCCAGCGCGGGCCGTAGCAGGAGGTCACGCGGCCGGTGGTCGGGGCGGTTCCGCCACCGGCACTGGACTGGACGTCGACCGCGGCCCGCTGCTCGGCGGCCTGCTGGGCCTCCCAGGCGGCCTCGGCCTCGGCGACGCCGCGCAGCCGCAGCAGCTCGACCTCGGCCGCGCGCAGCTGCTCGTCCAGACGGGCCTTCTCACCGGCCAGGGCGTCGTAGTCGCCCTGCGCCTGGGCCAGCCGTGCGTCGGCGGCGGCCTGGGCCTGCGCGGCGGCCGCGGCGGCCGCGTCGCGCTCCTGCACCGCGGCGCGGGCGGCGGCGTCGGCCTCCTCCTCCTGGGTCTCCAGCAGCTCGTACTGCTCGAGGGTCTCGGCGCGCTGGGCGCCGAGCAGGTCGAGGGTGGCGGCGCGCTCGAGGACCTCGCGGGGGCCCTGGCTGTCCAGCAGCACCGAGGCGGTGCCGCCCAGGTCTCCCCCGCTGCCCATGTAGGCCTCGCGGCCGAGCTCGACGACCTCGTCCTGCGCCTGCGCGACGGCGTCGCGCGCGGCCTGCAGCTCGGCCGCGGCCACGGCGGCGGCCTCCTGCGCGGCGGCGAGCTCGGCCTGGGCGACCAGTGCGGCGTCCGCGGCGGCCTCCGCCTCGACGGTCATCCGCTGGAGCTGCTCCTCGGCGGCGGTGACCGCCCCCTGGATCCGGCTCACCTCGGCGACGAGGGCGGCCTCGGCGGCCTCGGCCGCGGCGACGTCGTCGTCGGGGTCCGCCATCGCCGGGACGGGCGCCGCCATCAGGAGCGCGGCGGCGCCGGCGGCGAGCACGGCGCGGCGGAGCCGGCGGGAGGTGGAGCGGGCGGTCCGGTGGTGCGCGGTCGCCAAGAGGGCGGATCTCCCTTTCTCGCGGCCGCCTGCCGGATCGGCGCCCGTCCGGCGGGACGGGCGGCCTGCCCGCGTCCGGCGTCCGCGGGCGCGACCGAGCCGGGGACCTCCGTGCGGTCCCCGCTCCCGGCGCGTGCCGGGACGGTCAGGCGGAGTCCGGCCGGGGTCCTCGTCGTCCCGAGGCGCAGCGGCCCGGCAGGACCGCGGGCGAAGGTACTACGGATGGGACGGGTGAGGTCACGGGGACATAACGGCCCCGGCGTGTCCGCTTGCGCGCTCAACCGTTCCGGCACCGCGACGACCTGCAGGTCTCACGGTTCGTGGCCGGTTTGACACGCAGTGCCACTCCCGCCTTCGAGGCATGTCCCGCGGTGGCCGGGCTCACAGGTCCGTCACAGGAACCGCGGGCACGCTGGCCGGCCGGACCGGCTCTCGTGGGGAGGAACGACATGGACGGGACCCCGATCCCAGGACCGACGACGCCGTTCGGCGGCCGGACGCGGTACGCGGCCGCCGCCGACGGCACGGTGCGACCGGGCGCCGTGCCGCCGGCACCGCCGGTGCGCGCGACCGACGCCGACCGGCTCGCGACGGTGCACCGGCTGCAGGACGGCGTCGCCCGCGGGGCGCTCACGCCCGACGAGGGCGGGGACCGGATGGCGGCCGCCTGGGCCGCCGTCCACCTGCGCGACCTCGCGCCGCTGACCGCCGACCTCCCGCCGGTGGCGGCCCCGCCGCAGGTCACCGCGCCGGGCTGGCGGCCGCTGGGGCTCATGGCCTGGGAGCAGCTGCGGACCACCGTCGCCGGGGCGCGCGCCGGCCGTCCCGCGGCGGTGCGCATCGCACTGGTCGGCCTGGTCACCCTGCTGGTGCTCGTGGCGTTCGGCTCGCTGGTGCTGCACGGGCTGGCCGAGGGGTTCGACGCCGGCCCGGACGGGTTCCGCGGCGGGCCCGGCGGCTTCGACGGCTTCGGCGACGGACCCGGCCGGGGCTGAGTCCCCGGCCGGGCCCGCCCGCGCACGGGGTCAGGGCTGTCGCCGGTGGTGCCCTCGTCGAGGCCGGGCGGGGTGCCGGGGACGCCGCCCCGGGTGCCGTCGGTGGTGCCGGGCCGGACCACCGACGTCGTCGCCGCGGTGCCCTCCCCCGCGGCGGCCGAGCCGAGGGCGTAGCCGCCGACGCCACTGATTCCCAGCAGCGCGGCGGCGGCCGCACCGACCGCGGCCCGCCGCCGGACCTCCGGGGGCAGGGCCCGGCGCGACGGCGACCGGTGCTGGGACCCGGCGGCGCGGCGCCTGTGGGTCCGCTGAGGGCCGGTCCGGCGTCTGGCAGGCTGGGAGCGTCGTTCCGGGGCGGTAGCTCAGCCGGTCAGAGCATGGGACTCATAATCCCTGGGTCGTGGGTTCGAGCCCCACCCGCCCCACACGCGAGAGCGTGGGTCGGCGCAGCGGTCACTGGTCCCGGGCGTGCTCAGGCGACGGGGCGCTCGAAGGTCACCAGGCTGCCCTCCACGCTGCCCGGCCCGATGCGGCCCTTCACGTCGACGGACGTGGTCGCCTTGAGCTGCCAGCCCTCGCGGGCGTGCTCGTCGAGCAGCCTCTCGAGCTCGTCGCCGGACGTCTTGCCGCCGATCACGCCCTCGCGGAGCTCCTCGACCTCGTACTCGTGGCGTCCGGCCACCGCCCAGTTCCCTCGTCGGTGCTCGACGGGTCAGTCCGTCGGCCGGACGCCCGAGCGTCCACGTCGGCCGACGCGTCCGGCACCGCTCGGCCCGGTACGGGCACGGAGGGCCACCAGGCAGGTAGTGGTGGACGCACGCGGTCGCCGGCGAGTAGACCGAACCCCTCACCCGAGTGGAGGGAGCGAGCCATGACCACCACCAGCGGCCAGGAGGCCGGGCAGGTCACCGGCACCCAGGACAAGGACTACAACCTCATCTGGTTCACCGAGCAGTGCCTGAGCAACGCGCTGCGGCTGGAGACCTACATCCAGGACGCCGACCGCGACGGCGACGGCGAACTCGCCGAGCTCTTCCGCAAGGCGCAGGCGGACAGCCGCAAGGGCGCTGAACGGGGCAAGCAGCTGCTCAGGTCCCGGCTCGGCGGCTGAGCCGACCGGTCGGACGGGCCCCGGGGAGACGCGGCACCGGTCCCCCGGGGCCCGTGGCGACACGGGCGGACACACCGGCGGTCCCCGCGAGGACACGGTCGGCCCGGCGCCGGCCGCCGGGCCGGGATGGTCGACGCGGCGTGTCGCGCGCGGCCGCACGAGAGCGCAGTGCCGGTCGCCCGGGACGGCGACCGGCACGGGACGCCCCTCAGCCGCCGAGGACGATCCGGAACGTCCCGCGGGAGCGGAAGTCCAGCCCCGCGCCCTCGAACTCCTCGATGTGGATCTCCCCCGACGCGGAGGCGAACTCGCCGGTGCCGCCGGTCACGGCCCAGCTGCTCGGCTCCCGCAGCACCGGGGCCGTGATGCCGGTGCGGCTCACGCCCTGCACGGTGAGCGAGCCGCGCGGCCCGACGTTGGTCGCGGTGCAGTGCAGCACCGTGCTGTCGGCGGCGAGGTCCACCTGGTGGAACACGCAGTGGCCCCGGTCGGTGGCGTCCCCGAGGCCGCCCGTGCTGGTGTTGGTGTAGACGAGCTCGTCACCCAGCGAGGGCACGCCGTTGGCGTCGTGGTCGAGGAAGACCTCCTCCACCCGGTCGGTCTCGAAGGTCCCCTCGAAGACCTCGCCCTCCGGGGCGGCTGCCGCGCCCGCCGGCCACACGACCACCCCCGCGACGAGGGCGGCGGAACCGGCGAGGGCGAGGCTGGTGCGCTTCTTCGGGGTGCGCATGGCGTCCACCTCCGGGGTGAGCGGGGATGCGGGGACACCGGCCGCGTCTGACCGGACACCGGGGTCAGCTCGCCCCGACGCTAGGACCGCGCCGTTCCCCGGAGAAGACACGAAGGTCCCCGCCGGAGGGGTCCGCGGCTCCCTCAGGTCGCCCCGGGCGGACCGGCGAGCACCGTGGGGACGTACTCCAGCAGCTGGAGCCGGCCGTCGAACAGGCGGCTGTCGACCAGGTCGAGAGCGACGTCGGGATAGCCGTCGTAGACGCGGTCGGTCCCGGTGGCGCCGGTGATGACCGGGAAGACGACGACGCGGTAGCGGTCCACCAGGCCGGCGGCGAGCAGCGACCGGCACAGGCTGACGCTGCCCACCGTGCGCAGCGGTCGCGTGCCGCGCTCCTTCATCGCCCGCACGGCGGCCACGGCGTCGCCGTCGACCAGCTCGGTGTTCGCCCACGACAGCGGCGCGCGCAGGGTCGAGGAGAAGACCACCTTCGACATCGCTGTCAGGCCGGCGAGACCGGGGTCGTCGGGGATCTCGGCGGCGAAGCCGGACATCAGCCGGTACGTCGTCGCCCCCATGAGGACGGTCTGCTCCAGGGCGCCGTCCTGCCCCAGCCAGCCGAGGTACTCGGGCCCCTCCATGCCCCAGTAGCCGGGCCAGCCCTCCGCGGCCCCGTAGCCGTCGAGCGAGACGATGAAGTCCACCACCAGGTCGGACATCGGGCTCTCCTCCCCATCCGCAGCGTGCACGGTGGTGACCGGCCGGACGACGGGGACTCATCGCCGGGTGCATCCGGGAGGCGGCCCGCGCACGAAGATCGTCCGTGAGCACGATGCCGGCGGACCCGCGGTGGGTCCTGCAGCCGTTGACCGACGCGGGCCTGGCGGGCGACCAGGTCAGCGACCTCGTCTTCCGCCTCGCCTTCGGCACCGTCGTCGACCCCGGCCGGCTCGACCCCGCCCACCTGGGCTCCCTGGTCGACGACCAGCCCGTGCACGTCCGTCGGGCGTGGCTGGAGGTGCTGGACCGGATGACGACGGGATCCGCCGGCTGACGGGAGCGGCGTGGGGTTCCTCACGGGCGCGGGACCAGCGGTAACCCGGCGGTGACACGACGCGCCTCGGGCGGAAACGAACGTCGGCGAGTGTCGGGCGCCGCTGACCGCGCAGCCGACCCGAGCGAGGACCCCGATGACCTTCCCGTCCCCCACCCGCTCCCCTCTCCGGCGGGCCGCCGCGGCGACCTCCGCCGTGGGCCTGGCCCTGGCCCTGGGCGCCTGCGGCGGGTCCGACGACCCCGGCGGACCGGGGGGATCCGGCGAGGGCGGCTTCGGCGAGCTGTCCGTCCAGCTGTCCTGGATCAAGAACGCCGAGTTCCTCGGCGAGTACGTGGCCGACACCAACGGCTACTACGCCGACGCCGGCTTCTCCTCGGTCAACCTCGTCGCCGGCCCCTCGACCGGCGTCGCCGAGCTGGTGCAGGGCTCGGTCGACGTCGCGCTCAGCGACGCCGTCTCGGTCGGCACCGCCGTCGCCAACGAGGACGCCCCGGTCCGGATCATCGGGACGACGTACCAGAAGAACCCGTTCACGATCCTGTCGCTGGCCGACGGCGGGGACATCGCGACGCCGCAGGACATGGTCGGCAAGCGGATCGGCGTCCAGGACTCCAACACCAGCCTCTTCCAGGCGCTGCTGGCCGCCAACGGCATCGACCCGGGCCAGGTCACCGTCGTCCCGGTGCAGTACGACCCCTCCGTGCTGGTCAACGGCGAGGTCGACGGCTTCGTCGCCTACCTGACCAACGAGTCGATCACCGTGGCGAGCCAGGGCCTGGCCGTCACCAACCTGCCCTTCGCCGACAACGGGCTGCCCTTCGTCGCCGAGACGTTCACCGCCACGGAGCAGTCGATCGCGGAGGACCGCGAGAGGCTCAAGGCGTTCCTCGTCGCCGAGATCCAGGGCTGGACCGACGTCCTGGCCGACCCCGAGGCCGCCGTCGACGTCTGCCTGGAGAGCTACGGCGCCGACCTCGGCCTGGTCCGGGAGAACGAGGTGCAGTCGGCGCACACCGCCAACGACGAGCTGATCACCACCGAGGACACCGAGGCCGAGGGCCTGTTCACGATCACCGACGAGCTGCAGCAGGAGACCGTCGAGTCCCTGGCCGGCGCCGGCGTCGAGATCCAGGCCGACGAGCTGTTCGACCTGTCCCTCCTCGAGGAGGTCTACGAGGAGAACCCGGAGCTCAGGGACTACCGGCCCTGATGACCCGGTGACCGAGACGACCACCACGTCCGGTGCCCGGGGCGCCGCCCTGGGCACCGGCGTGCAGATCACCGGCCTGTCCAAGACCTTCTCGATGGGCACCCGCCGGGTCGAGGCGCTGTCCGCGGTGGACCTGCACACCGACCGCGGCAGCTTCCTCTCCCTGCTCGGCCCGTCGGGCTGCGGCAAGTCCACGATCCTGCGGGTGCTGGCCGGGCTGGAGCAGCCGACCGGCGGCTCGATCCGGGTCGACGGGAAGAGCCCGCAGGAGCTGCGCCGCGGGCACGAGCTCGGCATCGCCTTCCAGGACGCCGCACTGCTGCCCTGGCGCAGCGTGCTGTCCAACATCCGGCTGCCCTTCGAGGTGGCCGGGGTGCGGGTCGACGACGCGTACGTGCGCGATCTGGTCGCGCTCGTCGGGCTCGAGGGCTTCGAGAAGGCCAGGCCGGCGCAGCTGTCAGGCGGCATGCGCCAGCGCGTGTCGATCGCGCGGGCGCTGGTCCTCAGGCCGTCGGTGTTGCTGCTCGACGAGCCGTTCGGCGCCCTGGACGACATGACCCGCCAGCGGCTCAACCTCGAGCTGCTGCGGATCTGGACCGAGAAGCCGGCGACCACCCTCATGGTCACCCACGGCATCACCGAGGCGGTGTTCCTCTCCGACCAGGTGGCGGTCATGAGCCCGCGGCCGGGCCGCGTGCGGGAGGTCATCGACGTCGACCTCCCCCGCCCGCGGACGCCGGAGATGCAGCGGACGCCGGAGTTCCACGCCTACGTCGACCGGGCGTCGGAGCTGCTGTTCGGCACCGGCGCGGGGACGGACGGGGACGGCGGGTGAGCGGCGTCCGGCTGCCGTCCTGGGCGGTCGGCGCGCTCGGGTCGGCACTGGTCGTCGCGCTGTGGTGGCTGGCCGCCGTCACGGTGCTGTCCGACGTCGGCGCCGGCTCGGTCGACGCGGTCCCCACCCCGCCCGAGGTGGTGGCCCAGTGGGCCGCCGACGGCTGGGCGTTCTACGGCCGCAACCTCGGCGTGACGCTGGAGGAGGGCGCGCGGGGCTTCCTGTGGGGCAACGGGCTCGCGCTGCTGCTGGCCGCCGTCGTCCTGGTGGTGCCGCGGACCGAGGGCGTCGTCACGCAGCTGGCGACCATCACCTACTGCGTGCCGATCGTCGCCGTCGGCCCGCTGGTGCTCATCATCACCGGCGCCCCGGACGTCGGCGAGGCGTCCGGGACGGCGGTGTTCCTCGCGGCGCTGAGCTGCTTCTTCACCACCGTCGTCGGCACGCTGCTCGGCCTGCGCGCCGCCGACCGGGCCGCGCTCGACGTGGTCGCCGTCCACGGCGGCGGGGCGCTCACCCAGCTGCGCAAGGTCCGGCTGGTCGCCGCGCTGCCGGGCGTCCTCACCGCGCTGCAGATCGCGGTGCCGGCCTGCTTCCTCGGCGCCGTCCTGGGCGAGTACTTCGGCAAGGTCGACGTCGGCATCGGGCCGGCGATGACCGCCGCGCAGCAGGGCCTCAACCCGGCGCGGGTGTGGGGCATCGCGCTGGCCTCCGGCGCGGTGGCGATCGTCGGCTTCGCCCTGCTCGGGCTGGTCGCCCGGTTCGTGACCCCCTGGTCGAGAGGACGGCAGGCCTGATGGCGCAGACGCCCGGCGGGCCCCGGACGGCGGCCGCGCCGGTGGACGCCGCGGCCCGGCGCGGGGAGGTCCGGCGGCAGGCCACCCGGGCGGTGCTGCGCGCGCTGGGGCGCTCGCTGCTCACGTTCCTCGGGACGCTGGTCGTCGTCGGGGTGCTGTGGGTCGGCGTGATCGAGCTGTTCGGCATCTCCTCCTACGTCGCCAAGGGTCCGCTGGACGTGTGGGCGTACCTGGTCACCGACGACGACGCCGGCGAGCACCGGTCGCTGCTGCTCGACCGGCTGGGCACCAGCCTGGGGCACGCCGTGATCGGCTTCGTCGCCGGCCTGGCGGCGGCGCTGCTGGGCGCGACGGCGTTCCGGCTGTCGCGGGGCGTGGAGCACGCGCTCATGCCGATCGCGATGCTGCTGCGCTCGGTGCCGCTGGTCGCGATGGCGCCGCTGATCATCCTGGTGTTCGGCCGGGACGTCGCCACGGTCGCGGTGGTCGCCGGGATCGTCGTGCTGTTCCCCGCGCTGGTGACGATCGCCTTCGGGTTGCGGTCGGCGTCCCCGCAGGTGCTCGACGTCGTGCACGTGTACGGGGGCGGCCCGCTGACCGCGCTGCGGAAGGTGGCGCTGCCCGCGTCGCTGCCGGCGTTCTTCGCCGCCGTCCGCGTCTCCGTGCCCGGCGCGCTCACCGGGGCGCTGCTGGTCGAGTGGCTGGCCACCGGCGACGGCATCGGCTCGGCGATCCAGACCGCGTACGCGCAGGTGCAGTTCTCGCTGGTCTGGTCGGCGGTCGTGGTGGTGACCGCGGTGTCGCTGGTGCTCTACAACCTCGTGCAGGTCGGGGAGACGGTCGTGCTGGCCCGGATGGGGATGACGCCGGGCGAGGGCACCTGAGACGGGGCCGTCCGTCCTCCCACCTCAACGTATAGCGCCCCCCGGGGCTTGCGGCAAGGCCCGGGTCGGGGCCCACACTCGCCCGCCGTGACCCCCCTGAGCACCACCGTGTTCGCCCTCCCCGACGACCTCGCCGCCAAGGCGGACCCGGCGCTGGTCGCCGATGACGCCGCGCACCTCGCCGCCGTCGCGGCGAGCCTCGAGCGGACCGTCGCCGAGCTGGGCGACCGCCTCGACGCCGAGCGCCGGTCTCCCGGCGGCCACGGCCAGGCGGCGCTGGACCGGGACCTGGAGGTGCACCGGCTCACCTCCCGGCTGCGGACCCTGCGCCGCTTCGGCCTGGACCTGTGCCTCGGGCGCACGGTGCCCGCGGACGGCGGCGAGCCGGTCTACGTCGGGCGGCTCGGCCTCACCGACGGCGCGGGCCGCCGGCTGCTGGTCGACTGGCGTTCCCCGGCCGCCGCGCCGTTCTTCGGCGCCACCCACGCCGACCCGATGGGGCTGGCCAGCCGCCGCCGGTACCGCTGGACCCGCGGCCGGATCACCGACTACTGGGACGAGGTGTTCACCCCCGACGGGCTCCGGGGGCACGCCGCGCTCGACGACCAGTCCGCGTTCATCGCCAGCCTCGGCAGCGACCGGTCGGACCGCATGCGGGACGTGCTCGCCACCATCCAGGCCGACCAGGACGCGATCATCCGCGCGGGCTCCCGCGGCGCGCTCGTCGTCGACGGCGGCCCGGGGACGGGCAAGACCGTCGTCGCCCTGCACCGCACCGCCTACCTCCTCTACTCCGACCCGCGCCTCGGGCACCACCGGGGCGGCGTGCTGTTCGTCGGCCCGCACCAGCCCTACCTGGCCTACGTCTCCGACGTCCTGCCCGGCCTCGGCGAGGAGGGCGTGCGGACCTGCACGCTGCGGGACCTGGTGCCCGAGGGGGCGACGGCCGGGGTCGAGGCCGACCCCCACGTGGCCGGGCTGAAGGCGTCCGCGCGGATGGCCGAGGCGGTCGAGGCGGCGGTGCGCTTCCACGAGGAACCGCCGTCCCGCGGGACGACGGTCACGACCCCGTGGGCCGACGTGTGGCTGGGCCCCGACGACTGGGCCGAGGCGTTCGAGGCGCCCGACCCCGGCACCCCGCACAACGAGGCGCGCGGTCAGGCGTGGGAGGCGCTGGTCTCCATCGTGGTGGACGCGCACGACGACGAGGACGCCGAGCCGGACGAGGTGCGGCGGGCGGTGCGGCGGGACGGCGACCTGCGTGCGGCGTTCGACCGCGCCTGGCCGCTGCTGGAGGCCGCCGACGTCGTCGGGGACCTGTGGTCGGTGCCGGCCTACCTGCGCCGGTGCGCGCCCTGGCTCGGTGCCGACGACGTCCGGGCGCTGCAGCGCGCGGACCCGCGGGCGTGGACGGTGTCGGACCTGCCGCTGCTCGACGCGGCGCGGCAGCGGATCGGTGACCCGGAGGTGGAGCGGCGGCGGCGCCGGCGTGACGCGGTCGTGGCGGCCGAGCGCGAGCGGATGGCCGGCGTCGTCGACGAGCTGATCGCGGCCGACGACTCCGAGCTGCTGCTGATGACCTCCCTGCGCCACCAGGACCTCCGCGACGCCCTGGTCGACGAGGCCGCGCTGCCCCAGGCCGACCCGGACGTGCTCGCCGGCCCGTTCGCGCACGTCGTCGTCGACGAGGCGCAGGAGCTGACCGACGCGGAGTGGCAGGTGCTGCTGCGCCGCTGCCCGTCCCGCAGCCTCACCGTCGTCGGGGACCGCGCGCAGGCCCGGCACGGGTTCCCGGAGTCGTGGGAGGAGCGGCTCGGGCGGGTCGGCCTCCCCGACGTGCGGCTGGCCTCGCTGACCGTCAACTACCGCACGCCGGAGGAGGTCATGGCCGAGGCCGCACCGGTCATCCGGGCCGCGGTCCCGGACGCCAACGTGCCGACGTCGGTCCGCAGCACCGGCGTCCCCGTCGCGCACGGGTCCGCCGCGGACCTGCGGGCGGTCGTGGACGGCTGGCTGGCCGCGCACGCCGAGGGCGTCGCCTGCGTCGTCGGCGACCCGGCGTTCCCGGCGACGTCGCGCGTGCGGTCGCTGACGCCGGTGCTGGCGAAGGGGCTCGAGTTCGACCTGGTCGTCCTCGTCGACCCCGACCGGTTCGGCGAGGGGATCGAGGAGGCGGTCGACCGGTACGTCGCGATGACCCGGGCGACGCAGCGGCTCGTCGTCCTCACGAGCCGCTGACGGCGGCGCGGGCCCCGCGGGACGGGGCCCGCGCCACGGGTCAGCGGAGGGTGGCGGTGTCGATGACGAACCGGTAGCGGACGTCGGAGGCGAGCACCCGCTCGTAGGCCTCGTTGACCCGCTCGGCGGGGATGACCTCGACCTCGGCGCCGATCCCGTGCTCGCCGCAGAAGTCGAGCATCTCCTGGGTCTCGGCGATGCCGCCGATCATCGAGCCGGCGTAGGTGCGCCGGCCGCCGATCAGCGACATGGCGTGCAGGCTCAGCGGCTCGGCGGGCGCCCCGACGTTGACCAGCGCGCCGTCCACGGCCAGCAGCGACAGGTGGGCGTCGACGTCGATCGGCGCGCTCACCGTGTTCACGATCAGGTCGAACCGGCCGGCCAGCCGCGCGAACGTGTCCGGGTCGCTGGTGGCGGCGTAGTGGGTGGCGCCGAGCCGGAGGCCGTCCTCCTGCTTCTTCAGCGACTGGGACAGCACCGTGACCTCGGCGCCCATCGCGGCGGCGAGCTTGACGGCCATGTGGCCCAGCCCGCCGAGGCCGACGACGGCGACCCGCCGGCCCGGCCCGGCGCCCCAGCGGCGCAGCGGCGAGTACGTGGTGATGCCGGCGCACAGCAGCGGCGCGGCCGCTGCGGGGTCGATGCCGTCGGGCACCCGCAGGACGAAGCCGGCGTCGACGACCACGTGGGTGGAGTAGCCGCCCTGGGTGGTGGTGCCGTCGCGGTCCGTGCCGGCGTAGGTGGGCACCATGCCGTCCAGGCAGTACTGCTCGTCGCCGTTGCGGCAGTTCGCGCACTCGCCGCAGCTGTCGACCATGCAGCCGACGCCGACGCGGTCGCCGACCCGGTGGGTGGTGACCTCGGCGCCGACCTCGGCGACGACGCCGACGATCTCGTGGCCCGGGACGACGGGGAACGGCTGCGGGCCCCAGTCGCCGTTGACGGTGTGGATGTCGGAGTGGCAGATGCCGGCGTACTCGATGGCGACGAGGACGTCGTCCGGGCCGACGTCGCGGCGCTCGATGGTCGTGGGGGCCAGGGGCCGGCCGGCGGCCGGGGCGGCGTAGGCGGTGACGCGCATGAGGGGGTGCTCTCCGTTCTGGGGGCCGTCGGTCGACGGCGGGGCGGCGGCGTGCTCCTCGTCGGTGACGGGGTCAGCCAGTGGACGGCGGCGTGCTGGTCGTCGGCCTCAGGGGCGCAGCAGCGCCTTGATGGCGCGGCGCTCGTCCATGGCGCGGTAGCCCTCGGCGGCCTGCTCAAGCGGGAGCTCGAGGTCGAAGACCCTCCCGGGGTCGATGGCCCGGCTGCAGATCAGGTCGATCAGCTCGGGCAGGAACCGGCGCACCGGGGCGGGGCCGCCGTGCAGGTGGACGCCGGAGGAGAACAGCTCCTCGCCGGGCAGCGAGACGTCGTGGCTGACGCCGACGTAGCCGACGTGGCCGCCGGCGCGGGTGGCGCGGATCGCCTGCACCATCGACTCCTGGGTGCCCACGGCCTCGATCACCGAGTGCGCGCCCAGGCCGCCGGTGAGCTCCTTCAGCTCCGCCACGCCCTCGTCGCCGCGGGAGGTGACGACGTCGGTGGCGCCGAACTCGCGCGCCAGCCGCTGCCGGTCCTCGTGCCGGCTGAAGACGACGACCCGCTCGGCGCCGAGCTGCCGGGCGGCCAGGACGCCGAGCAGGCCGACCGCGCCGTCGCCGACGACGGCGACCGTCCTGCCGGGGCCGGCCTCGGCGGCGACGGCGGCGAACCAGCCGGTGCCCAGCACGTCGGAGGCGGCGAGCAGGCCGGGGACCAGGTCGTCCGACGGCAGGTCGGGGGTGGCGACGAGGGTGCCGTCGGCCAGCGGGATCCGCGCGTACTGCGCCTGCGCGCCGGTCGGGGCGCCGGGCTGCCGGTTGACGCAGTGCGTCTGGTAGCCGGCGCGGCAGATCTCGCAGGTGTTGTCGGAGGCGAAGAAGGAGCCGACGACGAACTGCCCGGGCCGGACGGTGCGGACCTCGCTGCCGACCTCCTCGACGACGCCGACGTACTCGTGCCCCATCGGCGACGGGCCGGCCACCGCCTCGATGCCGCGGTAGGGCCACAGGTCCGAGCCGCACACGCAGGCGGCGGCGAGCCGGATGACGGCGTCGGTGGGCTGCTCGATCCGCGGGTCCGGGCGGTCCTCGACGCGGACGTCGCCGGGGGCGTACAGGACGGCTCCTCGCACGGTGCTGCTCCTCGTGGGTCGTTCGGGGTGTGCACCCCACGGAACCCCCTCCGGCGCACGCGCGGGGGGTCGGCCTTGTGGGGGTACTGGCACGACCCCCCTGGCCCGGCGGGCCGCCGTACCGTCGGACGGGTGGACAACCGCGCCGACATCCGCGACTTCCTGGTCAGCCGGCGCGCCCGGATCAGTCCGGAGCGGGCCGGGCTGCTGCCCGGCGGCGGACGCCGGAGGGTGCCCGGGCTGCGCCGCGAGGAGGTCGCCGTCCTCGCCGGGGTGAGCACCGACTGGTACACCCGGCTGGAGAAGGGCCACATCGCCGGCGTCTCCGAGGACGTGCTCGAGGCCGTCGCCCGGGCGCTGCGGCTCGACGAGGCCGAGCGCACCCACCTGTTCAACCTGGCCCGCGCCGCCACCCGCCCGGCCCGCACGCCGCAGCGTCGCGGCAGGGCGCGGATACAGCCGCGGGTGCAGTGGATGCTCGACTCGATGACGGGCTCGGCCGCCCTCGTCGCCAACGGCCGCCTGGACGTCCTGGCGACCAACGCCCTCGGCCGGGCGCTGCACTCACCGCTGTTCGACGGTCCGCGGCGGCCGGCGAACTTCGCCCGCTTCCAGTTCCTCGACCCGGGTGCGCGCGACTACTACGCCGACTGGGAGCTCGCCGCCAACACCACCGTCGCGCTGCTGCGCGGGGAGGCCGGCCGCCGCCCGCACGACGCGCAGCTGCGCGAGCTGGTCGGGGAGCTGTCCACGGTCAGCGAGGAGTTCCGGGTCCGCTGGGCGGCGCACGACGTCCGCATCCACCACAACGGCGCCAAGCGGTTCCGCCACCCCGTCGTCGGCACGCTCGACCTGGGCTACCACACGTTCGACCTGCCGGCCGAGGACTCCGCGGACCTGCGCATGACGATCTACACCGCCGAGCCCGGCACGCCGTCGGAGGACGCCCTCAGGCTGCTCGCGAGCTGGGCCGCGACCGCGGGACAGGAGCAGCCCGGCGCGGCGGCCGACCGCGTCTGACCCGGCGGGTGTCGTCCGGTCGGCCGGCCGGACTGCCGATGCGGGTGGCGTGGACACCGAGCAGCGCACCGTCCTGGTCACCGGGTGCTCCTCCGGGCTCGGCCTGGAGACCGCCGTCGAGCTGGCCCGCCGCGGCCGGCACGTCGTCGCCTCGATGCGCGACCCGGGCCGGCGGGCGGCGCTCGACGCCCGCACCCGCGAGGCGGGGCTGGAGCCGCTCGACGTCGTCCAGCTGGACGTGACCGACGCGGAGTCCTCCCGGCGGGCGGTGGAGGAGACCCTCGGCCTCACCGGTGGCCGGCTCGACGCGCTGGTGAACAACGCCGGCACCGCGAGCGGGGGCGCGTTCGAGGACACCGACGAGGACGAGTGGCGCCGGGTCCTCGACACCAACCTGCTCGGCGCCCTGCGGCTCACCCAGCTCGTGCTGCCGGTCATGCGGCGGCAGCGGTCCGGGCGGCTGGTCCTCGTCTCCAGCGACTCCGCCCGTTACGGCAACCCCGGGCTGTCGCTGTACTGCGCGTCGAAGTGGGCGCTCGAGGGCTGGGCGGAGTCCCTGGCCTACGAGGTCGAGCCGTTCGGCGTCCGGGTGGTGCTGGTCGAGCCGGGCAACTACGACACCGCGATCTGGGCGACGACGCCCCGTGTCACCCCGCCCGGCAGCCCCTACACCGGCCTGCTGCAGACCGTGGAGCGGTTCGTCGAGGAGGAGCACCTCCCCCGCTCGCGCGACCCGCGCGAGGTGGCCCGCGCCGTCGCCCGCGCCCTGGACGCGGACCGCCCGCGGTTCCGGGTGACCGTCGGGCCGGACGCGAAGCTGGCCGCGGTGTTGGACAAGGTGCCGTACCGGGTGGCGGCCGCCGCCGTCCGCCGGGTCACCGGCCTGCACCGCTGGAAGCCCTGAGCTCCGCGGGTGGGTCCGCCGCCCGCGGCGCAGGCTGATCCCGTGCGACGTCCCCTGCTGACCGCCTCGACCGCCGTCGGGCTGACCGCCCTGGTCGGCTCGGCCGGGACCGACGTCGGCTCGTCCTGGTACCGCGGGCTCGACACGCCGCGCCGGCAGCCACCCGGCCCGGTGTTCGGGATCGCGTGGACGGCGCTGTACGCGCTGCTGGCGTTCGCCGGTGGACGCCTCCTGGAGCGGGGCGACCCGGCGGACGCCCGGGCCCTCGCGGGCAACCTCGTGCTGAACGCGGGCTGGACGTGGGCCTTCTTCCGCGCCCACCGGCCCCCGCTGGCGGCGGCGGAGGCGGCGCTGCTGGCGGCGTCGACGGCCGACCTCACCCGGCGCGCCGGCCGGGTGGACCGCGCCGCCGGTCGGGCCCTGCTCCCCTACGCGGCGTGGACGGCGTTCGCGACGGTGCTCAGCGCCGAGATCGCCCGCCGCAACCGCCGCTGACCGGTCTCATCCGCCCGCGGCCTCGGCGGCGACGTCCACGAGGGCGTCGAGCACGCGGCGCACGACCAGCCGCTCGGCGGTGTCCGGCCGCAGCAGCGCGTCGACCTGCCGTCCGGCCCGCACCCCCGCCAGCGGCAGCAGCCGCACGCCGGGGTGGCCGCCGCGGGTGAACCGCGGCAGCAGCGAGATCCCGTGACCGGCGGCCACCAGCGCCTCGACGACGGAGAAGTCGTTGATCCGGTGGGTGATCCGCGGCGCGGTGCCCGACCCCGCGGCGACGGCGGCCAGCACGGTGGCGACCGGGAAGCCCTCGCGGACGGCGATCCAGTCCTCGTCGACCAGGTCCCCGGGCCGCACCCGCGACCGGCCGGCCAGCGGGTGGTCGCGGGGCACGGCGACGTCGAGCGGCTCGCGCAGCAGCGGGACGACGCGCAGCCCCGGGGCGGGCCACTGCGTGCCGTCGGGCCGGTGGGCGACGACGACGTCGACCCGGTCGGTGAGCGCGGGGAACTCGTCGAGCGCGACGTCCTCGTCCGAGCACTCGACGGTGATCCCGCCGAGCTCGCGCACCCGGGTCAGCAGCGGCGGCAGCAGCAGCTGGGCACCGCTCTGGAACGCCGACACCCGCACGGTGCCCTCGGGACGCTCGAGGAAGGCGGCGCAGGCGGCCCGCGCCCGCTCGACGGCGACCGCGACGTCGACCGCCGCCTCGGCCAGCGCCTCCCCCGCCGCGGTCAGCCGCAGCCCGCGTCCGATCCGCTCGGTGAGCGGCACCCCGGCCTCCCGCGAGAGCGCGGCCAGCTGCTGGGACACCGCCGACGGCGTCAGGTGCAGGACGGCGGCCGCGGCGGTGACGCCGCCCTGCGTCCGCACCGCGCGGAGGGTCTGCAGCGCGCGGACGTCCATGCAGCGACGCTACATCGTCGTGTCACGAGATCTCGCTGGTGCTGGAAGGTTGCAGGGCGCACGCTCGACGGCGTGCCGACCCGCGACCGCCTGCTCGCCCTCCTCGTGGCCGTCGTCTGGGGACTGAACTTCCCGGCGATCCACCTGTCGCTCGAGCAGTTCCCGCCGTTCTTCCTCGTCGCGCTCCGGTTCGCGCTGATCGCCGTCCCGACGGTGCTGCTCGTGCCGCGGCCCGGCGTCCCGTGGCGGTGGGTGCTCGGGTACGGCACCGGCTTCGGCGTCCTGCAGTTCGTCTTCCTCTACGTCGCGATGGACACCGGCATGCCGACCGGCCTCGCCTCGCTGGTGCTGCAGTCCTCGGCGCCGTTCACGGTGGTGCTGGCCGGGCTGCTGCTCCGCGAGCGGCTGACCGGGCGGCAGGCGGCCGGGGTCGCGCTCGCCGTCGTCGGCCTGGCCGGCATCGCCGTCCACCGGGCCGGGTTGGACGGCGGCGCCACGCTGCTGCCGGTGCTGCTGACGCTGTGCGGCGGGCTCGGCTGGGCGCTGGGCAACCTGTGCAACCGGCAGGCGCGCCCAGCCCGCCCGTTCCGGCTGATGCTCTGGATGACCGTCGTGCCGCCGCTGCCGATGCTCGCGCTGTCGCTGGCGACCGAGGGCCCGGCCCGCATCGGCGCGTCGCTGACGACGCTCGGGACGACGACGGGGCTGCTCGCGCTGGCCGGCCTGCTCTTCACCGTCGTGGTCGCCACGCTGCTCGGCTCCGGCATCTGGACCGCGCTGATGAGCCGGCACCCCTCGGGCACCGTGGCCCCGTTCTCGATGCTGGTGCCCGTCGTCGGGATGGGCTCGGCGTGGCTGTTCCTCGGCGAACGGTCGCCGCTGGTCGAGCTGGCCTGCGGCGCCCTCGTCGTGGCCGGCGTCCTGTTCGGCAGCCGGCCGCCCCGGACCCGGCCGGCACCTCGCGTCCTGGAGCACTCCACCGCCTGACCGGACCGGCCCTGTACCGCGCTCCGGGACCGACCTCGACCTGCCGCCGTTCCGAACGCCCGGTCCCGGCCCCCTCCCGGGGGGTTCCCGCGACACCCGGGTGAACAGCCCCGTCATCCGTGGACGTACGGAACGGCCCGGGTCAGGATTGAGGGCGCAGTGACAGCTCAGGGGGAAGCGTCCATGGACAAGAGGCGACGCGGGGTCCGATCCGCCCGGTTGATCCCGGGGCTCGGCGCCAGCGCGTGCGCGCTCGGGATGGCGGCCGCGCTGGCCGCGGTCTCCGGGCCACCGGTCGCGGGTGCGGTCGGCGCGGACACGACGTCGGCCGACGCCGAGGCCCGGCGGGGCGGTTCGGGCGACGGCGGCCTGCCCGAGGGCGGCCCGCTGGTGATGCCGAGCATCGGCGTCACCGCGCCCGGGTTCGAGGACGGCTGGGCCCCCGCGGCCGCCACCCGGGCCACCCCAGATGACGCCGACGACTCCTCTCCCGGCGCCCTCCCCCGGAACTCGTTCCCGCGCGGGTCGTCCAGCGACGACCGGTCCCTGCCGACGGAGGTCCCGTTCGATCCGGCACCCCTCGACCCCGAGCCCGCTGTCCCGGCCCCCCTCGACCCCGAGCCCGCTGTCCCGGCCCCTGCCGCCCCGGCGCCCCGAGCGCCCGCCCCGGCTCCCGTGGCTCCCGCGGTCGAGGCGCCGGCGGACCGGCCGGCTCCGGTCGAGCAGCCGCCCGCCGAGCAGCCTCCCGCACCGGCGGACCCCGCGCCGCCGGCACCGGAGCCGGGCGAGGAGCCACCCGCGGACCAGCCGCCGGTCGAGCAGCCCCCGGCCGAGCAGCCCCCGGTCGAGCAGCCCCCGGTCGAGCAGCCGGTCGAGGAACCGCCCGCCGAGGACCCGCCCGCCGAACAGCCGCCGGTCGACGAGCCGCCCGCCGACGAGCCGTCGTGCGGGGACACCGGGACCACACCGGACCCGGCCACCGACCCGACGGCCGCCCCGACCACGGACCCGACGACGGATCCGGCGGCGGCCCCGGCCGCCGACCCGGCCACGGTCCCGGACTCCACCACGCCCGGGTGCCCGCCGGTCCCGGCCTGCCCCGAGCCGCCTGCCGGCCCGTCCACCGCGGAGTCTCCCGAGCCCCCGGCGCCGGAGGGGTGCACCGCGGCGGAGGCCCCCGCCGGCGAGCCCGTCCCGGCTCCCTGAGCCGGGCGCGGACCGCTCAGTCCAGGTCCCGGACGTACCAGACCTCGCGCAGCCGCCGGCCTGCCCACTCGCGCTCGAGCACCTCGCCCGTCGGCCGCCACCCGGCCCGCTCGTAGAAGGCGCGCGGGCCGGCGTTGCGCTCCTCGGTGCGCAGCCGGGCGCGGTCCCACCCGGCCGTCCGCAGCAGGTCCAGCACGGCCGCCAGCAGCGCCCGACCGGTGCCCCTGCCCTGCTCGGCGGGGTCCACGTAGAGCAGCGCGGCCTCACCGGTCGCGACGTCGGCCCGCCCGAACCCGACGACGACGCCGTCCCGCTCGGCCACGAGGAACCCGTCCGCGGCCACCCGCTCCCGCCAGAGGGGCACGTCCGGCTCGGCCAGGACGTCGCCGAGGAACGCCGACCACGCCGCCCGCCCGGCCCGCGCGTGCACCCCCGCGACGGCGGCGGCGTCCGCGGGACCCGCCGGCCGGACCACCACGTCGACCACGGCCGCAGTCTGACCCCGCCGGGCGGCGCGCTGGGGCACAGCCGAGGATGGGGCGTGCCCATCGACGCCACCACCAGCTACACCGCCGCCCCCGACCGCGTGTTCGCCGAGCTCACCGACGAGGTCTTCCTGCGCGAGGTCGCCCAGGCCCTGGACGCCGAGGTGCACGAGGTCTCGAGCGAGGCGAACGGAGCGGGCACCACCACCCGGGTGCGGCTGTCGGCGCCGACGACGGGCATCCCGCCGGTCTTCGCCCGCTTCGTGGGCAGGACGGTCCCGGTCACCGAGACCACCACCTGGCGGCCCGACGGCGACGGCGGCTACCGCGGCGCCCTCGACCTGCGCGCCGAGATCATGGGCCGCGAGGCGCGGGTCACCTGCGAGCGCCGGCTGACCCCCGCGGCCGGCGGCGGCACCCGCGCCACCGTGACCGGCGACGCCAGGGTCGACGCCCCGTTCATCGGCCGCCAGGCCGAGGGCGCGGTCCGCGACCTGGTCACCCAGGTCGTGCTGCGGCGCGAGCACGAGGTGCTGCAGCGCCGCCTCGGGGAGAGCTGAGCTCAGGGCGCGTCCGAGCCCCAGCGCGCCACGTCGCCGCCGGCGCCGTCGACGAGCACGTACTCCGCGGCCCCGGGCGGGTCCTCCGCGCGGTGGCGGGCGACGACGTCGACGGCCTCGGTCTCGGCGGCGGTCGCGTCGGCGGCGTCCCACTCGTGCAGGACGGCGCCGTCGCCGGTCGTCAGGCGGAACCGCGGCATGGCCGGACGCTAGCCGCGGGCGCCGCCGACTGCCTGCTCACGCCAGTCCGGCCAGGGCGCGGACCAGCACGTCGCGGGTGTCCGCGGGGTCGACGACGTCGTCCACCTCGAACGCCGAGGCCACGTTGAGCGCCTTGCCCTGCGCGTAGGACGCCGCGACCAGCTCGGCGAACCGGGCGTCGCGGTCCCCGGGGGGCAGCGCCGCCAGCTCGCGCCGGTACCCGAGCCGCACCGCCCCCTCCAGGCTCATCGGCCCGAACTCGCCGGTCGGCCAGGCCAGCGTGAGCAGCGGGACCTGCAGGTCGCCGCCGAGCATCGCCATCGCGCCCAGCCCGTACGCCTTGCGCAGCACCACCGCCAGCAGCGGGACGCGGAGCTGCGCCCCGGCCACGTACAGCCCGCCGAAGCGGCGCACGGTGCCGGTGCGCTCGGACTCCGGGCCGACCATGAACCCGGGGGTGTCCACCAGCGACACCACCGGCAGCCCGGCCGAGGAGCACAGCCGCAGGAACGCCGCGGCCTTGTCCGCCGACTCGCCGTCGATCGCCCCGCCGAGGTGCCGCGGGTCGTTGGCCACGAACCCCACCGGCCGCCCGTCCAGGCGGGCCAGCGCGGTGACGACCCCGCGCCCGAACGACGGCCGCAGCTCCAGCACGCTGCCGTCGTCGGCGAGCGTGGCGACCACCGGGCGCACGTCGTAGCTGCGCACCCGGTTGGCCGGCAGGGCCGTCCGCAGCGGCCGCTGGTCGGCGGCCTCCCCCGGCACGACCCGCCCGGTCAACAGCCCGACCGCCTGCCGCGCGGCGGCCACGGCCGCGGCGTCGTCGGGCACCACGACGTCGACCACGCCGTTCGCCGCCTGCACCGCCGTCGGTCCGACGTCCTCCGGCGCGACGACGCCCAGCCCGCCGGCCTCGATCATCGCCGGGCCGCCCATCCCGATGCTGCTGTCCTCGGTGGCGATGACGACGTCGCAGCAGCCGACCAGCGCGGCGTTGCCGGCGAAGCAGTACCCCGAGACGACGGCGACCGTGGGCACCCGCCCGGCCAGCCGCGCCATCGTGGTGAAGGTCGGGACGTCGAGCCGGGAGAAGCCGCCGCCGTCGGTGTCGCCGGGCCGTCCGCCGCCGCCCTCGGCGACCAGCACCACGGGCAGGCCGCGCTCGGTGGCGACCTCGAGCAGCCGGTCGGTCTTGCGGTGGTTGGTGCGGCCCTGGGTGCCGGCCAGCACGGTGTAGTCGTAGACGAGGACCGCGCACGGCACGCCGCCGACCTCGCCGATGCCGGTGACCATGCCGTCGGCCGGCGTCCGCGCGACCAGCTCCGCCAGCGTCCGCCGCGCCCGCTGGGCGGCGATGCCGAGCTGGCCGTACTCGACGAAGGTGCCCTCGTCGACCAGCGCCGCCACCGTCTCCCGCGCGGTCATCCGCCCCGCCTCGTGGCGGCGGGCGACCGCCTCGGGCCGGGCGTCGTCGAGGGTGGCGGCGCGCCGTTCGTGCAGCTCGGCCAGCTCGGGGCGGACGGCGTCCGGGTCCTCCCCGCCCGGCCCGCCCCCGGCGTCGCCGGCCTCGCCGGGGACGACCCCGCCGAGCACCGTCCCCGCGGTCACGACGTCGCCGACCCGCACGGCCAGCCCGGTGACCACGCCGGCGGCCGGCGCGGGCACGACGTGCTCCATCTTCATCGCCTCGAGCACCAGCAGCGTCGCCCCGGCGGCGACGGCGTCGCCGTCGGCGGCGGCCACCTCGACCACCGCGCCCGACAGCGGCGCGGTCACCGGGAGCACGCCGTCGACGGCCGCCACGACCTCGGCCGGGCGGTCGGGCACCAGCCCGGCCAGGCGCGCGTCGACGAGGTCGGTGGTGGCGCGGCCGCCGGCCACCTCGGGGAGGTCCAGCAGCGCCGCGAGCAGGTCCGCGTTCACCGGCACCCCGGCGACGTCGAGCTCGGCCAGCGCGCGGCGGCAGCCGGCCAGCGCCCGCGGCAGGTCGCGGTCGGCGACGACCACCTTGGCCAGCAGCGAGTCGTAGCGCGGGCCGACCTCGTCGCCGGCGACCACGCCGGTGTCCACCCGCACGCCGCGCCCGGTCGGCGGCACGAACCGCTCCAGCCGGCCGGCGCCGGGGTGCACGGTGCCGTCGGGCAGCAGCGTCTCGGCGTTGACCCGCGCCTGCACGGCGGCCCCGCGGGACGGTGGCGGCGCGGACAGCCCGAGGTCCGCCAGCGTCGTGCCCTCGGCCAGCCGGATGCCGACCTCGACCAGGTCCAGCCCGGTGACCTCCTCGGTCACGGTGTGCTCGACCTGCAGCCGCGGGTTGACCTCGAGGAAGGCCACCTCGTCGCCGCGGACCTCGTCGTGGCGGACCAGGAACTCCACGGTGGCCAGCCCGCGGTAGGCCAGCGACCCGCACAGCGCGGTGGCGTACCCGGCCAGCCGGGCGCGCAGGCCGTCGTCGAGGCCGGGCGCGGGCGCGACCTCGACCAGCTTCTGCCGCCGCCGCTGCAGCGAGCAGTCGCGGTCGCCGAGGGCCACCACGGCCGCGCCGTCGCCGGCCACCTGCACCTCGACGTGCCGGGCGCCGGTCAGCAGCCGCTCGACGTACACCGCGCCGTCGCCGAACGCCGCCCGCGCCTCCGAGCGGGCCCGCTCCAGCGCGGCGGGCAGGTCCGCGGGGTCGCGCACCGGGCGCATCCCGCGGCCGCCGCCCCCGGCCACCGCCTTCACCATCCCTGCGCCGCCGTCGCCCAGGCCGGCGAGGAAGGCGGTCGCGGCGGCGAGGTCGGTGTCGCCGTCGGTGGCGGCGAGCACCGGCAGGCCCAGCTCGCCGGCGCGGGCGCGGGCGGCGGTCTTGTCGCCGAGCAGGGCGAGCGCGGCGGCGTCCGGGCCGACGAACGCGATCCCGGCGTCCGCGCAGGCGCGGGCCAGGTCGGGGCTCTCGGCGAGGAAGCCCCAGCCCGGGTGCAGCCCGTCGGCGCCGGCGCGGACGGCGGCCCCGACGACGGTGCCGACGTCCAGGTACGCCGCCGGGCCGGTCCCGGGCAGCCGGACGACCTCGTCGGCGCGGCGGGCGTGCAGGCTCCCGGCGTCGTCCTCCGGCGCGACGGCGACGGTGGACAGGCCCAGGGCGGCGGCGCTGCGGAACACCCGGACGGCGACCTCGCCGCGGTTGGCCACCAGCAGGCGGGTGATGCTCATCGGCGCCGGAGTCTAGGTGGCGCCGGTCAGGCCGCGGCGCCGTCCCGGGGAGCGGACCGCGCCGTCGGCGGGCAGGCTGCGGTCATGACGACGCCTGAGCCCGACCAGCCGCAGCCGCGCGACATCGCCCTCGAGATGGAGGACGCGGAGACCGAGGCCTCCCTGGAGGCGCAGAGCGACCCGGAGCCGGCGCAGGACGGGACCGACTGAGGACGGGACGCCGGCTCCTCTCCCGGCGTACCGTCCGCCCATGTCCGCCGACACGGGTGCAGGGCGGCTGGTCGCCGGCCGCTACGCGGTCACCGGGATGCTCGGCCGCGGCGGGATGGGCGTGGTCTGGAGCGCGACCGACCAGGTGCTGGGCCGGCCCGTGGCGCTCAAGGAGGTGACCTTCCCGGCCCACCTCGGCGACGACGAGCGCGCGGCGCTGCGCGACCGCACGCTGCGGGAGGCCCGGGCGGCGGCGCGGCTGGTGCACCCGTGCGTGACCACGCTCTACGACGTCGTCGAGGAGGACGGCCGGCCCTGGCTGGTCATGGAGCTCGTCGACTCCCGGAGCCTGCAGGAGATCGTCGAGCGGCAGGGTCCGATGCCCTGGCCCACGGTGGCCCGCATCGGCCTCGACGTGCTGGCCGCGCTGGAGGCCGCGCACGCCGCCGGGATCGTGCACCGCGACGTCAAGCCGGCCAACGTGCTCGTCGGCCGCGACTGCGCGGCGCACCTCACCGACTTCGGCATCGCGGTCGCCACGGGCGGGCCGTCGATCACCACGTCCGGGGCGATCATCGGCTCGCCGTCCTACATGGCGCCGGAGCGGGCGCGGGGCGAGGAGCCCGGCCCGGCCGTGGACCTGTGGTCGCTGGGCGCCACGCTCTACACCGCCGTCGAGGGCCGGCGGGCCTTCGACCGGCCCGAGTCGATGGCCACGCTGCTGGCCGTCGTCTCCGAGGACCCCGCGCCGGCCGAGCGGGCCGGCCCGCTGGCGCCGGTGCTCGAGGGGCTGCTCACCAAGGACCCCGCGCGGCGCTGGGACGTCGCGCGGACGCGCGCCGCCCTGCAGGCCCTGGCCGAGCGGGCCGGGCCGGCCGCGGCGCCGGCGTGGACCCCCGCCGCCGAGGACCCCGGCACCCGCCACGACGGCCCGCGCCTCGCCCCCGGGGACCGGGTCGAGCGCTTCGACCTCGACGACCTGCGCGGGCTGGCCGCGGTGCTCGGCACCGTCGCCCGCGACGCCCGGGACCAGGCGCGGTACCTCGCCGACCGGCACCGGGAGCGGCGCGCCGAGCGGCACGCCCGGGCCGCCGCTCCCCCGCCGGCACCACCCCCGCCCCCGCCGCGGCCGGCACGGCGGCGGTTCCGGCGCCGCTGGGTCGTCGTGCCGGTGCTGATCGCGCTGCTCGCCGTGCTGGCCGCCGTCGGCGGGGTGCTGGCGCTACTGGCCGCCGCGGTCGGCGTGTGGTGAGCGGTCCAGCCGCGTGACGTCCAGCCGCTGCGCCGCCACGTAGTACAGCGTCGCGCCCTGCGGGACCGGGGTGTCCCAGGCGGGGCTGACCCGCAGGTCCTCGGCGGTCCGCAGCGCCAGCACGGTGGCGCCGTGGTCGCGGCCGAGGGCGGTCTGCCACTCGCCGAACGTCCGCGGCCGCGCCCCGGCCGGCACGCGCAGCGAGTAGGTGTTGCCGTGCCCGCCCGCCGTCATGAGCTCGTTGTAGATCTCGGTCAGCCCGGGGTCGGCCGCCTCCTCCGACAGCAGGAAGGGCATGTGCCACTGCACGACCTGCACGCCGGGGTTGACGTAGCGGAGGGTGTCGCGCCGGCCCAGGTCGCGGACCGCGGCGACCATGTGCACCCGCGGGTTGGCGTGGTCGACGGCGACCGCGATGGCCAGGGTCTCGTTGTCGTCGCGGCCGTCGACGACGACCGTGCGGGCGCGGGCCACGCCGGCGCGGTCCATGACGTCGGCGTGCGTGAGGTCGCCGCGGACGAAGGAGACCGCCGCCTCCTCGGGCATGGGGTTCACCGTCACGTCGTCGTGGGCGCACAGCGCGATGCGGGTGCCCGGCTCGACGGTCAGCTCGGTGACGATCCGCTCGGTCCGCCCCGGGGTGTAGCCCAGCACGACGACGTGGTCCCGGAGGTCCAGGCCGACCACTCCTCTCAGTCGCCTGCCCCGCGCGGTCTGCAGGGCGGTGGCCAGCTCGGTGAACAGCAGGGTCAGCGTGACGATCCCGCCGACGACGACGTAGGCGCCGACGACCCGGCCGCCGACCGACGACGGGTACAGGTCGCCGTAGCCGACGGTCGCGGCGGTGATGACGAAGTACCACCAGTAGCTCTCCGGCGCCGCGATGCCGGTCCCGGCCGGCTCGACCAGCGCCATCGCCGCCCAGCTGGTGAGGAACACCAGCAGGATGACCGCCAGCGGCAGGCGCCAGCCCGAGAGCCGGACCCGGAGGGCGCGCAGCAGCCGCTGCAGGACGAACACCAACGGGCTGGCTCCCTCGACGGCCGGGCGGACACCGCAACCTACCGTCGGCCGGCGCCGGCAGGCGTCCCCCGCGAGCGGGACGGGTAGCGGCCGCTCATGCGGACCCGTGACCTGCTCACCTACGCCTACTCGCAGATCGGCGAGACCCTGCACGCCGCCGTCGAGGGCCTGTCCCCCGAGCAGCTGGCCGAGCGCGTCGGCCCGGACGCCAACCCGGTCGGCTGGCTGGCCTGGCACCTGCTGCGGGTGCAGGACGACCACCTCGCCGACGTCGCGGGCACCGAGCAGGTGTGGACGGCGCAGGGCTTCGCCGGCCGGTTCGGCCTGCCCGTCGACGACACCGCCACCGGCTACGGGATGGGCACGGACGAGGTGGCGTCGGTGCGGGTGCCCTCGGCGGAGCTGCTGCTCGAGTACGCCGACGCCGTCGCCGCCCGCAGTGCGGAGTTCCTCGGCGGGCTCACCGACGACGACCTCGACCGCGTCGTCGACGAGCGGTGGGACCCACCGGTGACCCTCGGCGTCCGGCTGGTCAGCGTGCTGTCCGACGACCTGCAGCACGTGGGGCAGGCGGCCTACGTGCGGGGGCTGCTCGGCGCCTGACCCAGGACGCGGGCGGCGAGCTCCTCGAGGACGGCCGCGGGCTCGGCGAGGCAGCGGGCGACGTCGGGCTCGGCCTCGGTGAGCGCGTGCGCGGCGGCGAACCCGGCGGCGGCCAGCTCGGCGGGGCCCAGCGCGACCCGGCCGGCCAGCCCCGCGCACGGGACGCCGGCCCGCCGGGCCCGGGCGGCGACCACGGCCGGCGCCTTGCCGCGCAGCGACTGCGCGTCCAGCGACCCCTCGCCGGTCACCGCCAGGTCCGCGCCGGCCAGCGCGTCGTCCAGCCCGACCAGGTCGGCGACCAGCTCGGCGCCCGACCCGACCGAGCAGGTCAGGACGGCGGCCACCCCGGCCGCCGTCCCCCCGGCCGCGCCCATCGCCGGCCGCCCCTCCAGGTCGATCCCGAGGTCGCGGCGGACCACCGCGGCGAACCGCGACAGCGCCGCGTCGAGCTGCGCGACCTGCTCCGGCGTCGCGGCCTTCTGCGGCCCGTAGACCGCGGCCGCGCCGGACGGGCCGGTGAGCGGGTTGTCGACGTCGGTGGCCACCCGGACCTCCAGGCCGTGCAGCCGCGGGTCGCGGGCGCCGGCGTCGATCCGCGCGAGGTGCGCCAGCCCCGCGCCGCCGGGCGGGACGTCGCGGCCGTCGGCGTCGAGCAGCCGCACGCCGAGCGCCTGCAGCAACCCCGCGCCGGCGTCGGTGGTGGCGCTGCCGCCCAGGCCCAGCACCACCCGCCGGGCGCCGGCGTCGAGCGCGGCGAGCAGCAGCTCCCCCACGCCGCGCGTGGTCGCGGTCGTCGGTGCCGGCTCCGCGAGCAGCCCGAGCCCGGCCGCGGCGGCGAGCTCGACCACCGCCGTCGTCCCGTCGACGGCGAACGTGGCGCGCACCGGCCGGCCGTCGGGACCGCCGACCGTCGTCGTCACCGGGCGGTACCCGGCGCGCACGGCGGCGGCCACCGTGCCCTCCCCGCCGTCGGCCACCGGGCGGGCGAGGACCTCGGCGTCCGGGTGCACCCGGGCCAGCCCGCGGGCGACGGCGTCGGCGGCCTCGGCCGCGGTCAGCGTGCCCTTGAAGGAGTCCGGGGCGACGACGATCCGCACGCCCGGCAGCATGCCCTGCCCGCGCGTAGCGTCGGGCCGTGCCTGAGACCGCGAGCACCGACTTCTACGCCCTGGAGGAGCTGCTCACCCCCGAGGAGGTCGAGGTCCGCGACCGCGTGCGCGCCTGGTGCGACAAGGAGGTGACGCCGCGGATCAACGACTACTGGGAGCGTGCCGAGTTCCCCTTCGAGCTGGTGCCCGGGTTCGCCGAGCTCGGGATCGCCGGGGGCACGGTGCAGGGCTACGGCTCGCCGGGGATGAGCGCCGTCGCCGCGGGCCTGGTGGCCGCCGAGCTCGCCCGTGCCGACGGCAGCATCGGCACCTTCAACGGCGTGCACAGCTTCCTCGCGATGCAGTCGATCGCGATGCTCGGCTCCGAGGAGCAGAAGGAGCGCTTCCTCCCCGAGATGGCGCGGATGGAGAAGATCGGCGCCTTCGGGCTGACCGAGCCGCGCCACGGCTCGGACGCCGTCGCCCTGGAGACCAGCGCCCGCCGCGACGGCGACGCGTTCGTCCTCGACGGGCAGAAGAAGTGGATCGGCAACGGCTCGATCGCCGACTACGTGCTCATCTGGGCGCGCGACGAGGAGGGCGCGGTCGGCGGGTACGTCGTCGAGAAGGGCACGCCCGGCTTCAGCGCGCGGGTCATGACCGGCAAGACGGCGCTGCGGGCGGTGTGGCAGGCCGAGATCAGCCTCGACGGCGTCCGCGTGCCGGCGGAGAACAAGCTGGCGAACTGCCGCTCGTTCAAGGACGTCTCCACGGTCCTCGACCGCACCCGGTACACCGTCGCGTGGCGCGCGCTGGGCGTGGCGACGGCGGCCTACGAGCTGGCGCTGGCGCACTGCCTGCACCGCGAGCAGTTCGGCCAGCCGATCGCGGGCTACCAGCTGGTGCAGGAGAAGCTCGCGACGATGCTCGCCGAGATCACCACCATGCAGCTGATGTGCTGGCGGCTGTCCAGCCTCGCCGACGCCGGCCGGATGACCGCGGCGATGGCGTCGCTGGCCAAGCGGCACTGCTGCGCCACCGCCCGGCGGATCGTGGCCGACGCGCGGGACCTGTTCGGCGGGGACGGGATCCTGCTCGAGCACCACATCGCCCGGCACCACGCCGACATCGAGGCGATCTACACCTTCGAGGGCACCGACCACGTGCAGGCGCTGATCGTGGGCCGGGAGATCACCGGCCTGTCGGCGATCAGCGGCCGGCGGCGCTGACCGTCCTGGTCAGCCGGCTCGGCTGAGGAGGGCCCGCTCCCAGGCCGGCCCGGACAGCCGCCGGCACTCCGGGCAGCCGGTGCGCCCGGCGCCGAGGCGCTCCCACCGCTGGTGGCCCCAGATCTGTAAACCGCCCTCCGGGAACCGGCGACGCGCCCGCGCCCGGCACCTCGGGGGCGCCCGCGGCGTTACCGTCGGGGAGTCTGCGGAGCGGAGGAGCGACGACGGTGGAACCTGTCAGCCTGGTCATCGGTGCGGCACTGCTGGCCGCGGGCTTCGTGGCCGGCCGGCTCGGGCGCCGTCGTCCCGCGGGTCCGCCGCCGAACCCGACGCCGGTGTGCGGCTGTGGGCACACCCTGAGCCAGCACGACACCGAGACCAACACCTGCTACGCCGAGCTGCGCCGCGACACCTTCGACCGGCGCGGCCGGTTCGCCGGTCACACCTGGGTGCCGTGCACCTGCCGGCAGTACGTCGGCCCACGCCCGATCGACGAGGTCTTCGTCCCCCGCATCCTGCCGCCGTCCGACTGAGGCGGGCGTCCGACGGCCCCTGGTGCAGCCCCCCGTCGAGTCGATCACGGAGTCGCGGCGGCGACACGCCGGTAGGTGACGGCGTGGCGCCGCCGGAGGTCCACGATCGCGGGGACGGGTGCCCCGCGGGCATCAGGCGGGCGGGTCCGCGAGGTCGGTGAGCGCGGTGACCAGCGCGGCGACCCGGGCCGGGCCGAGCTCGGTGGTCAGCGCCGCCTCGTGCGCGGACACCAGCGCCTCCAGCCGGTCCAGCCGGGTGCGGCCGCGGGCCGACAGGTGCACCCGCACGCGGCGGCCGTCCTCCGGATCGGGCAGCCGGTAGGCCAGCGCGGCGTCGACCAGGCCGTCGACCATCCGGGTGGCGGTGGGCGCCGGGACGCACAGCGCCGCGCACAGCTCGCTCATCGTGCGGCCCGGTCCCGAGGCGAGCGCGCGCATCAGCCGGTAGGTCTCCGGCGTCGCGCCGTCCTCGGCGAGCACCGCCCCGACGCCGCGGGCGACCCGCCGCGAGACGACGGCCAGCAGCTCGACCAGCGAGGCGGCGGGCGCGGCGGGCACCGCGGTGCCCGTGGCCTGCTGCTCGACCGCCATGCCCGCACCATACTCAGGAGGTGCCCGGACCGACCGCCCCGATGGAGGCGTGGGAGGCGGCCGTCGTCGACCGGTCCCCCGACGTCGTCCGGATCGGGCTGGCCGTCCCGCTGACCGGGCCGCTGGCGATGACCGCGCCCTCCGCGCTGGACCTGGCCGCGCTCGCCGCCGACGAGGTGACCGAGGCCGGCGGGGTCGGCGGGCGCGCGGTGGAGCTGGTCACCGTCGACGCCGGGCGCCGCCCCGCGGAGGTGGCCGCCGACGTCGCCGCCCTGCACGCCGCCGGCGCGGTCGACGTCCTCGTCGGGTTCTCCACCAGTGACGTCTCCCGCGCGGTCGCCGCCGCGCTGGCCGGGCGCGCCGGCTACGTGTTCACCCCGCCGCAC
This sequence comes from Geodermatophilus sp. SYSU D00698, assembly GCF_054050335.1. Classification (NCBI taxonomy): domain Bacteria; kingdom Bacillati; phylum Actinomycetota; class Actinomycetes; order Geodermatophilales; family Geodermatophilaceae; genus Geodermatophilus; species Geodermatophilus sp. SYSU D00698. The sequence goes on from NZ_JBJGZD010000024.1 coordinate 30,285, forward strand.
GAGGGCGGGCGCGGGTCCCGCGGGGCGCTGCGGATCGGCGCGTCCCCGCCGGCCCAGCACGCGGCCGCGCTCACCTGGCTGGTGCGCCACCGCCGGGCGAGGCGCTGGGTGCTGCTGGGCACCGACTACGTGTGGCCGCAGGCGGTGCACCGCGCCGCGCGGTCGGTGCTGCACGACCTCGGCGCCGAGGTCGCCGGCGAGCTGCTCGTCCCGTTCGGCCCGGCCGACCCCGGCCCGGCGCTGGACCTGGTCCGCCGCACCCGCGCCGACGCCGTCCTGCTCAGCCTGGTCGGCCGCGACCTGGTCGCCTTCAACCGCGCCTTCGCCCGGGCCGGGCTCGACCGCCGCGTCGTCCGGCTGTCCGGCGCGCTCGAGGAGAACGGCCTGTACGCCGTCGGCGGCGACGGCTCCGGCGAGCTCTACGCCTGCATGCCCTCGTTCGCGGCGGCCGACGGCGCCGGCGACGAGGGGCAGCTCGCCCTGCAGGAGCGGCTCGCCGCCCGGGTGGGGCCGAGCGCGCCGGTGGTCTGCGCCTACGCCCGCGGCGTGCACGACGGCGTCCGCACCGCCGCGCGGCTGCTGGAGACCGGCACGCCGGAGCCGCCGCGCATCCCCCGGCCCCGGCTGGCGCGCGCCGACGGGCTGGTGTTCCGCGAGGTCGGCGCGCGCGGCTGACCCCCCACTGCTTCCGATCGGAAGCAACGGGGCCTACCCTCCCCGCGTCCGGCCCCGAGCCGGCCGAGAGGAGGAGTCGTGACCGACCCCCGCACCACCCCGTCCGCGCACGCCACCGGGAGCACCGGTGCCGGCGCGGTCCCGGCAGCCGGAGCCGCCGGCGTCGAGGAGTTCGGCTACCGCCAGGAGCTCAAGCGCTCGCTGACGTTCACCGACCTGCTGGTCTACGGCCTGGTCTTCATGGTGCCGATCGCGCCGTTCGGCATCTTCGGCAGCGTCTTCCAGGGCTCCGGCGGCATGGTCGCCCTCGCCTACGCGATCGGCGGGCTGGCGATGGCCTTCACCGCGGCGTCGTACTCGCAGATGTCCCGGGCGTTCCCGATGGCCGGCTCGGTCTACACCTACGCCGGCCGCGGCATCGCCCAGCCGGTCGGCTTCATCGCGGGCTGGATGATCCTGCTCGACTACGTGCTGGTCCCGGCGCTGCTCTACCTCATCGCCGCGATCGCCATGAACTCGATCGTCACGTCGATCCCGGTGTGGGTCTGGCTGATCGGCTTCGTCGTCCTCAACACCGCCGTCAACTACTTCGGCATCGAGTTCACCGCGCGGGTCAACAAGATCATGCTGGTGGCCGAGCTGATCGTGCTCGCGATCTTCCTGGTCATCGGCGTCGTCGCGCTGGCCTCCGGCGAGGGCCGCGGCTTCGACTTCACGCCGATCTACAACAGCGACACGTTCTCGCTGGAGCTGGTCTTCGGCGCGGTGTCGATCGCGGTGCTGAGCTTCCTCGGCTTCGACGGCATCTCCACCCTCGCGGAGGAGAACCGCGACTCGGCCCGCTCGATCGGCAAGGCGATGATCGCCGCGCTCGCGCTGGCCGGGACGCTGTTCATCGTCCAGACCTGGGTCGCCGCGCTGCTGGTGCCCGACCCCGACACCCTCATCGCCGAGGGCGACGCCGCGGGCACCGCGTTCTACGACGCCGCGGAGGTGGCCGGCGGCGCCTGGCTGGGCACCCTGACCGCCGTGGCGACGGCGATCGCCTGGGGTTTCGCCAACTCGCTGGTGGCCCAGGCGGCCACCTCGCGGCTGCTGTTCGCGATGGCGCGTGACCGCCAGCTGCCTGGCTTCCTGCGCAAGGTGCACCCGACCCGCCGCGTGCCGGTCAACGCCACCCTCCTCGTCGCGGCCGTCTCCCTCGTGCTCGGCCTGTACATGGAGCAGCGCGAGGACGGCATCACGCTGCTGTCCACCCTGGTCAACTTCGGCGCGCTGTCGGCCTTCCTGCTGCTGCACGTCGCCGTGGTCGTGCACTTCGTCGGTCGCCTCAAGAGCCGCAACTGGTGGCTGCACCTGGCGGTGCCGGTCCTCGGGTTCGGCATCCTGGCCTACGTCGTCTACAACGCCCAGGTCGCCGCCCAGGAGCTCGGCTTCGTGTGGCTGGCCATCGGCGTGGTGCTGATGATCGTCCTGATCGCCACGGGCCGGAGGCCCGAGATCCGAGCGGAGGAGAGACTGTGACGGCGTCCCTCGAGGTCGTCTCCCTGGAGCCGACCCCCGACCAGCTGCGCTACTCCTTCGGCGGCGGTGAGCCGCTGCTCACCGTGGCGCCGGGCACGGTGGTCGAGCTGACCACCGAGGACTGCTACGGCGGCAAGGTGCGCAGCGTCGAGGACCTGCCGAGCCAGGTGTGCCACTTCCCCTTCCTCAACCCGGTGAGCGGGCCGATCGCGGTCGAGGGGGCCGAGCCCGGGGACACCCTGGCGGTGCACCTGGTCGACGTCGCGCCGGCGCGCGACTGGGCGGTGTCCAGCACGTTCCCGCACTTCGGCGCGCTGACCACCACCCACTCGACGGCGATGCTGCACGAGCCGCTCGAGGAGCTGGTCTGGCTCTACGAGGTCGACCGCGAGCGGGGCACCTGCCTGTTCCGCCCCCGCCGCGGCGGGCCGGAGGTGGAGCTCCCGCTCGACCCGATGCACGGCACGATCGGCGTCGCGCCGGCCGCGGGCGAGGTGTTCGCCAGCATCACGCCCGGCGCGCACGGCGGGAACATGGACACCCCCGAGGTGCGGGCCGGCACGACCGTCTACTTCGGCGTCAACGTGCCCGGCGGGATGCTCTCCCTCGGCGACGGGCACTGCCGGCAGGGCGAGGGCGAGGTCTGCGGCACCGCGGTCGAGTCGGCGATGCGCACGGTCGTCGTCGTCGACCTGGTCAAGGGCGGCGGGCCCGCCTGGCCGCGGCTGGAGACCGACGAGTTCCTCATGTCGACCGGGTCGGTCCGGCCGCTGGAGGACGCCTACCGGATCAGCCAGCACGACCTGGTGACCTGGGCGGCCGAGCTCGCCGGCTGGGACGAGCTCGACGCCCTGCAGCTGGTCAGCCAGGCGGGGCTGGCGCCGGCGGGCAACGTCGTCGACACCAACTACACGATGGTGGCCAAGCTGGCGAAGCGGTACCTGCCCGGCGCGGTCGCCGCCGACGGCGTGCACGAGCGGCTGCGCGCCACCGCGGCGGCCTACCTGCAGGAGCGCTGACCCCGCGCCCGGGACCCGCCTTTCGCGCGGAAGGCGAGTCCCGGGCGCCCGGCCGGGTAGCGGTGTCGCAGACCCGCCACCGCCGTCGGAGGGACGACCGTGACCGACGCCCCCAACAGCCCGGAAGCCCGCCGCCGCCTGCTCGCCGCCACCGAGCCCGTTCGGGCGGCGGCCAGCGCCGGCGCGCTCGCGCTGACCTACCCCCTGCTGCGCGGCGCACCCCGCGGCGAGCCGCACGGGGTGCTCGTGCTGCCCGGCCTGATGGCCTCCGACGTCTCCACCGCGACGCTGCGCCGCTGGCTGCGCGGCCTGGGCTACCCGGTGGTCGGCTGGGAGCTCGGCCGCAACCGCGGCCCCACCAAGGAGATCACCGACGAGCTGCCCCGGCTGGTGCAGCGGCTGGCCGACCAGCACGCCGGCCCGGTGAGCATCGTCGGGCAGAGCCTGGGCGGCATCTACGCCCGGCGGCTGGCGCTGCGCGTGCCGCGCCTGGTCCGCCAGGTGATCAGCCTCGGCTCGCCGTTCGGGCTGGCCGGCGGCCCGCCCGACGACAGCCCCGGCGCCCGCGCCTACGCCCGCTACCGCCACCTGCACGCGGTGCCGCGCGGCCGGGGCGGCCTCACCGGCGGCCTGCCGGTCCCGAGCACCGCGGTGTACTCGCGCTGGGACGGCGTCGTCGACTGGCGGGCCTGCCGGCAGACGCCCGGGCCGCGCGCGGAGAACGTCGGCGTGCACGCCAGCCACCTCGGCATGGGCCACGACCCGGCGGTGCTGTGGCTGGTGGCCGACCGCCTGGCCCAGACGCGCGACGGCTGGCGGCCGTTCACCCCGCCGGCCCGGCTGCGGCTGCTCTACACGAGCGAGGACGACGTCACCGGCTGACGGCGTCGCGCCCGCAGCACCGCGTCGGCGGCGTGCGCCGATCCGTGCTCGTGCCCGCGCGCCGCGCGCGGCCGCGCCTCGGCCACCTGGACCTCCCAGTCGCCGGGGTCGAGCACCGCGGCCATCTGCCCGCCGGTGGCGTACCAGTCGGGCAGGCCCGGCCGCTGGATGCCGTGGGCGACGTCGCTGCCGTCGTGCATGGTCACCAGCAGCGTGCCGCCGGGCGCGACCGCCGACGCCAGCGTCCGCAGCACGGCGTCGCGGGTGCCGGGCGGGAAGTGCAGGAACGAGGCGGTCACCAGGTCCCACCGCTCCTCGCCGGGCTGCCACGAGGAGACGTCGACCTCGCGGGTCTCGAGCGACACCCCGGCCGCCGCGGCCGCCGCGGCCGCCCGGTCCAGCGCGGTGCGGGAGAGGTCGAGCGCGGTCACCGTCCAGCCGCGGCGGGCCAGCCAGACGGCGTCGCCGCCCTCGCCGGCGCCGGCGTCCAGCGCGCGGCCCGGCGGCAGGTCGGCGGCCTCGGTGGCCAGGACGTCGTTGACCCGGCCGCTCCACACGCCGGAGCCGTGCGCGCGGTAGCGCTCCTCCCACCACTGCGCGCCGTACTCCGGGTCGCTCATCGCCCGGATCACGTCGACGGCGGCCCGGGTGTCCTCGGCGACCAGGTCCGCGTTGATCTGCGCGCCGGCCCCCAGCCCGGCCGCCGCGGCGCCGATCACCTGGGCGCTCGGGTCCGCGACGTTGCCGGCCGCCCACACGCCGGGCACCGCGGTGGCGCCGCGGGCGTCGACCGGCACGTGCGAGCCGACGACCGCCTCGCCCATGCGGAACGGCTGGACCTCCAGCCCGAGCCCGGCCAGCACGGCCGAGCGGGCGGTGAACCGCGGGGCCACGACGACGGCGGCGCGCGGCACCACCTCGCCGCCGGCCAGCCGGACGCCGGTGAGCCGGCCGCCGTCGGTCTCCAGCGCCGCGACCTCGCCGCGCACCACGCGGACGCCGCGCGCGGCCAGCGCCTCGGCGGTGGCGTCGTCCGGCTCGGGCGCGGTGTGCAGGAAGAACACGACGTCGGCACTCCACTGCCGCCACATCTGGGCCTGGTGCAGCGACATCGGGCCGGTGGCGACCACCCCGACCGCCCGGTCGCGCACCTCCCAGCCGTGGCAGTAGGGGCAGTGCAGGACGTCGGTGCCCCACAGCTCGCGCACTCCCGGGATGTCGGGCAGCTCGTCGGTCAGGCCGGTGGTGACCAGCAGCCGCCGCGCGCCGAGGACCCGCCCGGAGGCGAGCTCCACGGTGAAGGCGCCGGCCGCCCCGCCGACCGCGGTGACCGTGCCGTCGACCAGCACCCCGCCGTAGCCCGCCACCTCGGCCCGCCCGGCGGCGAGCAGGTCGGCCGGGGGCGTGCCGTCGCGGCCCAGGTAGTTGTGCATCTCGTGCGCCGGCGCGTTGCGCGGCGTCCCCTCGTCGACGACGGCGACCGAGCGCCGCGCCCGCCCCAGGGCGAGGGCGCCGGACAGGCCCGCCGCTCCCCCGCCGATGACCACCACGTCGTACGTCTCGTCCATGGCTCCCACGGTGCACCCGCCGTCGCGGATGAGGCAAACCCCTTTGCCATACTGGCAACGTGACCGATCCCGGCGCGGACCTCGACGCCGTCCTCGACGCGGTGGGCCCGCGGCTGCGCGACCTGCGCCGGCAGCGCGGCGCGACGCTGACCCAGCTGTCCGAGGACACCGGCATCTCGGTGTCCACGCTGTCCCGGCTGGAGTCGGGGCAGCGCCGGCCCACCCTGGAGCTGCTGCTGCCGCTGGCCCGCGCCCACCAGGTGCCGCTCGACGAGCTGGTCGACGCCCCCGAGACCGGCGACCCCCGGGTGCGGCTGAAGCCCATCACCCGGCACGGCGCCACGTTCATCCCGCTCACCCGCCGCCCCGGTGGCCTGCAGGCCTACAAGCTGGTGCTGCCGCCGCGCCGGGGCGGGGAGCCGGGCGAGCAGCGCTCGCACGAGGGGTGGGAGTGGGTCTACGTGCTCTCGGGCCGGCTGCGGCTGCTGCTCGGCGACACCGACGTCGTCCTCTCCGCCGGTGAGGCGGCCGAGTTCGACACGCGCACGCCGCACTGGCTGGGCAACGCCGACGACCGGCCCGCCGAGGTGCTCGCCCTCTTCGGCCCGCAGGGCGAGCGCGTGCACGTGCGCGCCGCGCCCCGGGGTCGCGGCTAGGGGACGACGACCAGCCGGACGCCCGCGTCGCCCGCCGCCTGGCGCGCCCAGGCGCCGGCGACGTCGGCCAGCGGCACCGTCTCGTGCGCGACGGCGACCCGGCCGGCGGCGGCCGCGGTGAGGACCGCGCCGAGCGCGTCGCGGCGCTGCCGCGGGGTGAGCGCGTTGTTGGTGTAGCCGAGCACCTCGGCCGAGCGGCCGCGCAGCACCGCCGAGGAGAACACCGCCTCGTCGCCGGACGCCCCGCCCAGGTTGACCAGCCGCCCGCCCGGCGCCAGCACGCGCGACGCCGCGGTCGCCGCGATGCCGAACACCGGGTCGACGACGACGTGCGCGCCGCCCGGGCAGGCCTGCGCCAGCGCGGCGGTGAGCGCGTCGACGTCGCCGGTCAGCGGCACCACGGCGTCGGCGCCGGCGGCGCGGGCCCGCTCCCGCGCCGCGGTCGAGCGGCAGACCGCCACCACCCGTCCGGCGCCGAGCACCCGCGCCGCGCCGGCCGCCGCCTGGCCCACCGCCCCGCCGGCGCCGAGGACGACGACGGTCTCCTCCGGCTGCAGCCGTCCGCGCCAGGTCAGGCACATCCACGCGGCGACGCCGGACAGGCCGATCGCCGCGACCGCCGCGTCGGGCAGGTCGGCGGTCAGCGGCACGAGGTCCTCGTCGTCGACGGCGCACCGCTGCGCGAGGCCGCCGTCGCCGGGCGCCATGCCGGCCGACGTCGCGAACCAGACGCGGGTGCCGGCCGGCAGCCGGCCGGACTCCTCGACGACGCCGACGCCCTGCACGCCCGGCACGTAGGGCACCGCCGGCGCACCGAAGTACGACGTGCCCGACGCGCACAGCAGGTCCAGCGGCACGATCGGCGCGGCGGTGACCCGCACCAGCGTGCGGCCCGGCCCGGCGGCGGGGTCGGGGTGCTCGGCGTGCTCGGGCGGCGTCCCGGGCGCGCGGACGACGGCGGCGCGCACGTCAGGTGACCCGCACGTCAGGTGGTGATGTCGGGATAGGGCAGCGTGATGTGCTCCATCGCCTTGGCGTAGGCCTTCTGGTACTCCAGCGGCCCGTGGTCGCGCTCGAACATCGCGATGAACAGCGTGAGCGTGAGGAACGGGTGGGCGCCCATCTGGAACAGCGTCACGTGGTCGTGCTCGCGCAGCGCCCGCCGCTCGTCCTCGGTGAACTCCAGCCAGGTCGACCGCTCGTCGTCGGTGCAGTTGAGGATCTTGTTGGCCATCTCGGCCTCCCACCACTCGACCGTGCCGGCCGGGTCCTCGCGGTAGCGCTCGACGAGGGCGGGGTCGCGGTCGACGGTGAAGAGGAACTTGTCGAGCAGGTACCTGCTCACCGCCGCACCTCCGCCGGGACGCCGTTCGGGTACCAGGTGAAGTAGGCCTCCATCGTGTGGAACAGGTCGAGGGTGTCGACGTGGTCGGCCTTCTGCCCCTCGCCGGCGGCGCCCATCATCAGCATGAAGTCCATGAAGCCGTGGGTGGCGTTGCCCGGGGCGTGCAGCGAGTCCAGCGACACCTCGGCCAGGCAGCCCTCGACGTCGCCGGAGGCGATCCACTCGACGGCCTTGCGGTCGAACTCCGGGTCCGGCCCGTGCTCGCCGAACTGGCGCGGGCCGCCGAGCTCCAGCGACAGGTGGCCGGTGCCGATGATCGCCACCCGCTTGTCCGACTCCCAGGACTCGACCATCTCCCGGATCGCCTTCCCGAGCTGCACGAAGCGCCGGGGCTGCGGCAGCGGCGGGGCGAAGATGTTCGTGTAGACCGGCACGATCGGCAGGTCGGCCTGCGGGCGCAGCGTGATGATCGGGCACGTGATGCTGTGGTCGATCCGCAGCTCGTTGGAGAAGGCCAGGTCGAAGTCGCGGTCGAGGCCGTCCCGCAGCAGGTGCGCGGCCAGGTCCTCCTCGCCGCGCAGCGTCATCCGCGGCAGGCCGAACTCGCGTTCCTCGTTGTACCAGTTGGCGTCGAAGAAGGGCGCCTTGCCGACGAGGAACTGCGGCATGTTGTCCAGCCAGAGCTGGTGGAAGTGGTCGCTGCCGACCATCACCAGCACGTCGGGCTCGGCCCGGGTGAGCGTCTCGCGGAAGCGCTCGATCTTGGCCACCCACTCGTCGGCGAACGGCGGCCGGTCCGCGCCGGTCGAGGTGCTCGCGCGGTAGTAGAAGGGGTGGTGGGTCGACGCGATGACCGCGGCCACCTCAGCCATGACTGCCTCCCAGGGTCTCGGGCTCGTAGGGGTCCGGCGGGACGGAGCGGTTGTCCAGGTCGACCGACAGGAAGACCCGGTTGGCCACGGGGTGGCGCAGCTCCTCGGCGAGCTGGCCGATCAGCCCGGCGGTGCGGGCCAGCAGCGCGAAGCCGCGCAGCAGCTCCAGCGGCAGGCCGAGGTCGGCCAGCGCGGCGCCGCAGACGCCGGCGCCGTTGAGCGGCAGCGTCCTCCCGAGCACCTGCGGGTGCACCCGGCCGATCGCGGCGAACAGCGACAGGTGCGGGCCGACCAGGCCCTCCTCGCCGGCGATCTCGAACAGCCGCGGCGTGCGCGGGTCACCGTCCTTGTGCACGTGGTGGCCCAGACCCGGGACGAACCGGCCGGCCGCGCGCTGCGCGGTGACCGTCTCCAGGGCGAGGGCGTCCCAGCCGGCGTCGTCGGCCGGGAGCTCGCCCGCCGACACCAGGACGTCGTGCAGGAACCGGCCGCAGTCCTCGGTGACGCCGAGGAAGCGGGAGCCGCCGCCGAGCAGCCCGGCGGCGAGCGCGCCCTGCACCGAGTCCGGCGCGGACAGCCAGGTCAGCCGGGTGACGATCGCCGTGGGGGTGAAGCCGTGGTCGGCGAGCGCGGCGAGCACCGCCTCGAACACCCGGGTCTCCCCCGGCGTGGGCCGGCGCTGGGTGGCCAGCCAGAACGCGAGCTCGCCGAAGCCGACCGTGCCCATGACGTCGCGCGCGAGGTCGGTGCCGAGCAGGGTGATCGACTCGCGGCTCGAGGCGCCCAGCGCGGTCGGGTACCCGTCCTCGGTCACGGCGTCTCCTCGCCCTCGGCCAGCCAGCGGCGGATCTCCGCACCGTGCTCGTCGAGCGCGGGCGGTGGCAAGCGGTACCGCGCCGCCGTCCCGGAGAACCGGATGGGGTTGCGGATGGAGGGGACGGCGGCGCCGCCCTCCCCCGCCGTGACCACGGGGTCCAGTCCGACCTCCTCGGCGAAGGCGACGCCCTGGTCGACGGTGTTGATCGGCCCGCACGGCACACCGGCGGCGATGATGTCGCGGAACCACTCCATCTTCGTGCGGGTCCTCAGCCGCTCGACCAGCAGCGGGCGCAGCTCCTCGCGGTTGGCCGTGCGGTCCTCGTTGTGCAGGAACCGCGGGTCCTCCACCAGCTCGGGCACGCCGAGCACCTCGCACAGCTTGCGGAACTGGCCGTCGTTGCCGGCGGTGACGATCAGGTCGCCGTCGGCGCAGGGCAGCGGCTCGTAGGGGAACAGGCTCGGGTGGCTGTTGCCCATCCGGAACGGGACGACGTCGCCGGCGACGTACGCCGAGGTCTGGTTGACCAGCCCGGACAGTGCGCTGGAGAGCAGGTTCACCTCGACGTGCTGGCCGCGGCCGGTGGCGTGCCGCTGGTTGAGCGCGGACAGCACGCCGATGGTGGCGTGCAGGCCGGCCATGACGTCGAAGACGGCGACGCCGGCCCGGTAGGGGTCGCCGCCCGGGTCGCCGGTGAGGCTCATCAGCCCGGAGATGGCCTGCACGATGAGGTCGTAGCCGGGCAGCGACCGCCCGCCGGGGCCGCTGCCGAAGCCGCTGATGGAGGCGTAGACGACGGCGGGGTTGGTGGCGGCCACCGTGTCGTAGTCGAGGCCGAAGCGGGCCAGGCCGCCGGGCTTGAAGTTCTCCACCAGGACGTCGGCGCGGCGGGCGAGCTCGCGGGCCGCGGCCAGGTCGGCGTCGTCGGCGAGGTCCAGCGCCACGGACCGCTTGTTGCGGTTGACGCCCAGGTAGTAGGTGGACACCCCCTCCCCGCCGACGTCCCGGACCGGCGGTGCCCAGGTGCGGGTGTCGTCGCCGCGCGGGCCCTCGACCTTGACCACCTCGGCGCCGAGGTCGGCCATGAGCATCGTGGCGTAGGGGCCGGCGAGGATCCGGGAGAAGTCGGCCACGAGCAGGCCGGCGAGGGGGCCCTCGGGGTTCGGCGCGCCGGGTGCTGCCGTCATCGTCGCGTCGCGCTCCTCGGCATCGGGCTGGCATCAGCGGACAGTCGTCCGCCGGTCGCGCCGAGTCTCGGCACCCCTACCGAGCCGTGTCAACCGCCTGGGCGTCGTCTTGACATGTGCGGCAGGTCACAAGCAGGGTGGCCCGGTCCGCACGGCGTGTCCGGCCAGCGGACAGGTGTCCGTCGAGCCAGCGACGTCCGAGGAGAGCACGATGACCGAGCCCCAGACCCCGGCGCCGCAGGCCGGTCGCCCCGTCGTGTTCCGCGGCGGCACGGTGCTGACGATGGACGACGCCGGCACGGTGCTGCGCGACGCCGACGTCCTCGTCGTCGGCGACCGGATCGCGGCCGTGGGCCCGGCGCTGGAGGCGCCCGAGGGCGCCCAGGAGGTCGACGCCACCGACGGGATCGTGATGCCGGGGATGGTCGACACCCACCGGCACATGTGGCAGACGGCGATGCGCGGCTACGGCGCCGACTGGTCCCTCACCCAGTACTTCGTCTGGTACTACCTCGAGCACGGCCGCCGCTTCCGCCCCGAGGACGTCGCCGCGGGCAACCGGCTGGCCGCGCTCGAGGCACTCGAGGCCGGGGTCACCACCGTCGTCGACTGGTCGCACGGGCTGCGGACGGTCGACCACGCCGAGGCCGCCGTCGACGCGCTGCAGTCGGTGCCCGGCCGGTACGTGCTCGCCTACGGCAACATCCAGGCCGCGCCGTGGGAGTGGACCGCCGACAAGGCCGTGCAGGCGTTCCTCGAGCGCCGCCGCACCGGCGCCGGCGACCTGCTCGGCTTCCAGCTCGCCTTCGACGTCACCGGCGACCCGGCGTTCCCGGAGAAGGCCGCGTTCGAGGTGGCCCGCGAGCTCGGCCTGCCGGTGACCACGCACGCCGGCGTCTGGGGCGCCACCAACGACGACGGCATCCGGCTCATGCACGAGCACGGCTTCGCGACGCCGGAGACGGTGTACGTGCACGCCGCGTCCCTCTCCCCCGACAGCTACCACCGCATCGCCGCCACCGGCGGGTCGGTCTCGGTGTCGACGGAGTCCGAGCAGAGCGCCGGCCAGGGCTACCCGCCCACCTGGCAGGTGCGCGCCCACGGCATCCCCGTCTCGCTGTCGATGGACACCAGCGTGTGGTGGAGCGGTGACCTGTTCTCGGCGATGCGCGCCACGCTGGGCGCCGACCGCTCGCGCGAGCACTTCGAGGCCCACCTCAAGGGCGACACGGTGACCCAGCTGGCGCTGCGCGCGCAGCACGTCGTCTCCTGGGCCACCCGCGGCGGGGCGGCGGCACTGGGCCGCGACGACCTCGGCCGGCTCACCCCCGGCGCGAAGGCCGACGTCGTGCTGATCAAGAACGACGCCTCGCCGGTGTCCTTCCCCCTGCTCAACCCGTACGGCCACGTCGCGTTCCAGGCGCAGCGGGGCGACGTGCACACCGTGCTCGTCGACGGACGGGTCGTGAAGTCGCAGCACCGGCTGGTCGGCGTCGACCTGGCCGCGGTCCGGCGCGAGGTCGAGGCCACCGTCGAGCACCTGCGCGCCGACATGGGCGAGGACGTCTGGCAGGTGGGCATGGACCCGGAGCTCCCGTCGGCCGAGGTCCTGGACAACCCGTACCAGTACACCGACTACCGCTCCGAGACCACGCACGCAGCCCGGGAGGAGGCCTTCGAGCGCCACCTCTCCTGGGAACGGTGACGACCCGGCCCGGGTACGTGGGATCCCGATCCCGGAGGAGGGGGTGCGGTCGTGGCCGGACGCGGTGAGGGGCCGGACTTCGTCGAGGCGCTGGCGCGCGGGCTCGACGTGCTCACCTGCTTCGGCGCCGACCGGCCGGCCATGACGCTGTCGGAGGTGGCGGCCGCCGCGGGGCTGGCCCGGCCGACCGCGCGGCGGCTGCTGCTCACGCTCGAGGAGCTGGGCTTCGTGCGGTCGGCCGGTGGGACGTTCTCGCTGACCCCGCGGGTGCTGTCGCTCGGGATGGCCTACGTCGGCGCGCTCGGCCTGTGGGACCTCGCCCGGCCGCACATGGAGGCGCTGGTCGCACGGACCGGCGAGTCGTCGTCGATGGCGCAGCTCGACGGGTCCGACATCGTCTACGTGGCCCGGGTGTCGGTGCCCAAGCTGATCACCCTGCGGGTCGAGATCGGCACGCGGTTCCCCGCCCTCCAGACCTCGCAGGGCAAGGTGCTGCTCGCCGCCCTGCCGCCCGACCGGCTCGAGGCCACCCTCGCCGAGCCCAGCCGCTCGGGGCTGCCGCCCTACATCGGGCGCACGGCCGAGCAGCTGGGCGAGGAGCTGACCGAGGTGCGCGCCCGCGGCTGGGCACTGGCCGACGAGGAGCTCGCGCCCGGGGTGCGGTCGGTCGCCGTCCCGGTGCGCGACGGCACCGGCGCGGTGCGCGCGGCGATGAACGTGACCGTGCACGCCGCCGAGACCTCGACCGAGCGGCTGCTGGCCGAGCACCTGCCCGCGCTGCTGCGCACCGCCGGCGAGGTGAGCGCGGACTGGGCGCGCTGGCAGTCGCGCCCGCACGTGGAGGTGGACCGCTCGCGCTCTGTCGGGTGAGACGCGGCCGGATGGGACGCGGCCGGATGAGGGGCGACCGGATGGGTAGTCCCCGTCCCATGAGCGGGAAGTCGGCGGAGGACTACGAGAAGGACTACACCGACCCGGAGCTGCGCGAGCGGCTCAAGGAGGAGATCAAGGCCGGGGACCGGGGCGGGCGACCCGGCCAGTGGAGCGCCCGCAAGAGCCAGCTGCTCGCCTCCGAGTACGAGGAGGCCGGCGGCGGCTACCGGCACGAGGGCGAGCGCAGCGCGTCGCAGCGGCACCTGCAGGAGTGGACCCGGCAGGACTGGCACACCGCCGACGGCGACGACCGCGCCCGCGGTAACGGCGGGACGAAGCGGTACCTGCCCGACGCCGCCTGGGAGCTGCTGTCCGAGGAGGAGGAGCACGCCACCGACGCACGCAAGCGCGGCTCCGACGAGCAGCACGTGGCGAACACCGACGCCGCGAAGGAGGCCCGGAGGGCCGCCGAGCTGGTCGACGCGAAGGCGACCGAGGCCCGCGAGAAGGTGGCGGAGATGCACGGCGACTCCCAGCTCGACCGCGCCGAGCGGGCCGAGCGCGACCTCGGCAGGGGCCGCAGGACGGTGCTGGAGGCGATCGAGCGGCAGCGCGACCGCGACTGAGCGACACGCCGTACAGTCCGCGCAAGCTTGCACGAACTGCACGTTTCGCGGGATCATGTCCGGGTGACCTCCGGCCTGCGCGAGCGCAAGAAGCTCGCCACCCGCTCGGCGCTGCACGCCGCCGCGCTGCACCTGGTCGCCGAGCGCGGGCTCGACGCCGTCTCCGTCGACGACGTCGCCGAGCGCGCCGGGGTCAGCCCGCGGACGTTCTTCAACTACTTCCCCACCAAGGACGACGCCGTCCTGGGCCTGGACCCCGCCGACTCCGCGCTCGTCGTCGAGCGGTTCACGGCGCGCCCGGCCGGCGAGGACCCGGTCACCGCGCTGCGCGCCGTGCAGGCCGGGCAGGCCGCCGCGATGGCCGAGGAGCCCGAGGGCGTGTGGCCGCTGCGGCTGCGCGTCATCGACGAGCACCCCGTCCTGCTGGCCCGCCTGCACGCCGCCTTCGGCGCCTCCGAGCGGGCACTGGCCGACGCCGTCGCCGCCCGCACCGGCACCCGGGTCGGCGTCGACGCCTACCCCACCCTGCTGGCCGCCGTCGCCGGGGTCGCCCTGCGCACCGCGCTGCACCGCTGGCTGGCCGCCGACTTCACCGTGCCGCTGCCCCGCCTCGTCGACGAGGCCTGGGACGCGCTCGCCGCCGGGCTGCCCGCCCCGCGCCCCTGATCCCCCCGAGCGGCCGGCGCCGTCCGCTCGCCCCCTCGGTGCCGCGCGCCCGCGGCACCGTCGCACGACCCGTGGAGAACGACGTGAACCCGCCGCCCGACGGCACCGCCCCGCCCATCGTCCTGACCCGCCGCCGCATCAACCTGATCTTCTCGGCGCTGCTCGCCGGGATGCTCGTCGCCGCCCTCGACCAGACGATCGTCTCGACGTCGATGCCGACCATCGTCGGCGAGCTCGGCGGCGTCTCGCACATGGCGTGGGTGACCACCGCCTACCTGCTGGCCACCACCCTGGTCATGCCCGTGTACGGCAAGTTCGGCGACCTGTGGGGCCGGCGCACGCTGTTCCTCGTCGCGATCGGCCTGTTCACCGTCGCCAGCATCGGCGCCGCGCTCGCGCCCGACTTCACCTGGTTCGTCGTCTGGCGCGGGGTCCAGGGCCTCGGCGGCGGCGGGCTGATGATCCTGTCGCAGGCGATCATCGCCGACATCGTCCCGGCCCGGGAGCGCGCGAGGTACATGGGCCCGATCGGCGCCCTGTTCGGCCTGTCGGCCGTCGCCGGGCCGCTCGTCGGCGGCTTCTTCACCGACACCGCGGCCCTGGGCTGGGAGTGGTCCTTCTGGATCAACGTGCCGGTCGGCGTGGGCGCCTTCCTCATCGGCTGGTTCGCGCTGTCGCTGCCGCGCCGGCGCAGCACCACCCCGCTCGACGTCGCCGGGATCGTCGCGCTGTCGGCGACCACGACGTCGCTGGTGCTCTTCACCGACCTCGGCGGCAGCGACGGCTGGACCGACCCGTGGACGCTGGCGCTGGCCGCGGCCTTCGTCGTCTGCGCGGTCGCGTTCGTGCTCGTCGAGCGGCGCGCGGTCGAGCCGATCGTGCCGCTGTCGCTCTTCCGCAACCCGACCTTCGTCGTCGCCACCGCGATGGGCATGGCCGTGGGCCTCGGCATGTTCTCCGCGATCGCGTTCATGCCGACGTTCCTGCAGATGAGCTCCGGGCTGTCGGCCGCGAACTCCGGGCTGCTCATGCTGCCGATGACCGCGGGGATCATCCTCACGATCCAGAGCTCGGCGGCGGTCATCCTGCGCACCGGCCGCTACAAGCGGTTCACCACCGCCGGCGTCGCGGTCATCCTCGCCACGATGGTCTGGATGACCACGCTGGCCGGGGACACGTCGCTGTGGACGATCGGCGCGATGTTCCTCGCGCTCGGCTGCGGCCTCGGGCTGATCATGCAGAACGTCGTCCTGGCCGCCCAGAACGCCGTCCCGGCCACCCAGATCGGCACCGCCACCTCGACGAACAACTACTTCCGCGAGGTGGGCGCCACCCTCGGCGTCGCCGTGTTCGGGACGCTGTTCACCAGCCGGCTGGCCGAGAACCTCACCGGCGCGCTGACCGGCAACGCCGAGCAGGCGGCCGCCGCGGGCATCACCTCACCGGACACCCTCGTGCCGTCGGCGGTCGACGCGGCCGGCGACCCGCTGCGGACGGCGATCGTCGACGCCTACGCGGACTCGCTCGCGCCGGTGTTCTGGTACCTGGTGCCGATCCTCGCCGTCGCCCTGCTGCTGTCCTTCGTGCTCAGGGAGATCCCGCTCGCCGAGCACGCCGGCATGGTGGCCCGCGGCGAGGCGGTGGAGTCCGAGGAGGAGCTCGCGACCCTGCTGCGGTCCGGCGCGCAGGCCGCCGTCCCGGCGCCCGGGCCGACGCTGCAGAAGCGGGACGACGACGCGCTGCCCGTCTGACCGTGCCGGGGCGGCACCCCGGCGAGCGCTGTACCCCGGTGGCCCGGGACCCGCGCGGTCCCGGGCCACCGGCGTTCAGCGGGCGGAGCGGGCGGCGGCGGTCTCGGCCATCAGCCGGTCGAGCAGGTCCCGCGGCAGGGCGGCGCCGAAGTCGGTGGCGAACCGGCGCATCGGCATCGAGCCGATCATCTGCAGCACCACCGCCTGATCGGCGGGGGAGGCGGCGTCGGCGGGCATGGTCGCGGTGAGCGCCTCCACCAGCGCCGGGCCGGCGGCCGGGTGGGTGAACCACTCGGCGACCGAGGAGTCCATCGTCAGCACCCGCACCAGGTCGTCCCCGGCCAGGGTCACGGTCTCCGCGGCGAGCACGGTCTCCGCGTCGTCGCAGACCTGCACCGCGTACTCCCCCGGCGCCACCACCCAGCCGGACTCGACGACGTCCCAGTAGGCGAACGCCCGCCGGCCGAGCTCCAGCACCACCTCGCGGCTCTCCCCCGGCCCGAGCGCCACCTTGGTGAACGCCCGCAGCTCCCGCAGCGGGCGGCGCACCGGCCCGGCCGTCGTCGACACGTACACCTGGACGACGTGCCCGCCGGCCCGGTCGCCGGTGTTGGTCACCGTCACCGAGACGGTGGCGGTGTCGGCGCCGGTGAGCTCGACCCGCAGGTCCGACGTCGCGAACGCCGTGTACGAGAGCCCGTGCCCGAACGGGTACCGCACCGCCCGGCCCTGCGTGACCAGCCCGCGGTAGCCGACCAGCACGCCCTCGCCGTAGACGACCCGCCCCTGCTCGCCGGGGAAGGAGAGGGAGCTCGGGGAGTCCTCCAGCCGCAGCGGGACGGTCTCGGCCAGCCGGCCCGACGGGTTCGCGACGCCGTAGAGCAGGTCGGCCAGCGCGCCGCCGCCGGCCTGCCCGAGCAGCGCGCCGTCGAGGACCGCGTCGACGTCGTCGTGCCAGCCCTCCAGCGACACCACCCCGCCGTGGGACAGGACGACGACCGTGCGCGGCGCCGCGGCGGCCACCGCGCGGACCAGCTCGACCTGGGCGGCGGGGAGGTCGATCGTCGTCCGGTCGAAGCCCTCGGACTCGTCGGCGTCGGCCAGGCCGAGGAAGACCACGGCGACCTCGGCGTCGCGGGCCAGCGCCACGGCCTCCTCCCGGAGCGCCGCGGCGTCGTCGCCAGGACCGTCGGAGGCGGAGCCGGGCGCGAACGGGAGCTCCCGGCCGGCCAGCTCCCGCATCGCGTCGAGCGCGGACTCGACCCGCGTGGCGGTGACGTTCGAGCTGCCGCCGCCCTGGAAGCGCGGGGTGCGGGCGAACTCCCCGACGACGGCCACGCGGGTGCCCGGGGACAGCGGCAGGGTGCCCCGCTCGTTGCGCAGCAGCACCGCGCACTCCGCCGCCAGCTCGCGCGCCAGCGCGCAGTGCGCCTCGGCGTCGACCTCCCCGGCGGGCCCGCCGGCGTACCGGGCGAGGGCGGCCACCCGGGCGGCGCTCGCGTCGACGTACGCCTCGTCGAGCTCCCCGGCCCGCACCGCCTCGACCACCCGCCGGTTGCCGGCGCCGCGGTCGCCGGGCATCTGCAGGTCCAGCCCGGCGGCGAGCGCGGCGGCGCGGTCGTCGACGGCTCCCCAGTCGGAGACGACGACGCCGTCGAAGCCCCACTGCTCGCGCAGCACCTCGGTGAGCAGCCACCGGTTCTGCGACGCGTAGACGCCGTTGACCTTGTTGTAGGCGCACATGACCGTGGCCGGCGCCGCCTCGGTGACCACCCGCTCGAAGGCCGGCAGGTAGATCTCGCGCAGGGTCCGCTCGTCGACCTCGGCGCTGATCCGCATGCGCTCGGTCTCCTGGTTGTTGGCCGCGAAGTGCTTGACCGAGGCGCCCGCGCCGGCGGCCTGCTGCCCGCGCACGTGCGCCGCACCGAGGACGCCGGACAGCAGCGGGTCCTCCGAGTAGTACTCGAAGTTCCGCCCGCCCAGCGGGGACCGCTTGATGTTCACGCCCGGCCCGAGCACCACGTGCACCCCGAGCGCCCGGGCCTCCCGGCCGATCGCCGCGCCGATCCGCTCGGCGACCGCCGGGTCCCAGCTGTTGCCCACCGCCACCGCGGGCGGGAAGCAGGTGGCCGGCAGGTTGCGGGTGATGCCGGGCCCGCCGAAGTCGCCCTCCTGGCGGCGGACGCCGTGCGGGCCGTCGGTGAGGACGAGCGAGGGCAGCCCCGCCTCCTCGACCGGCGGGGTGGACCAGAAGTCCTGACCGGAGAGCAGGGCCGCCCTCCGCTCGAGGGGCAGGCCGTCGAGGTCGGTCACGGGAGCTCCTGCGGGTCGTCGGCGCCGGCGTACGCGAACGAGCGCACCACGAGCGAGCCGCGGGCGCACCAGACGCCGCCCAGCCGGCCGGTCATCCCGCCGGCGACCTCGGTGGACAGGTAGCGCCCGTCCAGCCGGCCGAGCTCGGCGAAGCCGCCGGGCCCGACGACGCCCGCGACGACGACGTCCGGGCCGAGCGTGGTCGAGGAGAAGTGGCCGGTGGCGGGCTCGGTGCGGATCTCCAGCACCGCCTCCGGACCCGCGGCCGCCTCGCCCAGGACCGAGCGCAGCGGCCCCACCTGCGCCACCGCCCGCACCCGGTCGCCGGCGACCTCGACGTCGAGGTGGTGCCGGGCGTCGATCCGCACCGTCAGCCCGCCGACGCCGTCCACCCGCACCGCCGCGCGGAACCGGGCGTGCAGGTGCTCCTGCCGCCGGCCCACGAAGGCGAGGTCCTCCGACGCCGGGTCCGGGTCGGCCGCGGTCAGCCGCCGGCCGCCCTCGACCCGGCTCAGCAGCTCCCCGGGGAACCGCCGGGGCGCGACCCAGACGGGGCCGCCGAGGTCCTCCTCGACGGCGACCGCGCCGCCCGGCGGGGACAGCCACTCCCCCAGCCGCGGCCAGCCGTCGGCCCACTCCACCTCGGCGGCGAACGTCTCGCGGCCGAGGACGTGGAACTCCGGGCTGGTGCCGCGGGGCCGCACGCCGTGGAAGACGACCGCCCAGCTCCCGTCGGACCGCTGCACCAGGTCGGCGTGGCCGGTGTTCTGCACCGGTGACTCGACGCCGCGGTGGGTGAGCAGCGGGTTGTGCGGGCAGGGCTCCCACGGCCCGGACGGCGAGGGACCGCGGGCGGTGGTCACCGCGTGCCCGCGCTCGGTGCCGCCCTCGGCGATCAGCAGGTACCAGAGGTCGCCGACCCGGTACAGGTGCGGCCCCTCCGGGAACCTCCCGCCGGTGCCCTGCCACAGCCGCCGCCGCGCGGTGAGCGCGGCACCGGTGGCCGGGTCGACCGCCTGCTGCACCAGGCCGGCCGGGCCGCCGGCGCCGAAGCCGGCGTGGCTGACCAGCAGCGTGCCGTCGTCGTCCCAGGCCAGGTCGGGGTCGATGCCGCGCACCTCCGGCATCCGCACCGGCTCGGACCACTCCCCCAGCGGGTCCTCGGCGGTGACCAGGGTCTGCCACCCGCCGTCGGCGAGGTTGGTGGTGACCATCCAGAACCGGCCGTCGTGGAAGCGGATGGTCGGCGCGGTGATCCCGCCGGAACCCGGAGCGGCCGACACGTCGAGCTGGGACGGGCGGGCCAGCACGTGGCCCGCCTGCTCCCACGACACGAGGTCGGCCGAGCGGTACAGCGGGACGCCCGGGGCGTACTCGAAGGACGAGTGCACCATCCAGTACGTGTCCCCGACCCGGACGACGCTGGGGTCGGGGTGGAAGCCGGGGACGACGGGACGGGGGCCGCTCACGAGGAGGCGGACGGGTCGAAGAACGGCTTCGGCCGCTCGACCGGCCGCGGCTCCTCGATCGCGCAGCCGAGGGTGTGCCGGCCCGAGCCGACCGTCACCGGCGCGCTGCCGTCGGGCAGCACCACCTCGGCGGTCGTGTTCGGCGGCACGGTGACCTCGAGCGCGAACGCCGTCCCGCCGGTCAGCGTCCAGGACACCGCCGCGGTGCCGTACGGCGTCTCGTGGGTGGCCGCCGCCGAGGTGATGCCCGGGCCGGGGCGGGGCGCGAAGCGGATCCGCCGGTAGCCGGGCGCGGCCGGGGCGAGGCCCGCGACCGTGCGGTGCAGCCAGTCGGCGACCGCGCCGTAGGCGTAGTGGTTGAACGAGGTCATCTCGCCGGGGTTGATGCTGCCGTCGGGGAGCATCGAGTCCCAGCGCTCCCACACCGTCGTCGCGCCCATGGTCACCGGGTACAGCCACGACGGGCACTCCCGCTGCAGCAGCAGCTCGTACGCGGTCGCCACCTCGCCCACCTCGGTGAGCGCGTCGGTGACGAACGGCGTGCCGAGGAAGCCGCTGCCGATGTGGAAGCCGTCGTCGAGCACCTGGCGGGCGAGCAGCCGGCCGGCGTGCTCCCGCTGGTCCGGGGTGAGCAGGTCGCAGGCGATGGCGAGCGCGTACGCCGTCTGCGCCGGGTAGGCGACGCGGCCGTTCGGGCTGACGTACTCGGCACGGAAGCGCCCGGCCGCCCGCTCGGCCAGCGCGGTGAACCGGGTGCCGTCCTCCCCGAGCACCTCGGCCGCCTGCGCCACGATGCGCGCCGAGCGGGCCAGGTAGGCGGTGGCGACCAGCGGCCACGGCGTGCGGGCGGCGGCCGGGTTCTCCGGCGGCGCGGTGGGGTCGAGCCAGTCGCCGAGCATGAGCGGGACCCCGGCGAAGTCGAGCTCCTCCCCGGCCGCGCCCGCGAAGGCGTCGATCCAGGCGGTCATCGACGGCCACTGGTCGGCGAGCACCCCGGCGTCGCCGTGCCGCTCGTACAGGACCCACGGGACGACGACGGCGGCGTCGCCCCACCCGGCCTCGGCGCCGACGGGGAACGGCAGCAGCGGGACGAACGGCACGTACAGCGGGACGACGCCGCCGTGCTCCTCGAGCTGCTCGACGGCGAGGTCGGCCAGCCAGGAGCGCAGCATCCCGGCGGTGTCGTGGAGGAACGCCGCGGTCGGCGCGAACGCCTCGAGGTCGCCGGTCCAGCCCAGCCGCTCGTCGCGCTGCGGGCAGTCGGTGGGCAGGTCGACGAAGTTGCCGCGCATGCCCCACACGACGTTCTCGTGCAGCCGGGTGACGTCCGGGTCGGAGCAGGTGAACGTGCCGGTGGGCCGCATGTCGGTGTGCACGACGACGGCCTCGAGGTCCTCCGGCCGCAGCTCGCCCGGCCAGCCGGTCACCTCGGCGTAGCGGAAGCCGTGGAAGGTGAACCGCGGCTCCCACGTCCGCGGGCCGCGGCCGTCGAGGACGACCACGTCGGTGGCGTCCGCGCCGCGCAGCGGGCGGGTGCCGAGCTCGCCGTGCTCGAGCACCTCGGCGTGCCGGACGGTGACCTCCGTGCCGGCCGGGGCGTCGGGCAGGGCGAACCGGATGCGGCCGACGAGGTTCTGGCCGAAGTCGACGAGCGTCCTCCCCGACGGCGAGGTGGTGACCTCCCGGACCGGCAGCACCTGGGTGCGGCGCACCGGCGGGCCGGTCGGGGCGACCAGCGTCGCGACGTCCAGCGACCCGACCTCGACCGGCGTCCAGCCGGCGTCGTCGAAGCCCGGGGCGGACCAGCCGGGGAGCTCGCGGCGGAGGTCGGCCGTCTCGCCCTTGTAGATGTCGGCGCGGGTCTCGGCGCCGAGCGTCGAGCGCCAGGAGCCGTCGGTGGTCACGACCGTGCGCGACCCGTCCGGGTGCTCGACCTCCAGCTGGAGGAACGCGCCGGTGCGGTCGCCGTAGAGGTGCCGGCCGCCGGTGAAGCCGAGGTGGCCGCGGTACCAGCCGTCGGCGAGCGTGACGCCGAGCGCGTGCCGGCCCTCGGCGAGCAGCGCGGTGACGTCGTACGTCCGGTAGCGCAGCCGGTGCCGGTAGCTGGTCCAGCCCGGCGCCAGGACGTCGTCGCCGACGGTCGTGCCGTCGATCTCGGCCTCGTACAGCCCCCGCGCGGTGGCGTACAGCCGCGCCCGCGTCACCGGCTTCCCGAGGGTGAACTCGCGGCGCAGCAGTGCCACCGGCTCGCCGGTGCCGCCGGGCTCGGGCAGCACCGGCTCGACCAGCTCCGCCGTCCAGTCCGCCGGGTCGAGCAGGCCGGCCTCGACGGCGACCTCCTCGCTCCACGCCGACGGCTCGGCGTCGCCCTCACCCCAGACGCGGACCCGGACGACCCGTCGCCCGCGGCTGGTCAGCGGGGGCGCGCCCCACGGGACGAGCACCGAGTCGGCGGAGGGGACCCGTCCGGAGGACCAGTCGCCGATCTCCAGCTCGTAGGCGGCCTGCCGCCAGCCCGGCAGCTCGGTGAGGGTCACCCAGGACAGCCGCGGGGCGGTCTCGCCGATGCCGAGCGGCTCGCGGTGGTGCTCGGCGGTGACGGCGGCGACGGTCACGTCGCTCATCGGACCCGGTCCCCGAGCAGCGCGGTGCCCAGGTGGTGGGCGAGGTGGC
Source organism: Geodermatophilus sp. SYSU D00698 (assembly GCF_054050335.1). Taxonomy (NCBI): domain Bacteria; kingdom Bacillati; phylum Actinomycetota; class Actinomycetes; order Geodermatophilales; family Geodermatophilaceae; genus Geodermatophilus; species Geodermatophilus sp. SYSU D00698. Next base: position 52,906 of record NZ_JBJGZD010000024.1, read on the forward strand.
GGACGGAGCGGTCGACGATCCCGTCGACGTCGTCGTGCCCGAGCCAGACGTGCCCGGCGCCCTCGACCGGCACCAGCTCCGACCGGGCCCCGGCGGCCTGCAGCGCCGCGTGCAGCCGCTCGCTCTGCGCGTAGGGGACGAGCCAGTCGGCGGTGCCGTGCAGGAGCAGGAACGGCGGCGCGTCCGCGGTCGCGTGGGTGACCGGGCTGGCGTCGGCGCGTGTGGCGTCCGTGAGGCCGGCGACCAGGTGCTCCTCCGGCGGTCCCCGCAGCTCCTCGGGCAGCAGCGCCGCGATCTGCGGCGGCGGTGCCTGCCGCGGCATGGTGGCGAGGTCGGAGACGCCGTACCAGTCGACGACGACGTCGACCGCGCTGGACTCCCCGACGACGCCGTGCGTGCCCTCGAGGTCGGGCCGGTGCCCGGTCAGGCCGAGCAGCGCCGCGACGTGCCCGCCCGCCGACTCGCCCCACGTGCCGATCCGGGTGGTGTCGACGCCCAGCTCGCCGGCGAACCGCCGCAGGTACCGGACGGCGGCCTTGGCGTCGTGCAGCAGCGCGGGGAACGGCGCCTCCAGCGCGTGCCGGTAGTCGACGGTGGCGACGGCGAGGCCGGCGTCGAGCAGCGCGTCGAAGATCTGGTTCTCGCGCAGCGTCTCGGGCAGGTAGCGGCGGTCGCCCATCATGAACGCGCCGCCGTGCACCCAGACGACCAGCGGCGCGGGCGCGGGGGTGTCGGGCACCCAGACGTCGAGCTGCAGCGGCCGGTAGCCGAAGGCGACGGCGTAGGTGACGCCGGAGAAGTGCCGGGCGCCGTCCTCGCGCCGGAGGGGCGGCGGCGGTGGCAGGAACCGGGCCGGGCCGGCCCACTCGGTCGTCTCGGTGGTGCTCATCGCGTCTCCTCTGCGGTGCTGGTGAACGTGTGCGTGCCGGGGCCGGCCGTCGTGGCGGTCCCGTCGGGCAGGACCACCTCGGCCTCGGTGCCCGCGGGCACCTGGACGGTCAGCGAGAACCGGTGGCCGTCGAGCCGCCAGGCCGACCCGATCCGGCCGTACGGCGACTCGTGCGCGGCCGCGGCGCGCGTGAGCCCGCCGCCGGGGCGGGGTCGGACGCGGAAGCGGCGGTACGCGGGCTCGACCGGCTCGATGCCCGCGGTGTACCGGTGCAGGAACGAGATCGCCGCGCCCTTGGAGTAGTGGTTGAGCGACTCGTGCGGGACGCCGTCGGCGTCGACGCCGTCCCACCGCTCCCACACCGTCGTCGAGCCGCGGTCGACCATGACCAGCCACCCGGGCTCGGTGTCCTGCAGCAGCAGCTCGTAGGCGACGTCGAGGTGCCCGGCGTCGGCGAGCACCGGCAGCAGGTGCGGGGTGGCGAGGAACCCGGTGCCCAGGTGGGTGCCGGCCTTGCGGACCAGCTCGACCAGCCGCTCGGCGACGGCCGGGCGCAGCCCGTCGGGCACCAGGCCGAAGGCGAGTGCACGCACGTGGTCGGCCTGGGTGTCGGAGACCAGCCGCCCGTCGTCGTCGAGGTACTCGGCCTGCCAGGCGGCGCGCACCCGCGCGGCGAGCCCGGCGTAGCGGGCGGCGTCGCCGTCCCGGCCGAGCACCGCGGCGATCCGGCCTGCCAGCTCCGCGCTGTGCGCGTACCAGGCGGTGGCGACGACGCCCTCGTCCGCGGCGACGAACGCGCCGAAGTCGCCGACCTCCTCGCCGGGGACCAGCCACTCGCCCCAGTGGAAGCCGGTGTCCCACAGCCACCGCTCGTGCGGCGCGGGCTCGGGCCGGCGGGCGGCGCGCTCGGGGTGACGCCGCTCGCGGGCCGCGCGCTCGGTGCGGTCCAGCCAGCGGACCACCGCCGGCCAGGTCTCCTCGAGCACGCGGGTGTCGCCGTAGGCGCGGTACAGCTCCCACGGCACGACCACGACCGCGTCGCCCCAGCCGGCCGAGCCGTTGAGGAACGACACCGGGCTGTCCCGGCCCTCGCCGCGCGGGCACGGGCTGACGTTGGCGACCGTCCCGTCGGGCCACTGGTCGGCGACGACGTCGCGCAGCCACTTCGTGGAGAACCCGGCGACGTCGTAGAGGAACGCCGCGGTCGGGACGTAGAGCTGCCAGTCGCCGGTCCAGCCGTGCCGCTCGCGGTGCGGGCAGTCGGTCGGGATGTCGCAGGCGTTGTCCCGGAAGCTCCACACGGCCGCCTCGTGGAACCGGTCGAGCCGCTCGTCGCTGGAGGAGAACCAGCCGGTGCGCCGCAGGTCGGTGTGCACGACGACGCCGCGGACGTCGTCGGGGGTGAGGTCGCGCGGGTGGCCCTCGACCCGCACGTAGCGGAAGCCGTGCGTGGTGCGGCGCGGCTCGAAGACCTCGCCGGGCACGCCCGCGGAGACGACGACGTCGACCTGGCCGGCGGGCAGCGGGTGCGGCAGGAACGGCAGGTCGGGCTCGAGGTTGGCCACCGTGACGTCGCCGTCGGGGGCGAGCCACTCGCCGTGGGTCAGCGTGAGCGTCGTCCCGGCCGGGCCGAGGTCGGTCAGCCGCACCCAGCCGTTGACGTTCTGCCCGAGGTCGACCACCTGGGCGCCGCCCGGCAGCCGGGTGACCGAGACGGGCACGAGCTCCTCCACCCGGCGCACCGGCGGGGCCGGCGAGTCCACGAGGCCGGCGAACCCGTGCTGCACCACGGTGACCGGGTCCCAGCGGGCGTCGTCGAAGCCGGGGTCGTCCCAGCCGCGGGGCAGGGCGCGCAGGTCCCAGCGCTCGCCGGCGACGAGGTCGGCGGCGAGGACGTGCCCGGTCGCGCTGCGCCAGTCCGGGCCGGTGCCGAGCACGGTGACCGTGCCGTCGTCGTGGGTCAGGTGCAGCTGGGCGAGGAACGCCGTCCGGTCGCCCCACTGGTCGGCGGACCGGGTGACGCCGGTCTGGCCGCGGAACCAGCCGTCGGCGAGGACGACGGCCAGCGCGTGCCGGCCCTCGCCCACCGGGCCGACGTCGTGCGTCTGCACCTGCAGCCGCTGGTCGTACTGGGTGTACCCGGGGGTGAGCTCGGCGTCGCCGATCCGGGCGCCGTCGAGGAACGCCTCGTAGAGCCCCTGCGCGGTGGCGTGCAGCCGGGCGGAGGCGACGGGCCGGTCGACGGGGAACTCCCACCGCAGCAGGGCGGCCGCCCGGTCCCCCGCCGGGCCGGCCGGGATGGTCCCCGGCTCGATCCACTCGACCTGCCAGTCGTGCGCCTCGAGCAGGCCCGTCTCGAACCACGCGGGCCCGGACACCGGGCTCTCGCCGAGGTCGGTGCGCACCCGCACCCGCCAGGTGACCCGCTGGGCGGAGCGCAGCGCCGGGCCGGGCCACGGGATGAGCACGTGCCGGTCGTCGTCGACCCAGCCGGAGTCCCAGCCGTCGTCGGTGGTGAGCCGGTACGCGTTCTGCGCGCGGGCGCCGCCGGGCAGCCGCCAGGACAGCCGCGGCGACGTCGTCCCGGTGCCGAGCGGCTCGTCGAGGTGCTCGACCCGGAGACCCGACGGTGCGGCCGTCACAGGACGGGGACGGACTCGGCGTGGTGGCAGGCGGCCTCCGTGCCCTCGACCAGCCGCAGCGGCGGGCGCTGCTCGACGCAGACGTCGCTGGCCAGCGGGCAGCGCGGCACGAAGGGGCAGCCGGTGGCCGCGGGCTGCGCCGCGCCGGCGGTCCCGAACCCGGCGGCCTCGCGGGCGGCGCGGCGGGCGGCCTGCTCGGCCGGGCGCGGCACGGGCGCGGCGGCGGTCAGCGCCACCGTGTACGGGTGCCGCGGCGCCTGGCTGACCGCCTCGACCGGCCCGGTCTCCATGACCTGCCCGCGGTAGAGGACCACCGTCCGCTGGGCGAGGAACCGGACGACGCCGAGGTCGTGGGCGATGAAGAGGAACGCCAGGCCGTGCTGGTCGCGCAGGTCGGCGAGCAGGTTGAGCACCTGCGCCTGGGTGGACAGGTCCAGCGCGCTGACCGGCTCGTCGAGGACAACGACCTTCGGGTCGCAGACCAGCGCGCGGGCGATCGCGATGCGCTGGCGCTGACCACCGGAGAACTGCGACGGGTAGCGGTCGACGGCGTCGCCGGGCAGGCCCACCGACTCCAGCCCCTGCCGCGCCCGCGCCGTCGCCTCGGCGCCCGTCACGCCCATCAGCCGGAGCGGCTCGACCAGCGTCTGGCCGATGGTGCGCGCCGGGTTGAGCGAGGAGTACGGGTCCTGGAAGACCACGCGCAGGTCGGCGACCTGGCGGCTGCGCTGCTTGAGCGACATCCGGGTGACGTCCTGGCCGTTGACCCGGATCGTCCCGGACGTCGCCGGCTGCAGCCCGAGGACCGCCTTGCCGATCGTCGACTTGCCCGAACCGGACTCGCCGACCAGGCCGACGGTCTCGCCGGGGGCGATGTCGAGGCTGACCCGGTCGATGGCCGGCGGGGCCTGCCGCGCCCTGCGGCCGGAGCCGTAGCGGACGACGAGGTCGCGGATCTCCAGGGCGGGCGTGGTGGTGGCCGCGACGGGCGCGGTCCCGGCGGGGGCGGTCATGCGGGGACTCCGGCGGTCGGGGCGGGCTTCTGGACGGACGTTTCGTCGCCGGCGGACTCGGGCTGCCACACGGCGTGCTCGCGGGACAGCTCGTCGACGCGGACGCAGCGGACGGCTCCCTCGCCGTGCGCGGGCAGCACCGGGAACGGCACGGTGCACGCCTCCTCCGCGAACCGGCAGCGGGTGGCGAACCGGCAGCCGGTCGGCCAGGAGCCCGGCGGCGGGACGGTGCCGGCGATGGAGGCCAGCCGCTGGGGCACCGGCTCGCCCTCGGGCACGTGCGGGTTCGCCCCGAGCAGCGCCATCGTGTACGGGTGCGCCGGCCCGTCCAGCACGGCCGCGGCGGTGCCGGACTCGACGACCTCGCCGGCGTACATGACGGCGACGGTGTCGCAGATGTCGGCGACGACGCCGAGGTCGTGGCTGACGACGACGACCGACAGGCCGGTGTCGCGCACCAGCGCCCGCAGCAGCGACAGGATCTCCGCCTGCACGGTGACGTCGAGGGCCGTCGTCGGCTCGTCGGCGATGAGCAGCCGCGGCTCGCCGGTGAGCGCGAGCGCGATGCAGACCCGCTGCGCCATGCCGCCCGAGAGCTGGTGCGGGTAGCTCCTGAGCACCCGCTCGGCGTCGACGATGCCGACGTCGCGCAGCAGCTCCGCGGCGATCCGCTTCGCCTGCCTCCGGTCGACCCGGCGGAACCGGCGGATGGGGCCGGTGAGCTGGGAGGCGATGGAGAACATCGGGTCCAGCGCGACCATCGGCTCCTGCGAGATCATCGCGATCTCCCGGCCGCGGACGCGGTTGAGCTCGGCCTCGGGCAGCCCGGCCAGCTCCCGGCCCTGCCAGCGGATCGAGCCGCCGGTGACCGAGACGCCGTCGGGCAACAGCCCCACGAGCGAGCGGGCGGTCATCGTCTTGCCGCAGCCGGACTCGCCGACCAGGCCGAGGACCTGCCCCTGCCGCAGGGAGAAGGAGACGCCGGTGACCAGGTCGGGGCCGTCGTCGACGGAGACGGTGAGGTCGCGGACGTCGAGCACCGCCTCCGCGTCGGCCGGGGCGGCGGGCACCGCGGTGGCCGCGGCCACGGCGCGGCGCAGCGGCCGGCGACGGCGGGCCGTGCGGGGGCCGGCGGCCCTCCCGGCGAGGGCGTCGGCGAGCTCGTTGGCCGCCACGACGGTGAGCGCCAGCACCAGGCCGGTGGGGACCATCAGCCACGGCGCGTTGTAGATGTAGCCCGAGGCGTCCTGGATCATGAAGCCCCAGCTGGGCTCCGGCTCCCCGGGCCCGAAGCCGAGGAACGCCAGGCCGGCGACGATCAGCAGGCCGATGCCGAACAGCTGCGCGGCCTGCACGGCGACCACCGTGGCCATGGACGGCAGCACGTGCACGAGGTTGACCCGCAGCGAGCCCAGGCCGTTGACGCGCGCGGCGTCGACGTACAGCCGCTGGCGCACCGACTGCGCCACACCGAGCAGCACCCGGTAGACGGCGGCGGAGATCAGCACGCCCATGATCGCCATGACCGGGTACAGCCGGTTGCCGATCACCCCGATGACGGCGAGCAGCAGGATCGTCGCCGGCAGGGCGAGGAACACCTCGGTCACCCGGCTGATCACCCGCTCGACCCGGCGCCCGCGCTCGGCGGCGACCAGGGCCAGCGGCAGGCCGATCCCGAACGCGACGACCAGCATCAGTGCCGAGGCGAGCAGCGGCAGTGCCCCGGCGGTGAAGATGCGGGAGAGCAGGTCCCGCCCCAGCGGGTCGGTGCCCAGCCAGTGCTCGGCCGAGGGCAGCGCCAGCCGGTTCGCGGTGTCCTGCTGCCCCGGCTCGAAGGGCCGCCACAGCGGGGCGGTGAGCGAGGCGACCACGACGAGGAGCAGCCAGGTGGCGCCGAAGACCCCGCCGGGGCGGCGCAGGAAGGACGGCAGGCCGCGGCGGCGGCGGGCCGGCGGGACCGGCTCGGTGGCGACCTCGTCGGCCGCGTCGAGGGGCAGCACGCTCATGCGGTACGCACCTTCGGGTCGAGCGCCGCGACCAGCAGGTCGAGCAGCAGGTTGATGACGACGACCACCGCCGTGGCGACGACCACCACCCCGACCAGCGCGGGGAAGTCGCTCGACGACGCGGCGGCCTGGCTGGCCTGGCCGAGACCGGGCAGCGCGAAGAGGTTCTCGATGATCACCGAGCCGCCGAACAGCGCGATGAACTGGATGCCGAGCGTGGAGACCACCGGCACGCTGGCGTAGCGCAGGGCGTGCACGTACCGGATCCGCCACGGCGGCGTCCCCATCGCCCGCAGGGTGCGGACGTGCTCCTGGGTCAGCGCCTCGCGCATGCCGGCGTCGGCGGTCCGGGCGACGATCGCCGCCCCACCGACGGTGAGCGTGAGCACCGGCAGCAGCAGGCTCTGGAACCAGGCGGCCGGGTCCGCGGAGAACTCGACGTAGCCGGTCGCCGGCAGCCAGCCCAGCTGCAGCGACAGGAGGTAGACGAGGAGGATCCCGACCCAGAACGCCGGCAGCGACAGGGCGACGCCGCTGCCGGTGGTGATCCCCTTGCCCAGACGGCCGCCGCGCACCGCGGCGGTCACGCCCAGCAGCACTCCCACGATCCCGGACAGCAGCGTGGCGAAGAAGGCGATGGAGGCGGTGACCGGCAGACGGTCGGCCAGGTCGGCGGCGACGTCCCGGCCGTCGACGAGCGAACTCCCCAGGTCGAGCCGGAACAGGGACCCGAGGTAGTCGAAGAACTGCACGTACAGCGGGCGGTTCCAGCCGAGCGCCTCGTTCTCCGCGGCCACGGCCTCCGGGGTGGCACCGGCACCGAGCCGGACCGCGCCGGGGGTGCTGTCGCTGGCGTGGACGAGCAGGAAGGTGATCAGCACCGCGGCCAGCAGGGTGCCGATCGCCAGGGCGAGTCGCCGGGCGACGTAGGCGAGCATCTGGGGTCCCTCGATGAGGAGTGGTCTGGGGCCGGGCCGGTGGCCGCCGGGCGTGCCGGCGGCCACCGGCCGATCAGGGAGCGGTCAGCTCGCCGGCTCGATGTCGGAGAGCACGAGGTAGGCGTTGGTCCCGGCGAAGGACGGCTCGGCGACCGACTCGGCGTTGTAGCCGGCGTAGACGAAGTCCTCGTACACCGGGACGAACCAGCCGTTCTCGGTGATGGCCCGGTTCAGGTCGGTCAGGGCCTGCTCCTGGGCGTCGCCGGTCGCACCGAGGGCGGCGCCGAGCGGGCCCTCGATCTCCGGCTCGGTGGCGTCCTGCATGTTCATGAAGCCGCCGTAGAGGGCACCGGCGACGAAGCCCGCGGGCTGGGCGCCCACGGTGAAGGGGCCGAAGATCACCGGGTCGGTCCGCACCGCCGCGAAGACCTGGTCGGTCGAGGTGGCGGTGACGAAGTTGAGCCGGATGCCGACCTCGGCCCACTGGCTCTGGATGGCGACGGCGTCCTCGTCGGGCTGGCCGAGGACGGTCAGGTCGACGTCGAAGCCGTCCGGGAACCCGGCCTCGGCGAGCAGCTCCCGGGCGCGGTCCGGGTCGTAGCCGAACTCCTCGTCCAGCGCCGGGTCGAAGCCGGGGGCCTCCTCGGGGAAGAGCTGGGAGGTCGGCCGGGAGCCGTCGTGCAGGTCGCTGACCAGCGCCTCGCGGTCGGTGGCGTAGGTCATCGCCAGCCGGGCCTGCTCGCTGGCGAAGGCCGGGTTGCTCGCGCCGGTCTTGTCGATGACCGGGAAGCCGACGATCGTGCCGCCGACGCTGACGACGCTCTGCCGCTGCTCGACCAGGTCGATCGTCGTCGGGTCGAGGACGGTCGCGACGTCGGCCTGGCCCGAGACGACCGCGTTGGCCAGCGCCTGCGGGTCGGTGATGACGTTGAAGACGATGGAGTCGTAGGCCCACTCGTCGGCGCCCCAGGCCTCGTCGTTCTTGTCGAGGGTGTAGGTGCTCGCGCGCGTCGTCTCGCCGGTGTCGAGGGTGTAGGCCCCCGAGCCGTTCGGCGCCGTCTCGAGGGTGCTCGGGTCGGCGACGCCGTCGCGGCCGACGATGATGCCCGCGGTGTCGACGAGGTTGTTCTCCGGCGTCGCCTGGGGCTGCGCCCAGGTGATGACCACGGTCCGCGGGTCCTGCACCGTCACGTCGGTGATCTCGGACGCCTGCCCGGGGGCCAGCGCGCCGTAGGCCTCGAGGTCCGGGTCGCTGCGCCGGTCGAGGTTGGCCTTGACCAGCTCGGCGTCCAGGGCCGACCCGTCGGTGAAGGTCACCCCCTCGCGCAGCGTGAGCGTGGTCTGGGTGTTCTCCGGGTTGTTGGAGAACTCGGTGACCAGGCTCGGCTCGACCGTGCCGTCGGAGGTGGTGACGAACAGCGCGTCGTACAGCGCGCTGAAGAAGGTGAACTGCCCCTGCGAGTACCGCAGCGGGTCGTAGCCGGTGGGCGCGGCATCGGCGTCGTAGGCGAAGGTCAGCGTGCCCTGCGCGCTCTGGCTGCCGCCGCCACCGCCACCGCCGTTGCCGCCGCAGGCGGCCAGCGTCGCGGCGGTCGCGGTCGCGACCACCGCGGCACCGATCCGCACGGTCGTCGGCCGGGTGCGCCGGCTGGTCAGCAGGGTGGATCGATTCATCGTGTCCTGGCTCCTCATCCTCGACGGACGCGAGGGGTCTGGACGGCCGACCGGCGGCCGTGCGGGCTGCTCCGCCCGACTGCTCCAAGACGATGAGGACGACTGCGCTGTGGCGTCAGGCACAATGCCGGTCAATGGAAAACGAGTGTGGTGCGCACCTCACCGGTGACGGACGGACGTCCTCCCGGTGAACCAGGACCCTGTGACCGACGTGACCGACGTGACCGACGTGACCGACGGACCGGGCCCGGCGCCGCGCGTCCGGGGCAGGCGGCCGCCGCAGGGCGACCCGGTGGTCGACCGCGCCCTCGCCCTGCTCGCCGCCTTCGACGCCACGCGTCCGTCGCTGACGCTGGGCGAGCTGGCCCGCCGCAGCGGCATCCCGACCAGCTCCACGCTCCGGCTGGCCGGCCGGCTGGTCGCCTGGGGCGCGCTGGAGCGCGACGCCGAGGGCCGGTTCACCGTCGGGCTGCGGCTGTGGGAGGTGGCCTCCCTGGCGCCCCGCGCCCGCGGCCTGCGGCAGGTGGCGATGCCCTTCCTCGGCGACCTGGAGGAGGTCACCCGCCAGCACGTGCTGCTCGCCGTCCGGGAGGGCGGGGACGCCGTGCTGCTCGAGCGCCTCTCGGCGCACGCGGCGATCCCGGTGCTGTACCAGGTGGGCGGGCGGCTGCCGCTGCACTCCACCGGCGTCGGCCTGGTGCTGCTGGCCTACGCCGACCCCGACGTGCAGGAGGAGTACCTGGCCCGGCCGCTGGTGCACGAGCCCGAGCGCACGCCGGTGTCGGAGGCGGCGCTGCGACGGACGCTGGCCGAGGTCCGCCGGGAGGGCCTCGCCCACTTCCGCCGCCGCGTCCCCCGGCCGATCGTCTCGGTGGCCGCGCCGGTCTTCGACGCCACCGACCGGCTGGCCGCCGCGGTCTCCGTCGTCGTGCCGCAGGAGGGCGCCGACGCCCGCGTGCTCGGCCCCGCGGTGCGCACCGCCGCCCGCGCGATCTCCCGCGGCCTCGGCGCCCGGCGCCCGCTCGGCCCCGGCCGCTGAGGCCGGCCCGATGCCGGCAGGCCCGTGCGACCGTCCGCGGTCGTTCGACGGGCGGCCGAGCGGGCCGGTGCAGGTGGGTTCAGGCAGCGGGTGCGCGCAGCGCCGGCGCCAGGGGTGCCGGGGTGGTGATCTCGGTGCCGTCGGGCCACCAGGTGCGCCAGGTCCCGGTGGGTCGTCGCTCGACGCGGAACCCGTGGTGGACCTTGGTGTGGTGGCGTTCGCACAGCAGCGCTGCGCTGTCGAGGCTGGTGTCGCCGCCATCGATCCAGTGGACCAGGTGGTGCACGTCGCACCACCAGGTCGGTGCGCCGCAGCCGGTGAACACGCACCCGCCGTCACGGAGTTCGGCGGCGCGGCGGATGTGGCGGCTCATCAGCCGCTGCTCGCGGCCGAGGTCGAGTGGTGCGCCGTCGGGGCCGAACACCACGCGGGACACCGCCCCCTCGCAGGCCAGCCAGCGGGCGCGGGCGGCGGAGATCGTGGCCCCGAAGCCCATCCGCCCGGCGTTGCGGCTGCCGGCCGGATCGACCAGGTCCGCCAGGTCCACGACGACGGCGATCTGCGGCCTGTGGCCGCGCAGCACCGGCAGCGTCCCGGCGGCCAGCACGTTGTCCGCCAGCTGGACGAGGGCGTCGCCGAGGCGCTGGGCGCGGGTGCGCTCGTCCCCGGCGGGCCGGTCGGCCTGCACGTGCGCCTCGAGTGCGGTCTGCAGCCTCTCCCCGCCCACGGCGTCCAGGTGGCCGCGGATGGTGAGGGAGCCGTCGGCGTGCCGGGCCAGCGTCAGTGACCGGCCCTCGGTCGGGTCGGGCTCCGGCCCGTCCAGGTCGAGGTCGTCGCAGTAGCGCTGGACCACCTGAGCCAGGTCGGCGTGCGAGTGCTCGACCGCCACACCGGTGAGGACCGCGTCGACCACCGCCAGGTCCACCCCGGCGACCGCGGCGGCGGTGAGCCGTTCGGGGGTCACCGCCCGCGCCGCGACGGCCACCTGCTCGGCGGTGACCAGCCCGGCCTCGTGCGCCTCGGCCAGCGCCGGCAGGTGCTCCAGCGCCCGGCCGGTGCGCACCAGCCGCGCGGCGGTGGCGGTCGACAGCCGGCAGTGCCCGCGCAGCCACGAGGCCATCGCCCTCAGCCCGTCCCGCTCGGGCGCCTGCCGGTTCTCCGCGGTCCGGACCAGACGGGCGAGGCGGGCGTCGATCCGGTTGCGCTCGGCGACCAGCGCGGCGACCTCGTCGAGGACGTCACCGCCGCCCGGCTCACCCGAACACATGTACGAAGCCTAGCCGATCAGGCACCCGTCCGCGACGTGAATCCGCAGGTCAGCGGCGCGTCCACAGGTCTCCGGTAGCCGTCGACCGGGACCCACAGACGCCTCGACCTGCCGGTCAATGGCACGGGGATGGCCGGACCCGCCCCTCGGTGACGAGGGTGACGCGGACCACCGCCGAGCACCGGAGGACCCGTGCCGATCCACCCCGCCATCGCCGCGAACCTGCACCTGCTGGAGGGCATCGAGTCCTTCGAGCAAGGTCTCGCCGACCCGGAGCAGCGCGCCCGCCTCGACGCGTTCATGTCGATCGAGGGCGCTCCCCCGCCGCCCGCCGTCGCCGCCCGGCCGGCGTCCGCGCCCGGTCCGCACGGCGACGTCCCGGTCCGGGTCTACGAGCCCGACGGCGGCGGCACCGACCGCCCCTGCCTCGTCTGGCTGCACGGCGGCGCGTTCCGGATGGGCGACCTGGACATGCCCGAGGCCGACTGGACCGCGCGGCAGGTCTGCGAGCGGGCCGGTGCCGTCGTGGTGAGCGTCGACTACCGGCTCTGCGTCGGCGGGGTGACCTACCCCGTGCCGCACGACGACGCCGTCGCCGCCGTCCAGTGGGTGCGCGACTCCGCCGCGGTCCTGGGCGTCGACCCCGCGCGCATCTCCGTCGGCGGCGCCAGCGCCGGCGGCAACCTGGCCACCGGGGCCGTGCTGCGGCTGCGCGACGACGACGGCTGGGTCCCCGCGGCGCTGGTCCTCGCCTACACGACCCTGCACGCCGTCGTCCCCGCGCCGTCGGCCGCGCTCGCGGCGCTCATGACCGAGGTCCCGCGGCTGCTGCGCTTCCTGCCGGAGGACCGTGCGTCGATCACCCGCACCTACCTGGGCGGGCCGGAGAGCCGCGCGGACGGGTACGCGATGCCGGCGAACGCCGTCCTCGACGGGCTCTGCCCCGTGCTGCTGCTGAACTCCGAGTACGACGACCTGCGCGCCTCCGCCGAGGCGTTCACCGCGGCGCTCGCGCTGGCCGGCGTCGACGTCCGGCAGGTGCTCGTCCCCGGGATGCTGCACGGCTTCCTCAACACGCCCGCCGTCGACGTCGAGCCGGTGGACCGGGCGCTCGCGCTGATGGCCGAGGTCGTCGCCGGGCAGCCCGTCACCGTCCCGGTGTCCGCGTGACCGTGCCGGTCAATGGCACGGGCGTTGGTCGGGTGACCCGGGTCACGGATGCTCGGACGGTCAGTGTCGACCCGACCCGGGAGTGCAGATGAGCTTCGAGTACCTGATCGACCCGGAGAGGGGCCCGCAGTGGCAGGGGGTGCTGCCCGGCAAGCCGGTCCCCTACGTGCTCAAGCGCGGCGAGGGCGAGCACGCGATGCTGTTCGGCGACCTGTTCAGCGTGCTGCTGTCCGGCGACGAGACCGAGAACCAGTTCGGGATCGTCGTCAGCGACTCCCCCGCCGGCGACGTCATCCCCACGCACTCGCACAACGCCACCCACGAGACGTTCTTCGTGCTCGACGGGAAGGTGCGGCTGTTCTTCGAGGACGCCGAGGGCGGCAAGCAGTCGCAGCTGCTCACCCCTGGCGACTTCGGCTTCGTGCCGGCCGGGTTCGCGCACGCGTACCAGATCGTCGAGGACGCCCGGATGATGGGCACCCTCTCCGGCGGCTTCGAGCGGTTCTTCCAGCACATGGGCCAGCCGACCGACCACCCGACCAAGGACCAGCCGCCGTTCATCCCGGACTTCCCGCGCATGCAGGCGGCGGCGCAGCAGCACGACATGCAGTTCATGCGCGACTACGAGTGGCCCGAGCAGGCCTGAGTCCCGCACCTCGCTCCCCGGGCGCGGTCCCTGACCAGGGGCCGCGCCCGGCGTCCGTTCCGAGGAGGCCCCGTGCCCACGCCCGCCCTGCCGCTGCCCCCGCCGGCGCACGCCGCTCCCCTGCCCGCGCCCGTGCCGGGCCCGGACGGCACCCGCGTCCTGTCCGGGGTCGCCTACGCGGCGCTCCCCGGCGTCCGGCCGCTGGAGCTCGACCTGTACCTCCCGCCCGGCGACGGGCCGCACCCGGTCGCGCTGTTCCTGCACGGCGGCGGGTGGCGGCTGGGCGGCCGGCACTCCGGCGGTCCCGCGTTCCCCGGACGCACGCTGTTCGAGCGGGTCGCTGCCGCCGGGATCGCGGTGGCCAGCGCCGACTACCGGCTCTCCGGCGAGGCGGTCTGGCCGGCGCAGCTGTCCGACGCGAAGGCCGCCGTCCGCTGGCTGCGCGCCCGGGCGGACGAGCTCGGCGTCGACCCGGAGCGGGTGGCCGCGTGGGGCGAGTCCGCGGGCGGCCACCTCGCCGAGCTGCTCGGCCTGGCCACCGACGCGGACCTGGAGGGCGACGTCGGCGTGGCCGGCCCGTCGAGCGCCGTCGTCGCGGTCGCCGCCTGGTACCCGCCGGCCGACCTCGCCGGCTTCGCCGCGGACGCCGGCGCCGACCCGGCCGACGCCGGCACCCGGGAGGCGCAGCTGCTCGGCGCCCCGCCGGCGAGCGTGCCCGGCGCCGCGGCCCAGGCGAGCCCGGTCACCCACGTCCGGGCGGACGCGCCGCCGTTCCTGCTGCTGCACGGCACCGGCGACCGGTTCGTGCCGTGCGTGCAGAGCGAGCGGCTGGCGGAGGCGCTGCGGAGAGCCGGGGCGGACGTCGAGCTGCACACCTACGACGGCGCGGACCACATGTGGCTGGGCGCCCCGGACGCGGCCGCGGACGCGCTCGACCGGACGACCGCGTTCCTGCGCGCCCGGCTGCTCGGGACGTGATCCGGAACTATCCGGGACCGCTTGCCGGTCAATGGAATCGCCCCTCGGCAGAGTGACCCCGGCCACCCATCCTCGACGTGTCCGGGCGCGGCCCCCGAGCCCCCCGGCCCTCGATCCCCGCCCCGCCTCCCTCACGTGGGAGGCGCCCGACGGCGGCACCGCAGTCCGACAGGAGTCCCCGTGACCGAAGCGCACGTCCCGTCCCGGGTCCCGGTCCTCGTCGCCGGCGGCGGCCCCAGCGGGCTGGCCGCCGCGATCGAGCTGGGCCGCCGTGGCGTCGAGGTGCTCGTCGTCGAGCCGCGCACCGAGCTGGACCCGCTGCGCCCGCGCGCCAAGACCACCAGCGTCCGCACGATGGAGCACCTGCGCCGCTGGGGCCTGGCCGACCGGCTGCGCGCCGCCGCCCCGCTCCCGGTGTCCTACGCCCAGGACGTCGTCTTCTGCACCGGGCTGTTCGGGCACGAGATCACCCGCTTCCCCGAGGCGTTCGGGCTGTGGACCGAGCCCCGCCAGGTCGCCGCCGAGGCCGGCCAGCAGGCGCCCCAGTCGGAGGTCGAGCGGCTGCTGCGCGAGGCCGCCGCGGCCCTGCCCACGGTCACCCTGCTGGTCGGCTCGCGGGTCACCGCGATCACCGACGGGCCGGACGGGGTCCGCGCCACCGTCGAGGGCCCGGACGGCACGGGCACCGACGTCGTCGCCGGGTACCTGCTCGGCTGCGACGGCAGCGCCGGCATCTCGCGGCGCGCGATCGGCGCCCGGTACGAGGGCTCCTCCGGCGCGATGCCCAACCTCAGCGTCACCTTCCGCTCCCGCGCGCTGGAGGAGCGGCCGCTGTGCACGCTCGGCGTGCACCACTGGGTGATCGGCACCGAGCGCGGCGGGCTCATGGGCCGGCTCGACCTCGACGGCACGTGGTGGGCGATCGTGCAGGGCGTCGACACGGTGGCCGAGGACGCCGACCCGGGGGCCCTGGTGCGGGCGATGGTCGGGGACGACATCGACGTCGAGGTGCTGGCCACCGACCCGTGGCAGGCCCGGATGCTGCTGGCCGACCGCTACCGCGGCGAGCGCGTGTTCCTCGTCGGCGACGCCGCGCACCTGAACCCGCCGTGGGGCGGGCACGGGTTCAACACCTGCGTCGGCGACGCCGTGAACGTCGGGTGGAAGCTCGCCGCGGTCCTGCAGGGCTGGGCGCCGGCCGCGCTGCTCGACAGCTACGAACCCGAGCGGCGCCCGGTCGCGCGGCGCACCATCGACGCCGCCGGTGGTCAGGAGGCGTTCCTCGCCCCCGCGTTCACCGGCCGCGACCTCGACGACGACGGCCCCACCGGCGTCGAGCTGCGGGCGGCGCTGGCCGAGGCCCTGCAGGTCAAGGACCCGGAGTTCCACAGCCTCGGGCTGGTGCTCGGCTACGACTACCCGGACTCCCCCGTCGTCGTCCCCGACGGCCGGCCGGTCCCCGCGCCGGCCCTGGCCACCTTCACCCCCTCGGCGCACCCCGGTGCCCGGCTGCCGCACGCCTGGCTGGGCGACGGCGACTCGCTGTTCGACCGCCTCGGCGACGGCTTCACCGTGCTGCGGCTGGACCCTGCCGCCGACGCCGGGTCGCTGGCGAGCGCCGCGGCCGCCCGCGGGGTGCCGCTGACCGACGCCGACCTGTCCGGCGTGCCGGGGCTGCGCGACCTGCTCGGCGCCGACCTCGTCCTCGTCCGCCCCGACCAGCACGTGGCCTGGCGCGGGGACGCGGTGCCCGACGCCGACACGCTGCTCGCCCGCGTCCTCGGGGCCGCCGTCCCCGCCTCCGCCCTCCGCTGACCCCCGATCCGAGGAGACCCGCCCCATGACCGCCGCCCAGTTCCCGGAGGGCTTCCTCTGGGGTGCCGCCACCGCCGCCCACCAGGTCGAGGGCGGCAACGTGAACAACGACCACTGGGAGATGGAGCACGCCGAGCACTCGCCGTTCGCCGAGCCCAGCGGCGACGCGTGCGACTCCTTCCACCGCTGGCCCGAGGACCTCGACCTCGTCGCGGGTGCCGGGCTCTCCGCCTACCGGTTCAGCCTGGAGTGGAGCCGGATCGAGCCCGAGGAGGGCGAGGTCTCGCGCGCCGCGCTCGACCACTACCGGCGGATCGTCGACGGCTGCCGCGACCGCGGGCTGGCGCCGGTGGTCACGCTCGTGCACTTCACCCAGCCCCGCTGGCTGTCCCACGACGGCGGCTGGACCGGCCCGAAGGCCGGCGACCGGATCGCCCGCTACACCGAGGCCGTGCTGCCGGTGCTGGCCGACGCCGAGTACGTGTGCACCGTCAACGAGCCCAACCTGGTGGCCGCCCAGCCGGTGATGGGCGCGATGGCGATGCGCGGCGAGCCGATCAGGGGGCTGCCCCGCCCCGACCAGGAGGTCGCCGAGGCGCTGCTCGGCCTGCACGCCCGCTCGATGGACGTGCTCCGCGGGAACGTCGCCCGCGCCGGCATGACGCTGGTCGGCCGCGAGCACCTCGCCGAGCCCGGCGGCGAGGAGCGGATGCGCGCCGAGCGCGCCGCCTTCGAGGACCAGTTCCTCGAGGCCGCCCGCGGCGACGACTTCGTCGGCCTGCAGGTGTACACCTGCGCCCGCTTCGACGCCGACGGCCTGGTCGCCCCCGCCCCGGAGCTGCAGACGCTCGCCCACGGCATGGAGCGCCGGCCGGAGGCGCTCGGTGCCGCCGTCGCGCGGGCCGCCGAGGTGCTGCCCGGCACGCCGCTGCTGGTCACCGAGAACGGCATCGCCACGGGCGACGACACCGACCGCATCGCCTTCACCCGCGACGCGCTCGCGTCCCTGGCCGCGGCGGTCGACGGCGGCGCGGACGTGCGCGGCTACGTGCACTGGTCGCTGCTGGACAACTTCGAGTGGATGCTCGGCTACCGCCCGACCTTCGGCCTGGTCGCCGTCGACCGGCAGACCTTCGCCCGCACGCCCAAGCCGAGCCTCGCCTGGCTCGGCGACGTCGCCCGCCGGAACGGACTCGCCTGATGCGCGTCGTGGGCATCCGCCGGGACGGCGGACCGGTCGAGGCGGCGGCGCTGTCCGACGACGGCGCGACGGTGACCTTGCTGGCGCCGCTGGCGGGGTTCTGGGCCGACGCGGCCCGGTTCCTGGCCGCGGAGCCGGCCGGGGACCCCGTCCCGGTCGCCGGCGTCGAGGTGGTGCCGCCGGTGCTGCCCGGCGCCCGCGTGGTCTGCATCGGGCTGAACTACCTCAAGCACGTCGCCGAGGGCTTTTTCGCCGGCGAGGGCGTGCCGCCGCACCCGACGCTGTTCGCCCGCTGGACCCGGTCGCTGACCGTCGGCGGGGCGGAGATCCCGGTGCCCGCCGACGAGGACGGCCTCGACTGGGAGGGCGAGGTCGTCGCGTACGTCGGGTCGACGCTGGTCGACGCCACGCCGGACGAGGCGCTGGCCGCCGTCGTCGGCTACTCGACGTTCAACGACGTCACCTCGCGGCGGGCGCAGAAGCTCACCTCGCAGTGGATCCTCGGCAAGAACGGCGACCGGTCCGGACCGCTCGGGCCGATCGTCCCCGCCGCCGAGGTCGGCGACCTGCGCGACGGGCTGCGCGTGCGGACCCGGGTCAACGGCGAGACCGTCCAGGACGGGCGCACCGACGAGATGGTCTACACCGTCGGCGACACCCTCGCGCTGATCAGCCGCACCATCACGCTGCACCCCGGGGACCTGCTGGCCACCGGCACGCCGTCCGGCGTCGGCTACGCCCGCACGCCCCCGTGGCTGATGCGGCCCGGCGACGTCGTCGAGGTCGAGGTCGAGCGGCTGGGCGTCCTGACCAACCGCATCGTCGGGAACGAGGCCCGGGAGGTGGCCGGCCGTGGCCGGTGAGTTCCGGCAGTACCTGTTCCCGCACGACCACCCGCGGCTGGCCGAGGTGCGTGGGCTCGACGCGTACGCCTACGGGGAGTTCGCGCGGAAGCCGGGCACGTTCACCGGTGGGCTGGTCGAGGGCTGGACGCCGCTGTACCTGGCGCCGTTCCGCGGGGTCACCGAGGACGGCACGCTGCGTCCGGAGGTGCACCGCTGGGAGCCCGCGCGACCCGGCGAGGAGGCGCCGGTCGCGGCGATGGTCGAGGCCGCGGAGGCGCTGCTGTCGCTGCTGTCACCGGAGGACCGGGAGCGGGTGTCGCACGCCGTCGACGCCCCGGAGTGGCAGACCTGGGCCAACCCGGAGTTCCTGCAGTTCGACACCGGCCTGCGGCTGGAGTTCCAGCCGCCCCAGGTGCGCGAGGCGGCGCTGGAGCTGGTCCGCGCGTCCCTGTCGCCCGAGGGCGCCGACCTCGTGCACGCCGCGATGCTGGTCAACGGCTTCCTCGGCGACGTCGTCGACCTGCCCGCGCTGCTCGGCGAGTGGAGCTACAACCTCGCCCTCTACGGCACCCCGGACCTGCGCGCGCCGTGGGGCTGGCAGCTCTACGGCCACCACTGCGCGGTCGACGTGCTGGTGGTCGAGGGCCGGATGGTGGTCTCGCCGGTGTTCGTGGGCGCCGAGCCCGACGAGATCGACGACGGCCCGCACGCCGGGATCTCCGGCCTGTTCGCCGACCGGATCGCCGCCGGGCTGGCCGTCATGGCGGCGCTGACGCCGGAGCAGCGGACCGCCGCGACGGTCTACGAGCGGATGGTCGACCCGGCGATGCCGCCCGGCCGGGTGCACCCCGGCGACGAGCGGCACCTGGCCGGCGCGTTCCAGGACAACCGGGTCATCCCGGTCGAGGGGGTCCGGGTCGCCGACCTGCCCCAGGACGCCCGGCAGCGGGTGCTCGACGTCGTGGCCACCTTCGTCGCGCTGCTGCCCGCCGGCCCCCGGGCCGCGCGGCTGCGCGAGGTCGAGGCGCACCTGGACGAGACCTGGTTCTCCTGGATCGGCGGGCACGAGCCCGGCGACGTCTTCTACTACCGGGTGCAGTCGCCGGTCGTCGTCGCCGAGCTCGACCACCACTGCGGTGTCTTCCTCGACTACGACACCCCGCAGCCCTTCCACGTGCACACGGTGCTGCGCACCCCGCACGGCAACGACTACGGCCGCGCCTGGGTGCGGCAGTGGCGGGAGCGCGCCGGCGGCTGAGCGGCCTCAGCCGGCCGCTTCCTCCTCGTCCTCGTCCTCCTCGTCCTCGTCCTCCTCGTCCTCCTCGTCCTCCTCGTCCTCGTCGTCCTGCTGGTCGGCCTGCTGGGCGTCCTGAGCCGGCCCGTCGTCCTGCTGCCCGTCGTCGTCCTGCTGCCCGTCGTCGCCCGCCTCGTCGTCGTACCCGTCCGCGCCGGCCATGACGGCGTAGAGGTCCTCGAGGACGTCGAGCGCGGTGTCGATGTCCTCCGGCGCGCGGTCGGCGAGCGCCCCGAGGGACTCCACGCGCTCCTCGGTGAGGAGGTCGGGCAGGCGCTCGAGCAGCGTGGCGACCGCCTGCGGCCCCTGGCCGGTGAGCGCCCGGCCGACGCGCAGCAGCGCCCGGACCGCGGCGGCGCCGCGCCCGTTGCCGAGCAGCTCGCCGGCCTGGTCGAGGTTCTCCTCGGCCAGCACCCGGTCCAGGCCGGCGGCCACCCGCTCCACCCGGCCGTCGTCGAGGACCTCGCCGGCACGGTCGACCACGTGCGGCAGGCGGTCGTCGGCGAGGAGCAGGTCGAGCCGGGCGAGCAGCCGGCCGAAGCGCTCGTCGGCGGGGAGGTCCAGCAGCCGGCCGATGCGCTCGTCGGCCGCGAGGTCCAGCAGCCGCCCGATGCGCTCGTCGGTGGCCAGGTCCAGCGCCTTCGCGACCCGGTCGCCGGTGACGAGCTCGAGCAGCACGTCGAGCCGGTCGACCCGCTCCGGCGAGGCCAGCCGGTCGATCCCGGCGCCGAGCTGCTGCAGCCGGCCGGAGGAGAGCAGCCCGTCGAGCGCGTCGAGGGCGCGCGGCACGACGTCGGCCCGCGCCCGGACCGAGTCGGCCACCCGGGACATCCCCGCGATCCGGTCGGGGGTGAGGACCGCGACCAGCCGGTCGGTCAGGGCGGCCACCGCGGCCGTCCGCTCGGGGGTCAGGACGCCGGCCAGCCGCTGCACCACGCCGGTGGCCGTGTCGACCACGTCGGGCGCCACCGCGGCTGCCCGCGCCACCGCGGGAGCGACCCCGTCGAGCAGCGTCCGGGTGCTCCGGAGCACGTCGTCGGCCATCGGCAGCAGGTTCTCCGCACGCGGCAGGGCCGCACCGAGCGTGCGGACCGACTCGACGAGGGTCCGGGGGAGGTCGAACAGGTCCGCGGGGTCGGGCAGGCGCATTGGCCCCCACTACCCGCTCGGTGACGCGACTCACTCGCGGGACGCGCCGGCGTCCGGCGACACCCGGTCAGGTGACCCGCCGTCGCTCGTGCTCTGCCCCGCCGGTGGGGGCAGAGCACGAG
>NZ_JBJGZD010000025.1:0-67677 GCF_054050335.1 Geodermatophilus sp. SYSU D00698
CGCCGAGGAGCCGGCGGGGCCCGGGACGGTCGACGAGCCGGAGGAACTGCCTACGGCAGGCGCAGGACCCTGGCCTCCCAGGGCCTGAGCACGGCGGGGGGGGGGGGGGGGGGGGGGGGGGCGGGGGGGGCCGCCCCCCCCCCCCCCCCCCCCCCCACGCCTGCTCCCGGTTCCACCCTAGGCGGCGGGCTCGTCGTTGTCCGTCGTGCGCGCGATCGCCACGATCGACACGTCCTCGGGCAAGTTCATGAGCTTGACACCCATGGTGGCCCGGTCCTTGTTGTGGCGCACGCCGTTGACCGGCGTCCGGATCACGCCGCCGCCGGAGGTGATCGCGTACAGCTCGTCGCCGAGCCGGACCGCCAGCGCCCCGACCAGGGCGCCCTTGCGCGCCTTCGGGTCCGCGGTGAGCACGCCCTTCCCGCCGCGGCCCTGCGGCGGGTAGTTCTCGATGCCGGTCCGCTTGGCGAAGCCGCGCTCGGTGGCGACCAGGACGTCGACGCCCTCCTCCACGACCATCATCGACAGCAGCCGGTCACCGGGCGCCAGCGAGATGCCGCGCACCCCCTCGGTGGCCCGGCCCATCGGCCGCAGCGTGGCGTCGTCGGCCTTGAACCGGATCGACATCGCCGAGCGGGTGACCAGGAGCAGGTCCTGCTCCGGGTCGATCAGCGCCGCGCCGACCAGCTCGTCGCCGTCGCGCAGGTTGATCGCGATGACGCCGCCGCTGCGCGGGGAGTCGAAGTCCGAGAGCCGGGTCTTCTTCACCTGCCCGTTGGCCGTGGCCAGGACCAGGTACGGCGCGACGCCGTAGTCCTTGATCTGCATGACCTGGGCGATCCGCTCGTCCGGCTGGAACGCCAGCAGGTTGGCCACGTGCTGGCCGCGGGCGGTGCGGTTGGCCTCGGGCAGCTCGTAGGCCTTGGCCCGGTACACCCGGCCCTTGGTCGTGAAGAACAGGATCCAGTCGTGGGTGGAGCCCACGAAGAAGTGGTCGACGATGTCGTCCTGCTTGAGCTGGGCGCCCATCACGCCCTTGCCGCCCCGCCGCTGCGACCGGTAGAGGTCGCTCTTGGTCCGCTTGGCGTAGCCGGTGCGGGTGATGGTGACGACGACCTCCTCCTCCGCGATGAGGTCCTCCATCGTCACGTCGCCGTCGTTGGCCACGAACTTGCTGCGGCGCTCGTCGCCGTACTTCTCGACGATCTCCTCGAGCTCGGAGCGGACCAGCTGCCGCTGCCGCTCCGGGGAGTCGAGGATCGCCTGCAGGTCGGCGATGCGGGCCTCGATCTCGGCCAGCTCGTCGAGGATCCGCTGCCGCTCCAGCGCGGCCAGCCGGCGCAGCTGCAGGTCGAGGATCGCGGTCGCCTGGACCTCGTCGACGTCGAGCAGCTCCATGAGGCCGGTGCGGGCGGCCTCGGCGGACTCGCTGTTGCGGATGAGCGCGATGACCGCGTCGAGCTGGTCGAGGGCCTTGGCGTAGCCGCGCAGGATGTGCGCGCGCTCCTCGGCCTTGCGCAGCCGGTAGCGGGTGCGCCGGACGATGACCTCGATCTGGTGGTTGACCCAGTTGCGGACCAGCTCGTCCAGGCGCAGCGTCCGCGGGACGCCGTCGACGATCGAGAGCATGTTGCAGCCGAAGGAGGTCTGCAGCTGCGTGTGCTTGTACAGGTTGTTCAGCACGACCTTGGCCACGGCGTCGCGGCGCAGGGTGATGACCAGCCGGCGGCCGACGCGGTCGCTGGACTCGTCGGCGATCTCGCTGATGCCCTGCAGCCGGCCGTCCTTGACCGCCTCGGCGATCGCCTCGGCCAGGTTGTCCGGGTTGACCTGGTAGGGCAGCTCGGTGACGACGAGCTGCACGCGGCCGCGGCTGTCCTCCTCGACCGTGACGACGGCGCGCATCTTCACCGAGCCGCGGCCGGTGCGGTACGCGTCCTCGATCCCCTCGCGCCCGACGATCAGGCCGTGGGTCGGGAAGTCGGGGCCCGGGATCGCCTTCATGCAGGCGGTGAGGGCCTCCTCCGGCTCCGCGTCCGGGTTGTCGAGCATCCAGTAGGCGGCGTCGGCGACCTCGCGCAGGTTGTGCGGCGGCATGTTGGTCGCCATGCCGACGGCGATCCCCGCCGAGCCGTTGATCAGCAGGTTGGGGATCCGCGAGGGCAGGACCAGCGGCTCCTGCGTGCGGCCGTCGTAGTTCGCCTGGAAGTCGACGGTCTCCTCGTCGATGCCGGCCAGCATCTCCATGGCCAGCGGCGTGAGGCGGCACTCGGTGTAGCGCATGGCGGCCGGCGGGTCGTTGCCCGGCGAGCCGAAGTTGCCCTGGCCGTCGATGAGCGGGTAGCGCATCGACCACGGCTGGGCCAGCCGCACAAGGGCGTCGTAGATCGCCGAGTCACCGTGCGGGTGGTAGTTGCCCATGACCTCGGCGACCGGCCGGGCGCACTTGACGTAGCCGCGGTCGGGGCGGAAGCCCTGGTCGTACATGGCGAAGAGGACGCGGCGGTGCACGGGCTTGAGGCCGTCCCGCACCTCCGGCAGCGCGCGGCCCACGATGACGCTCATCGCGTAGTCGATGTAGCTGCGCTGCATCTCCTGCTGCAGGTCGACCGGCTCGACGCGGTCGCGGGCAGGGGTCTCGGTCACTGGTCAGATCTCCACGGGTGAGTGCACAGGAGTGGACGAACGCGCTGGTCGGGCGCCGTTTCCGGGGCGGGGGGCGGGCGTCGGACGCCGTGCCCCCGGCCCCGGTGCGGCGGCTAGACGTCCAGGAAACGCACGTCCTTGGCGTTGCGGGTGATGAAGCTGCGGCGGGCTTCGACGTCCTCGCCCATGAGCACGCTGAACAGCTCGTCGGCCGTCGCGGCGTCCTCGAGGGTGACCTGGCCCAGGAGGCGGGTCTCCGGGTTCATCGTGGTCTCCCACAGCTCGCTGGCGTTCATCTCGCCGAGACCCTTGTAGCGCTGGATGCCCTCCTCCTTGGGCAGCTTCCGGCCGGCCTCGGCGCCGGCCTTGAGCAGCGCGTCGCGCTCGCGGTCGGAGTACGCGTACTCGTCGCCGACCTTGCCGCCCCACTTGATCTTGTAGAGCGGCGGCCGGGCCAGGTAGACGTGCCCGGCCTCGACCAGCGGCCGCATGAAGCGGAACAGCAGGGTCAGCAGCAGGGTGCAGATGTGCTGGCCGTCGACGTCGGCGTCGGCCATGAGCACGATCTTGTGGTACCGGAGCTTCGACAGGTCGAACTCGTCGTGGATGCCGGTGCCGAAGGCGGTGATCATCGACTGGACCTCGGTGTTCTTGAGGACCCGGTCGATGCGCGCCTTCTCGACGTTGATGATCTTTCCGCGGATCGGCAGGATCGCCTGGAACATGGAGTCGCGGCCGGACTTGGCCGAGCCGCCGGCCGAGTCGCCCTCGACGATGTAGATCTCGGAGTTGCGCGGGTCGGTCGAGCGGCAGTCGGCGAGCTTGCCCGGCAGCGAGTTGTTGCTCAGCAGGTTCTTGCGGGCGAGCTTGCGGGCGTCCTGCGCGGCGCGGCGGGCGCGGGCGGCCGAGGCGGCCTTGGTGATGATGGTCTTGGCCTCGGTCGGGTTGGCCTCGAACCAGTGCGAGATCTGGTCGTTGCAGACCTTCTGCACGAAGCCCTTGACCTCGGTGTTGCCGAGCTTGGTCTTCGTCTGGCCCTCGAACTGCGGGTCGCCGATCTTGACCGAGACGATCGCGGCCAGGCCCTCGCGGATGTCCTCGCCGGTGAGCTTCTCGTCCTTCTCCTTGAGCAGCTTCTTCTCGACGGCGTAGCGGTTGACGATCGACGTCAGCGCCGCGCGGAAGCCCTCCTCGTGGGTGCCGCCCTCGTGCGTGTTGATGACGTTGGCGAAGGTGTAGACCGACTCGGAGTACGCGTCGGACCACTGCATCGCGACGTCGACCGACATGCGCATGTCGTTCTTGCCGGTGCCCTCGGCGCCGAAGCTGATGACCGAGCGGTGGATCGGCGTCCGCTTGGCGTTGATGTGGCCGACGTAGTCGATCAGGCCGCCCTCGTAGTGGTAGGTGACCTCGGTGGCCTCGAAGGCCTCCTGCTCGGCACCGGGCTGCGGGGCGGACTCGGCGACCGACACCTCGCCGGCCACGCCGGTCTCGGCCTTGCCCTGGCCGGGCCGCTCGTCGCGCAGGACGATCTTCAGGCCCTTGTTGAGGAAGGCCATCTCCTGCAGCCGGCGGCTGATGGTGTCGAACGAGTAGGTCGTCGTCTCGAAGATGCCGCCGTCGGCCCAGAAGGTGATCTGGGTGCCCTGCTTGGAGGTCGGACCGACCTCCTCCAGCTTGCCGGGCTTGGCGAAGTCGTAGGACTGGTGCCACTCGCGGCCGTCGCGCCAGATGCGGACGTCCAGCGCGGTGGACAGCGCGTTGACGACGGTGACGCCGACGCCGTGCAGACCGCCGGAGACGCCGTAGCTCTTGCCGTCGAACTTGCCGCCCGCGTGCAGGACGGTCATGACGACCTCGACGGTCGGCCGCTTCTCGACGGGGTGCAGGTCGACGGGGATGCCGCGGCCGTTGTCCTCGACGCGGACGCCGCCGTCGGCCAGCAGGGTGACCCGGACGGTGTCGCAGTAGCCGGCCAGCGCCTCGTCCACGGCGTTGTCCACGACCTCCCACACCATGTGGTGGAGGCCGCGCTCACCTGTGGAGCCGATGTACATGCCGGGCCGCTTGCGGACCGCCTCGAGCCCCTCGAGGACGGTGATGGAGCTGCCGGAGTAGGAGTTCTCGGTCTTCGGTCGAGCGACCACGTGGGGCCCTTCTGTCGCGCTCCCGGCATGCGGGCACCTCTCCTCGGAGAGGGGCCCCGGGGGCGCACAGCGCCGCTCAGCCGGATGCTGGGGATTCCTGTCCTCCATGTTACCGGGTCCACCGACAGAAACCGCGTCGCGCAGGCCCTCAGGCCGCCGCTGCGCCACTCGCGGCTCGCGACGTACCACCGGTGTTGCCCCGGGGGTCGACACGCCCGCCCAGGGGGCGCTGGGCCGGTCGACCGGACGGCACCGTCCGCCGGCGACTCCCAGACTGGTCGACATGCAGCCCGCAGCCCGCTCCCTCACCTGTCTCGTCACCGGCGCGACCGGGTACGTCGGCGGCCGGCTGGTCCCGGAACTGCTGGCCGCCGGCCACCGGGTCCGGGTCCTCACCCGCTCACCGCGCAAGCTGCGCGACGTCCCCTGGCGGGACCGGGTCGAGGTCGCCGAGGGCGACGCCGGCGACGCCGACGCCGTCCGCCGCGCCTGCGAGGGCGCCGACGTCGCCTACTACCTGGTCCACTCGCTGGCGATCGGCCGCGAGTTCGAGGAGCGGGACCGGCACACCGCGCAGGTCATGGCCGACGCGGTGCGGGAGGCCGGCGTCGGGCGGCTGGTCTACCTGGGCGGGCTCGAGCCGCAGGACGAGGAGCTGTCCCCGCACCTGCGCTCGCGGGCGGAGGTGGCGCGCATCCTGCTCGACTCCGGCGTGCCCACCGTGGTGCTGCGGGCCGCGGTCATCCTCGGCTCGGGCTCGGCGTCGTTCGAGATGCTGCGCTACCTCACCGAGCGGCTGCCGGTCATGGTCACGCCCCGCTGGGTGCACAGCCGCATCCAGCCGATCGCCATCCGCGACGTGCTCCGCTACCTGGTCGGCTGCGCCACGCTGCCGCCGGACGTGCACCGCTCCTTCGACATCGGCGGACCCGACGTCATGGACTACGCGCACATGATGCAGCGGTACGCCGAGGTCACCGGGCTGCCGCGGCGGCGGATCCTGCCCGTCCCGATCTTCACGCCGTCGCTGTCCAGCCACTGGGTCGGCGTCATCACGCCCGTCCCGGCGTCGATCGCCCGGCCGCTGGTCGAGTCGCTGCGCAACACCGTCGTCTGCGCCGAGCACGACATCGCGCGGTACGTGCCCGACCCCCCGGAGGGCCTGCTCGGCTTCGACGAGGCGGTGCGCCTGGCGGTGCAGAAGGTCCGCAACAACGCCGTCGACACCCGGTGGACCGGCGCCTCGGTGCCCGGGGCGCCGTCGGACCCGCTGCCCTCCGACCCCGACTGGGCCGGCGGCAGCCTGTTCCTCGACGAGCGGACGCGGGAGACCGACGCCTCGCCGGAGGCCCTGTGGCGGGTGGTCGAGGGCATCGGCGGGGAGACCGGCTGGTACAGCTTCCCGCTGGCCTGGGAGGTGCGCGGCTGGCTGGACCGCGCCGTCGGCGGGGTGGGGCTGCGCCGCGGCCGGCGCGACCCCAGCGACCTCTACGTCGGCGACGCGCTGGACTGGTGGCGGGTGGAGGAGTTGGAGGAGGGCCGGCTGCTGCGGCTGCGCGCGGAGATGCGGCTGCCCGGCCTGGCCTGGCTCGAGTTCCACGTGGAACGTGCCGAGGACGGGCGCACCCGGCTGCGCCAGAAGGCGACCTTCCACCCCTTCGGCCTGCTCGGGCAGCTCTACTGGTGGGGCATCTCGCCGTTCCACGGCGTCGTCTTCGGCAGCATGGTCCGCAACCTCTGCAAGGCCGCGGAGGCGCAGGACGGCAAGGGCGCGACGGCGGCCTCGCGAGCCGCGTAGCACCTCGTCGGCCTGCCGGCCGACACCGCGGTCAGATCCCGTCCCCCGGCTGCTCGGAGCCTTCCCGGCGCTCGATCGCGGGACCCTCCGGGCCCGCTCCTCCCGCCGCCCCGCAGGGCGGCCCACCCGGCGATCCCGCGGCCGCCCGTCAGACCAGGAGCTGGGCGGAGGCGAGCTCGCGGTAGAGGGGGCTGGTCTCCACCAGCTCGGCGTGCGTGCCGCGAGCGACGACCCGGCCGCCGTCGAGGACGACGATCTGGTCGCTGTCGAGCACGGTGGACAGCCGGTGGGCGACGACGAGCAGCGCCCGGTCGGCGGCCGCGGCGGCCAGCGTCTCGCGCAGCAGGCTCTCGTTGCGGGCGTCGAGGCTGGCGGTCGGCTCGTCGAGCAGCAGCAGCGCGGGGCGGGCCAGCAGCGAGCGCGCGATGGCCAGCCGCTGCCGCTCGCCGCCGGACAGCAGCACGCCCTCGTCGCCGACCGGCACGTCCAGCCCGCGGGCCGAGCGCTGCACCACGCCGGTCAGCCCGACGTCGGCGAGCACCGCCCACAGCTCGTCGTCGCCGGCGTGCGGCGCGGCCAGCAGCAGGTTCTCCCGCACCGTCCCGGCGAGGACCGGCGCCTCCTGCTCGACGTAGCCCAGCTGCGCGCGCAGTGCCGCACGGGGCAGCTCGCGGACGTCGGTGCCGGCCCACCGGATGGCCCCGCCGGTCAGCGGGTAGAAGCCCTCCACCAGGGCGAGCACCGTGGACTTCCCCGCGCCGGACGGCCCGACCAGCGCCACCCGGCCGCCCGCCGGCACGGTGAGCGAGACCCCGCGCAGCACCTCCGTGCCGTCGGGGTAGGCGAACGAGACGTCGTCGAGCTCGAGCAGCGGGACACCGGGCGCCGGTGCGCGCGGGGCGGTCGTCACGCCGCCCACCTCCGCGACGGCGTCCCGCTCGGGCTCGAGGACCAGCACCTCCTGGATGCGGGCCAGCGCGCCGAGCCCGGTCTGCAGCTGGGTCCACGCCGAGACCGCCTGGCCCAGCGGCATGACCAGCAGGAACAGGTACAGGATGAAGGCGACCAGGTCGGCGACGGCGATCGAGCCGGTGGCCACCCGGTACCCGCCGAGCCCGAGGACGGCGAGGAACGCGCCCTGCACGGCGATCGACCCGGCCGGCGCGACCAGCGCCTGCACCCGCGCCACCGAGACCCCCGCCCGGTAGGCCCGCGCCGCGCTGTCCCCCACCGCGTCGACCTCGCGCGCGGTGGCGCCACTGGCCCGGATGGTGCGCACCGCCGACAGCGCCCGCTCGACGGCCGCCGTCATCGCGCCGACCTCCTCCTGCGCCAGCCGCGAGAGCCGGCGCACCCGCCGGCTGGTGCTGACCACGACCGCCATGCCGACCGCGACCGCGCCGAGCGTGACCAGCAGCAGCCAGACGTCGACCAGCGCCATGGCCACGAGCGCGCCGATCCCGACCACCGCGGAGCCGGCCACCTCGACGACGCCGGAGGTGACGGTGGCGCGCAGCAGCGTGGTGTCGGCACCCACCCGCGACATCAGGTCGCCGGTGCGCCGCCGGTCGTACTCGGCCACGGGCAGCCGCAGCAGCCGGTCGGCCACGGTGCGCCGGGTGGTGAGGACGACGCCCTCGCCGGTGCGCTGCAGCAGGTAGGACTGCCCGGCGTCCAGCACCGCCCCGGCGACCAGGACCAGGACCAGCGCGGCGACGGCGGGCAGCAGCGGCCGGCCGGCGCCGACGGCGGCGATGACCCGCCCGGTGAGCGCCGGCTGGGCCAGCGCGGCGGCCGCGCCGACCAGCGACAGCCCGGCGGCCAGCAGCAGCGGCCGCCGGTGCGGGCGGAGGAGGGGCAGCAGGTCGCGCAGCCCCGCCGCGGCCGGTGGGGCGGCGGCCTCGGCGGCGCTCAGGAGACGCCGGCCAGGGCGGCGACCATCGCCCCCAGCAGGCGGGCGTGGTGCTCGATCAGCTCGGGCCGCTGCCCGTCCGGGCGGACCGCGGCGAGGTGGCCGGCGGCCGTCCAGAACTCGTCGCCGTCGTCCGAGGCCATCAGCAGCCCGCGCACCGTCTGGTCACCGACCAGCCGGCGGACCGCCTCGCCGTCCTCGGCGGCGAGCAGCACCCAGCGGGCGTCGAAGGCCTCGTCACCGCTGGGCACGTGCAGCAGGCCGCCGGTGCGGTGCCGCCAGAACCGGGCCGGGGACAGCCGCAGGCCGGGCAGCGGCAGCAGCACCGGTGCCGCGGTGACCGCCCACTCGGGCACGGTGTACCGCTTGTCGGTGAACACGACGTCGAAGGCGACCAGCTCGAGGGTCCCGGCGCGCCCGCGCATCACCCCCGCCGGCCGGTGGTCCTTGGTGGCGCGGACCGGTGCGGTGGCCACCAGCTCGGCGAGGACGGCGTCCTGGGGCGCGGTGCCGTCGGAGATCTCCCAGCCGTGCTGCAGCGCCCAGCCCTGCGCCCCGACGGTGTCGCCCTGGTAGCGGAACACCTGCTCGACGACGCCGGGGGTGCGCTGCCGCGGAGCGGGCGGGGCCCAGGAGACGACCGGCCCGGGGCGGGCCGGCTCCTGCTCCCGGTCGCCGTCGCCCGGCCCGCCCTCGCCGAGGTGGGCCGGCTCCTGCCAGCCGTCCCGGTCGCGCGGGTCGTCGTCGCGGGGTCTGTCGTCGTGCGGGCTGCTCATCGGGGCACCGTCCTCATCCGTACGTGTCGCGGGGCCCCCGTCCGCGGACCGACCGCGGACCCTTCTTCCAGCTGGGGGCCGTCGGACCGACAACGCGCAGCCGGGTCACCACGTCCCCGCCGACCTGGGCGCGCAGCCTGGCGAGGATCGTCGGGGCGAGCAGCCGCAGCTGGGTGGCCCAGGCGGTGGACTCCGCGACGACGAGCAGCTCGCCCTCGGTCAGGGTCTCCGGGCGGCAGTGCGCGGCGATGTCGGGGCCGACCAGCGCCGACCAGCGGCCGAACACCGCGCCGACCCGGGTCTGCTCCGACCAGTCCTGCGCGCTGACCAGCGAGTCGACCAGCCGGCCCAGCGGCTGCGGGTCGTCGTCGCCCGGGCGCGGGCCCGTCCACCTCCGCCGCGGGCCCGCCACCCGGCGGCGGGTGGGCGCCGGGCGGGCGGCCGACGCCGCGCGGGCCGCCTCCAGCGCGGCGCGGGCGATGTCGCTGGGCCGGGCCGGCCGCTCGTCAGCCACCGTCGACCTCCTCGCCGTCGGCGCCCGCCTCGACCAGCGTCGCCGTCCCCTCGCCCACCTCGACCCGGGCGCCGCGGAGCTCGCCGGGCACGTCGTCGAGGACGGCGGCCGTGATGAGCGTCTGCTCGGCGCCCCGGGCGACCTCGGCCAGCGCCGCCCGCCGGCCGGCGTCGAGGGTGGCGAAGACGTCGTCGAGGACCAGGATCGGCTCCTCCCCGTCGGCGCGCAGCAGGCCGAAGCAGCCGAGCTTGAGCGCGAGCGCCAGCGACCAGGACTCGCCGTGGCTGGCGAAGCCCTTGGCCGGGGCCGGGCCCAGGTGCAGGACGAGGTCGTCGCGGTGCGGGCCGACCAGCGTCATCCCCCGGTCCACCTCGTCGCGGCGCCGCTCGGCGACCCGCTCGCGCAGCGCCACGGACAGCTCCGCCGCCGACGGCGTCGCGGTGCCCTCGGGCAGCGGGGCGCCGTCGCCGGCCAGCGGCACGGTGCTCGCGTAGCCCAGGCCTGCGGCCGCGGCGCCCGCGCCGGCCACGGTGGCGTAGGCGCGGGCGACGTGCGGCGCGAGGTCGGCGACCAGCGCCAGCCGGGCGGCCAGCAGCTGCCCGCCGAGCTCGACGAGGTGGGCGTCCCAGACGTCGAGGGTGGCCAGCGCGTCGCCCCGGGCCAGCCGGGCGGTCTTGAGCAGGGCGTTGCGCTGCTTGAGCACCCGCTCGTAGTCGCTGCGCACCCCGGCCAGCCGCGGCGTGCGGCTGACCAGCAGGTCGTCGAGGAAGCGGCGCCGCTCGGCCGGGTCGCCGCGCACCAGCGCGAGGTCCTCGGGGGCGAACAGCACGCTCTTCACCAGCCCGAGCAGCTCGCGCGGGCGCGGCAGCGCCGCCCGGTTCACCCGCACCCGGTTGGCCCGGCCCGGGTTGACCTCCACCTCGACCAGCAGCTCGCGGTCCTCCCGGCGCAGCGCCGCCCGGACGACGGCCTGCCCCGCGCCGTGGCGCACCAGCGGCGCGTCGGCGGACACGCGGTGGCTGCTCATGGTCGCGAGGTAGCCGACCGCCTCGACGAGGTTGGTCTTGCCCTCGCCGTTGCGGCCGACGAACACCGTCGGGCCGGGCCGCAGCGCCAGGTCGACCTTCTCCCAGCTGCGGAAGTCGACGAGCTGGAGGTGCCGGACGTACATCAGCGTCCGGCGGGGAGGACGACGACCGTGCTCACGCCGGCCGCTCGACCTCCTGCGCCCTGACGGCGTGCACCGCGTGCCCGCCGAACTGCTGGCGCAGCGCGGCGACCGCCTTCATCGTCGGCGAGTCGTCCTGCCGGGAGACGAACCGGGCGAACAGCGACGCGGCGATCGTCGGCATGGGGACGGCGTGGTCGATGGCCTCCTGCACCGTCCACCGGCCCTCCCCGGAGTCCTCGGCGTAGCCGCTGATCTTCTCCAGCTGCGGGTCCTCCTGCAGCGCGCGGACCAGCAGGTCCAGCAGCCACGAGCGGATGACGGTGCCCTGCGTCCAGGACGCGATGACGCCGGGCACGTCCTCGACCAGGTCGACGGCGGCGAGCAGCTCGTAGCCCTCGCCGTAGGCCTGCATCAGCGCGTACTCGATGCCGTTGTGGACCATCTTCGCGTAGTGGCCCGCACCCACCGGGCCGGCGTGCACGAAGCCCGCCCCCGGCATCTCCTGCCCGGACTCGTCGGTCGGCGTCGGCGGCCGGAGCGCGTCGAACACCGGCTGCACCTTGGCGACGTCGTCCTTCGAGCCGCCGACCATGAGGGCGTAGCCGTTCTCCAGGCCCCAGACGCCGCCGGAGACGCCGGCGTCGACGTAGCCGACGCCCTTCTCGCCGAGCATCTCGGCGTGCACCTTGTCGTCGGTGAACTTGGAGTTCCCGCCGTCGACGACGACGTCGCCGGGTTCGAGCAGCTCACCGAGCTGGCGCACCGTCTCCCGGGTCGGCTCGCCGGCCGGGACCATCACCCACACCACCCGCGGCGCGGACAGCGCGCCGACCAGCGCCTCGAGACTGTCGACGTCCCGCTTCTCCGGGTGGTGGTCGAAGCCGACCACCTCGTGGCCGGCGCGGCGCAGCCGCGTGGCCATGTTGCCGCCCATCTTGCCCAGCCCGATCAGCCCCAGCTGCACGGCTCAGTCCTTCCCTCGCGGTCGTCATGGCACGGGCGCACGCGACGGTGCGGGTGCCCGCGGTGTGCGGTGCCCTCCCGGGCTGCCCGGGACACCTCCGGGCTGACGTCGGCCGACGTCAGCCCGGCAGGCGCACCGGCATGATCAGGTAGCGGTAGCTGCCGGGGCGCTCCACCGGGCGCTCGCCGCCGTCCTCGTCGTCCGTGGCCGGGTCCTCGACGCCGGAGAGCACCGCGGGCTTGAGCGGGCTGGTGAAGTCCATCCGCGCCCGGCCGGTGTGCACCGCGGCCAGCCCGTCCAGCAGGAACGTCGGGTTGAAGCCGATGGTCAGCGGGTCGCCCTCGAACTCGACGTCGCAGCGCTCCTCGGCCTGGCCCTCGTCGTCGCTGCCGCCGGCGCGCAGCGTGACCTGGCCGGGGGTGAACTCGCAGCGCAGCGGGGTGCCGCGCTCGGCGACCAGGGCGACGCGCTTGGCGGCGTCGGTGAACTGCACGACCGGCAGCGTGGCGTACGCCGCCGACTCGCTCGGCATGATCGCGCGGTACTTGACGAACTCGGCGTCCAGCAGCCGGGTGGTGGTCTGCCGGTCCTTGCCCGACAGGCCGAGGATGCCCTCGCCGGACCCGCTGGAGGACAGCGAGACCACGATCTCCGGGCCGCTGGTCAGGGTCCGGGCGGCGTCGGCGAGCGTGCGCGCCGGGACCAGCACCGCGGCCGAGATGCCGGGGGTCTCCGGGCGCCAGGCGAACTCGCGCACGGCCAGCCGGTAGCGGTCGGTGGCGGCGAGGGTCACCCGGTCGTCGTCGATCTCCAGCCGGACGCCGGTGAGCATGGGGAGGGTGTCGTCGCGGCCGGCAGCGACGGCGACCTGGCCGACCGCCTCGGCGAACACGTCGCTGTCGACCACGCCGGCCGACGACGGCATCGCCGGCAGCGACGGGTAGTCCTCCACCGGCAGCGTGGGCAGGCTGAACCGCGCGTTGCCGCAGGTGATCGCCAGCCGCGGGCCGTCGGCGCGGACGTCGACCGGCTGCGGCGGCAGCGCGCGGGTGATCTCGGCGAGCAGCCGGCCCGGGACCAGCACGCGGCCGCTCTCCCCCGCCTGCACGTCGACCTCCGCGCGCGCGGAGACCTCGTAGTCGAAGCCGGAGACCGACAGCTGGCTGCCGTCGACCTCGAGCAGGATGCCGGCGAGGACCGGCACCGACGGCCGCGGCGGGAGGCTGCGCGCCGTCCACGCGACGGCATCCGCGAGCACCTCGCGTGTCACCCGGAACTCCATGACCGACCCACCCCAGCTCTGCACGGCCCACTGCTGTCGTCTGCGCACCCCGGTGCCCCGGCGTCCGTGCGGACCGGGAACGGGGCTCCGTGTCTGTTGCGTCGTTCATCGTGCCCGTCGGGGTGTGGATGGGGGAACCCGGGACCCGATCAGGTGGCCGCTCCTGCTTCCTCCTGCTCTCCGCTGCCGTCCCGCTGCGGCCCCGGGGCCCCTCCGGGCCGCAGCGTCCCCACCCCTACTGGGGTTCGAGAAAACCCGGATCTATCTCCCTCATCTCCGTCATCACCGGTGTGGAAGCTGGGGATCGGGCCCCTTCTCGCAGGTCAGCGCCCGAGTCGACATGTTGGTTCGCTGTGGGGAAGTCACGTGCCGTTGTTGTCGACACGTGGACATCTCGACGGCGGTGCACAGGCGTCGCCGTCTCTCCACTCCCCGTCCCCGCTGCACCCCCGGTCTGTCCCCAGTCCGTGCCCAGGCCCCCGGCGACCGCGCCGGCCGGCGACGGGCGCGGGTGGGGACGGCGGCCCTCCGAGGGCACGAAAGCGCAGGTCACCACGGCGGAACGTCGCTGGATGCACACACTGGGGAACCACCTGGGGACGACACCCGGTGCCGCGGCTCCCCGGAGCGGTCCGGTCACACCGGGATGACGATCTCCCCAGGGTGTGCACATCCCTGGGGACAACTCGGCGGCATGTCGACACGGCGGGAGCCGGTGACCGCCCGGCAGCCGCGGGACGACGGGCGACGACCGGTCCCCGCCGCCGCCCACCGGCTGTGGACAGCCGGCCCGTGTCTCCACCGCGTGTCTCCACCGCGGCGGGGAGGGGACGGCCGCCGACGGCCGACCGATGGCCCTCCGAGGGGCCGCCGGGGCTACTGGCGGGCGCGGCTCTTGATGCGCGCGGTCAGCTCGGTGACCTGGGTGTAGGTCGCCCGGCGCTCGCTCATCAGGTTGGTGATCTTCTTGACCGCGTGCATGACCGTGGTGTGGTCCTTGCCGCCGAAGGAGGCCCCGATCCGCGGCAGGGACAGCTCGGTGAGCTCCCGGCACAGGTACATGGCGATCTGGCGGGCGTTGACCAGCGTGCGGCTGCGGTTGGAGCCCTGCAGCTCCTCCATCGTCACGGAGAAGTACTCCGCGGTCGCGGCCATGATGATCGCCGCGGTGATCTGCGGGCCCTGCTCGTCGCTGATGAGGTCCTTGAGCACGAGCTCGGCCAGCGGCAGGTCGACCTGCTGCTTGTTGAGGCTGGCGAAGGCGGTGACCCGGATCAGCGCGCCCTCGAGCTCGCGGATGTTGGTCTGCACCTTGCTGGCGATGAACTCCAGCACCGGGTCGGGCACCTGCAGCCGCTCGCCGTAGGCCTTCTTGCGCAGGATCGCGATGCGGGTCTCCAGGTCCGGCGCCTGGACGTCGGTGATCAGCCCCCACTCGAACCGCGTGCGCAGCCGGTCCTCGAGCGTCGTCAGCTTCTTCGGCGCCCGGTCGGAGGTGATGACGATCTGCTTGCTCGCGTTGTGCAGCGTGTTGAAGGTGTGGAAGAACTCCTCCTGCGTCCGCTCGGCGCGCTCCAGGAACTGGATGTCGTCGATGAGCAGGAAGTCGATGTCCCGGTAGCGGCGGCGGAAGTCCTCGGCCCGGCCGGAGTGCACCAGGTTGATGAACTCGTTGGTGAACTCCTCGGTGCTGACGTAGCGCACCCGCACGTTGGGGAACATCCGCGCCGCGTAGTGCCCGATCGCGTGCAGCAGGTGCGTCTTGCCCAGCCCGGAGTCGCCGTAGACGAACAGCGGGTTGTAGGCCCGCGCCGGGGCCTCGGCGACGGCGACCGCCGCGGCGTGGGCGAACCGGTTGCTGTTGCCGATGACGAAACTGTCGAAGACGTACTTGGGGTTCAGCCCCGGGTCCAGGCCGGCCGGCGGACGGCGGTCACCGAACAGCGGCACCGCCGTGCCGGACGCGCGGCCGGGGGACCCGCCGCGCTGCGGCGCGGGCTCGTCGGCGCCGTCGGGGGCGGCGTCACCGAGGTCGAAGGGCAGCACCTCGGCGCCCTCCCCGACGCGCGGGCCGCGGCGGCGGCCGGTGCGCCCGCGGCTCGCGGGGCTCCAGTCGGTGCCGCCCCACTCCCCCACGCCGTCACCGGCGGGTGCCGGCGCGTCGGCGGGGGACGACACCTCCCGGCGCGCGGCGTCCCGGCGGGCGGCGTCGGCCCGGCCGGCGTCGTAGGGCTCGAAGGGGCCGGCCTCGTACGGGGCCGACTCGTAGGACGCCGGCTCGTACGGCGAGGACTCGTAGGGGCCCGGCTCGAACGGCGCGGGCTCGAAGCCGGCACGGTCGAGCGGACGCGCGTCGCTGCGCACCCCGAAGGCGCTGCGGCCGTCGTCGGCCCGCTCGCGGTCCTCGTCGCTGGGGGCGGCGTCCACCGGCGTCCACGGCCGGCGGGTCGGCTGCTCCTCGGGCGCGGGCGCCGAGGCGGGGGCGTCCTCGAGCTGGATGGCGACGCCGATGTCCCGGCCGAGCTGCTCGGACAGCGCCTCGGCCAGCACCCGGCGCATCCGCGACTCGAGCACGGTCTGGGTGAACTCGTTGGGCGCGGCGAGCACGGCGGTGCCACCGACCAGGCCCACCGGCCGGGTCAGGTTGAGCATCGCGTTCTGCTGCCGGGTGAGGCTGGTCGCCAGCCGCTCGCGGACCGAGTCCCAGACCTCCGCCAGGTCCACCGCGGCATCGGCCATGACCGTGTCCTCCCCTTGCAGTTCGTCCCCGCTGTCCGACCTCCGGCGTCCTCGGGAGCCGGCGTCCCCGGTGCCGCGGCTGCCCGGGAAGTGGACATCCTGGACACCCGGGTTCCACACGAGTGTCCACAGGCTGTGCACGACCGGCGACATGGTGCCGTGTCGACCTGTGGATGTCAGGTCGCAGCGGTGTCGTCGCTGGTCGGGAGGGAGGTCGTGATACGGCTCGAGACGGACTGCGGTCAGGTCGACCGGGTGGTCGGCCCCCGTACCGGGCGGTCTGCCCGGACCGGAGCGACGGCGACGCTAACAGCCCCGTCCACAGCCCGGCAACGACGTCCGGGGACGCCTGGGACGGCCGGTGCGCGTGTCGTTCGGCGTGTCGTCCCCGGCCGGTCGGCGTGCCGACACCGACCGTCCGCCCGGAGGGTGCAACCTGGCGGGTCGCCGTCGGCGAGCCGGTCGCGTGACCGGGACCGCGGGAACGGCGTCCTCGGGCGCCGCCGTCCTCGGTTATGCTGGTCGGAGTCTGTGGACCGGTAGCGGTGCGCGGACGCGGTCGTCCGCCGGATCCCGGCGCCGTCCGTGTCCCGGGCCGCCGGTGCCGGGGCCCACAGCGCCAGCCTCGCGGGGTCCCGCGGAGTGGCCCCGCCGCTCCCGGAGCCCCGCCGCGTGCCTGCCCACCGGCCGGCCGCACCACCGATGTCCTGCCGTAGGAGTACCCCGTGAGCAAGCGCACCTTCCAGCCGAACAACCGCCGCCGGTCCAAGACCCACGGCTTCCGGCTGCGGATGCGCACCCGCGCAGGCCGCGCGATCCTCGCCGGCCGCCGCCGCAAGGGTCGCGAGAAGCTCTCCGCCTGAGGTGCTGCCCGCGCAGGCCCGCCTGCGCCGGCGTCCGGAGTTCACCGCGGTCGTCCGGTCGGGCCGGCGTGCCGGTCGGCCGACCATGGTGCTCCACTACCTCCCCGTCCGACCCCCGGCCCGCACGGCCGGGGGTCTCGACGTGCCCGGGGACGGGACGCCCGCCGGGCCCCGTGCCGGGTTCGTGGTCGGCAGGGCGGTCGGCAACTCCGTGGTCCGGCACCGCGTGACCCGGCAGCTGCGCGCCGCCGTGCGCGAGGAGCTCGGCCGGCTGCCGGCCGGCGCCGACCTCGTCGTCCGGGCACGCCCCGACGCCGCGACGGCGACCTCCGCGCAGCTGCGCCGCGACCTGGCCGCCGGCCTGGACCGGGTGCTCGCGGAGCGGTCCCGGCCGTCGGCCGAGCGGACGCGGTCCTCGTGAGCGCCCCCGCGGCCCGGCGTCCCGGACCGGTGGCCCGCGCGCTGCTGGCCGCCGTCGGCTTCTACTCCCGCGCCGTCAGCCCCGCGCTGCCGCCGCGCTGCCGCTTCGCCCCCACCTGCAGCGCCTACGCCGCCGAGGCGGTCGCCGTCCACGGCGCCGCCCGCGGGTCGTGGCTGGCGCTGCGGCGGCTGCTCAAGTGCGCGCCCTGGCACCCCGGCGGCTACGACCCGGTCCCCGCCCCGCACGTGGGCCGGGGACGCCCCGGAACCGGCGGCGACGGCCGCACGTCGATGACAGCGGCACCCGCGGCCCCCGCCGACGGCGTGCCCGCCGCCGACGGTGCCCGTCGCCCCGCCCCCGAGACCCCGCCGGCGTCCCGCCGGGCCCCGCAGGAGGAGTCCTCCGTTGCTTGACTGGCTCTACACCGCCATCGCCTTCGTCATGAAGACGTGGCACTCGGTGTTCTCGACGTTCCTCGACCCGGCCGGTGGCATCACCTGGGCGCTGTCGATCGTGTTCCTCGTCGTCACCGTCCGGCTGCTGCTGTTCCCGCTGTTCGTCAAGCAGATCAAGAGCCAGCGGGCGATGCAGGAGATCCAGCCGGAGATCCAGCAGCTGCGCAAGCAGTACGGCGCGGACCGCCAGGGCTTCAGCCAGGCGATGATGGCGCTGCAGAAGGAGCGCGGGGTCAACCCGCTGGCCGGCTGCCTGCCGATCCTCCCGCAGATCCCGGTCTTCCTCGCGCTGTTCCACGTGCTGCGCCGGCTGCGGCCGGGCGCTCCCGGTCTCTACAGCTGGGACGACCAGCTCACCGACCAGGCCGCCAAGGCGGAGCTGTTCGGGGCGCCGATCTCCTCGTCGTTCACCATGTCGGGTCAGAAGGCCACCGACATCCTGGCGCTGCCCGGCGTCAGCCAGGGTGGCATCCGCACGGTCGCGCTGATCCTCATGGTGGTCATGTGCGTGACGACCTACGTCACGCAGAAGCAGATCATGAAGCGCTCGGGCCCGGTCGAGGGCCAGGCCGCGATGGTGCAGAAGCTGCTGCTCTACGGCATGCCGATCAGCCTCTTCGTCACCGGCTTCTTCTTCCCCATCGGCGTCCTCCTGTACTGGATGACGAACAACCTGTGGACCCTGGGTCAGCAGTTCTTCATCCTGCGCAAGATGCCCCCGCCCGGCAGCCCCGCCGCCAAGGCGAAGGCCGCGGCCGAGAAGCCCGCGATCGACCCCAAGACGCTCGCCCCCCGGCCCGGCGCCAAGCCGGTGCGCGGCAAGGGCGGCCGGCCGCCGGCCGCCGGCGTCGAGCTGACCAAGGGCGGCGCCGACGGGGCCCCCGCGGACGCCACCCCGGCCGGCGGGAACGGCGCCACCGGCACCGGCGGCGGCGCGAACGGCACCGGCAGCGGGAACGGGGCCGGGGGCGGCGGCACGGCCGGCGGGGCGACCGCCGCGGGCGGGACCGCCTCCGGGGGCCGCACCGGCGGCGGGAACCGCGCCCCCCGGCCCGCGAACCGCGGCCCGCACGGCCGGCCCGCCGGCACCGGCGGCAAGCGCAAGCGCCGCTAGACCCCGGTCCGCGGCGAACGGCGTCCCCCGACGCCGCTCGCCGCGGACCCGCCGGGAGGAGCAGCGACCACGCGCCCTCCGGCCTCCGACCTCCGGGCCCGCCCCGGCCGCCCGCACCGACTGGAGGTACCTCCGTGAGCGTCCCGAACCACACCGCACCGGCCGAGACCCCCGACCTCCCCGACGCCGACGACGACAGCACCGACGCCGTCCTCGAGCCCACCGACGAGGTCGCGTCCGCCCCCTCGGGGAACGGCCGCGCCGCCGCCACCGGCACCGACCTGCTCGTCCGCGAGGGCGACGTCGCCGGCGACTACCTCGAGCGCCTGCTCGACATCCTCGACGTCGACGGGGACATCGACCTCGACGTCGAGGGCGACCGCGCCTCGGTCGCCATCGTCGGCGGCGACCTCGACGACCTCGTCGGCTCCGACGGCTCCGTCCTGGAGGCGCTGCAGGAGCTCACCCGGCTGGCCGTCGCCCAGGCCACCGGCGTCCGCAGCCGGCTGATGCTCGACATCGGCGGCTACCGGGCCCGGCGGCGCGCGGACCTCACCTCCATGGCCGCCGAGGCCGCCCGCCGGGTCGCCGGCACCGGGCAGCCCGAGCGGCTCGCGCCGATGAACCCCTTCGAGCGCAAGGTCGTCCACGACGTCGTCGCCGGCGTCGCCGGGGTGCGCAGCGAGTCCGAGGGCGAGGAGCCCCACCGCCGCGTCGTGGTCCTGCCGGAGCGGTGAGCGACACTCCCGTCCCGTCCGCCCCACCCGCCCCGGAGGTGGCCGCCTCCGTCTTCGGGGCGGGGCTGCCCGGCGCCGAGCGCTACGTCGCCCGGCTCGCCTCCGACGGCGTCACCCGCGGGCTGATCGGCCCGCGGGAGGTCCCACGGCTGTGGGAGCGGCACGTGCTCAACAGCGCCGCCGTCGCCGAGGCCGTGCCCGAGGGGGCCCGGGTGGTCGACGTCGGCAGCGGCGCCGGCCTCCCGGGGATCCCGCTCGCGCTGGCCCGGCCGGACCTGCGGATGACCCTGGTGGAGCCCATGGCCCGCCGGGTCGAGTTCCTCGAGGAGGTCGTCGCCGAGCTCGGCGCCCCGTGGCGCGTGGTCCGCGGCCGCGCCGAGGAGCGCTCGGTGGTGACCGCCGTCGGCCCGGTCGACGTCGTCACCGCCCGGGCGGTCGCCGCGCTGCCCCGGCTGCTCGGCTGGAGCCGCGGACTGCTGCGGCCCGGCGCGCAGCTGGTGGCCCTCGTCGGCGCCCGCGCGGTGGAGGAGCTGCCCGCGCTGCTCCCCGAGCTGGAGGCCGCGGGCATGCGGGACGTCCACGTCCGGGCTGTCGGCGCCGGGCTGGGGGACGCTGCCACTACCGTGGTGGTGATGACGCGGGGCCGACGGTGAGGCCCCGCGGGACGACGACGGCGTTCCACGTGGAACGCGACCAGGTACCCGTCCCGTTCCACGTGAAACGGGTCGGCAGGGAGGACCCGCGATGACCGACCCGGGCCAGCGGCTGCGCAGCAGCCTCGCGGCCGACTCGGCGGCCCACTCCGGCGGGGACTTCGACAGTCCCATCGCGATGGAGGCGCTGCGGGCCACCCGGGTGCTGCACGCCGCCGACCAGGAGCCGTTCCCCGCACCCGGGCGCATCCGGGTCATCACCGTCGCCAACCAGAAGGGCGGCGTCGGGAAGACCACCTCCACGGTCAACCTGGGCGTGGCGCTGGCGCTCTACGGCCTGCGGGCGCTGGTCATCGACCTCGACCCGCAGGGCAACACCAGCACCGCCCTCGGCGTGGAGCACACGGTGGGGACGCCGTCGATCTACGACGCCCTCGTCGGGGACAGCTCGCTGGCCGACGTCGTCCACCCGACGACGGCCAGCCCGAACCTGCGCTGCGTCCCGGCGACGATCGACCTGGCCGGCGCGGAGATCGAGCTGGTCTCCGTCGTCGCCCGCGAGTACCGGCTGCGCCGGGCGATCGAGGGCTACATCCACGGCCTGCCCGAGGACCAGCGCCCGCACTACGTCCTCATCGACTGCCCGCCGTCGCTGGGCCTGCTGACGCTCAACGCGCTGGTGGCCGGCGACGAGGTGCTCATCCCGATCCAGTGCGAGTACTACGCGCTGGAGGGCCTGGGCCAGCTGCTCAACAACATCGAGCTGGTGCGCGCGCACCTCAACCCGGGGATCGCCGTCCGCACCATCCTGCTGACGATGTACGACGGCCGCACCAAGCTCGCCGACCAGGTCGCCGAGGAGGTCCGCAGCCACTTCGGGGACCTGGTGCTGGCGACGGTCATCCCGCGCAACGTCCGGGTGTCCGAGGCGCCGGGGTACGGGCAGTCCGTGCTCACCTACGACCCGGGCTCGCGCGGCTCCACCAGCTACGTCGAGGCCGCGCGCGAGCTCGCCGAGCGCGGCGTCGGCCTGGAACCGATCGACGTCCGGCCCATGGGCCCCCCGCCGCCGCCCCCCGCGCCGGCGACCGCGCCGATGCCCGCCGTCCGGCCGGGCACCGCCCGGCACGCCGACCCGGCGTTCACCGGCACCGACGCCGCCGTCCTGCCCGTTCCGACCTCCGTCGACGAGGAGACCCGATGAGCAAGCGTGGTGGCCTCGGCCGGGGTCTCGCGGCGCTGATCCCCACCGCCCCTCCGGTCGAGCAGCCGACGCCGCCCGAGGCCGACGGCCCGGCTCCGGCCGCCCCCGAGACGGGTGGGACGCCCGGGACTGGTGGGGCGCCGGCGCCGGTCACCCTGCTGCCACCGGCGGCGCAGGCGGCCGCGACGGTCGCCGCGCAGGCCGCGTCGTCTCCGGGCACGGCCGCGGTCGGCGTCCCCGGCGCGCAGCTGCGCGAGGTCGCCGTCAGCGACGTCGTCCCCAACCCGCGCCAGCCGCGGCAGGTCTTCGACGACGAGGCGCTCGAGGAGCTCACCCACTCGGTGCGCGAGTTCGGCCTGCTGCAGCCGATCGTCGTGCGCGAGCGCACCGACGGCGACGGGGGTGCGCCCTACGAGCTCATCATGGGCGAGCGGCGGCTGCGGGCTGCGCGCGCGGCCGAGCTGGAGACGGTGCCGGCGATCGTCCGGGACACCGAGGACGACGCGCTGC
Source organism: Geodermatophilus sp. SYSU D00698 (assembly GCF_054050335.1). Lineage (NCBI taxonomy): Bacteria > Bacillati > Actinomycetota > Actinomycetes > Geodermatophilales > Geodermatophilaceae > Geodermatophilus > Geodermatophilus sp. SYSU D00698. The sequence goes on from NZ_JBJGZD010000025.1 coordinate 21,910, forward strand.
TCCGCGACGCGCTGCTGGAGAACATCCACCGCGTCCAGCTCAACCCGCTGGAGGAGGCGGCGGCCTACCAGCAGCTGCTGGAGGAGTTCGGCGCCACCCACGAGGAGCTGGCGCAGCGGATCGGCCGCAGCCGCTCACAGGTCACCAACACCATCCGGCTGCTGAAGCTGCCGGTGAAGGTCCAGACCCGGGTCGCCGCGGGCGTCATCTCCGCCGGGCACGCGCGGGCGCTGCTGGGCCTCGACGACGCCGAGGCGCAGGAGGCCCTGGCCGCCCGGATCGTGGCCGAGGGGCTGTCGGTGCGCGCCACCGAGGAGGCGGTCGCGCTCGCCGTGGCCGAGCAGCCGGCCTCCCGCCGCCGCGCCCGCCGGATCAGCGCGCCGGGTGTCGAGGACCTCGCCGGCCGGCTGTCCGACGTCTTCGAGACCAAGGTGAAGATCCAGATCGGCCGGGCCAAGGGCCGCATCGTCGTCGAGTTCGGCTCGGTCGACGACCTGCAGCGCATCATCGGCCAGATGGCGCCGGACCTGACCGGCCGCCGCGAGGAGTCGGAAGGCGCCTGACGAGAAAGGCCCGGTTCCGTCACGGACGGAACCGGGCCTCTGTCTCTACGTCACCGCGAGCTCTGCGCCCGGCGGGTGAGCAGCCGCGAGAGGACCTCGCCCAGGTCGTGCCCGGCGGCCTCGACCGCCATGGGGAACATGGAGGTCTCGGTCAGCCCCGGGGAGACGTTCACCTCGAGGAAGTGCACCTCGCCGTCGGGCGAGACGATCGCGTCGGTGCGGGACAGGTCCGCGAGGCCCAGCGCCCGGTGCACTCGCACCGCGACCTCGGCCGCGCGAGCCGCGACGTCCTCGGACACGCGGGCCGGCGCGTGGTACTCGGTCAGCCCGGGCGTGTAGCGGGCGGTGTAGTCGAAGACGCCGGACTCCGGGGCGATCTCCACCGCCGGCAGCGCCTCCGGCCCCTCCCCCAGGTCGACCACCGACAGGGCCAGCTCCACGCCGTCGACGAACCGCTCGACGAGGACCGTGTCGCCGTAGGCGAAGCAGCTGACCATCGCCGCGGGCAGGTCCTCGACGCGGGTGACCTTCTGCGCGCCCAGCGCCGAGCCGCCCGAGGCCGGCTTGACCATCAGCGGCAGCCCGAGCCGGGCGACGATTAGGTCGAGGACGGCGCCGGCGCCCAGCTCGCGGAAGGTGCTGTGCGGCAGCGCCACCCAGTCCGGCGTCGTCACCCCGGCCGTGCGCACCACCGACTTGGCCGCGGGCTTGTCCCAGGCCAGCCGGCAGGCCGCGGCCGGGGAGCCGACGTAGGGGACGCCGGCCAGGTCGAGGACCGCGCGCAGGGCGCCGTCCTCGCCGGTGGCACCGTGCAGGGCGATGAACACCGCGTCGGCGGGGGCGGCGGCCAGACCGGGCAGCAACTCGGCGTCGGCGTCGCGCAGCTCGGCGTCGACACCGACGCGGGCCAGCTCCTCCACCACCTGGGTGCCCGAGGACAGGCTGACCTCGCGCTCGAAGGTCAGGCCACCGGCCAGGACGACGGCACGCAACGCGGTCTCCTCGTCCTCCGGGGCGGCCGGTGCGGCGGGGTCGGTCACGGGTCCGGTCACGTCAGTCCTCGATCCGGTCGCTGCTGGCGGGGCCGACGATCGTCTCGGCGGTGGTGTCGGTCCGGCCGACGGCGCGGAAGGTGCCGGTGTCGACGGCGTCGAAGGTGGAGTGCAGGTCCAGCTCGGCCTCGATGACCCGGGCCAGCCGGCGCACGCCCTCCCGGATCTGGTCCGGCTCGGGGTAGCAGTAGGACAGCCGCATGTACTCGCGGCCCGACCCGTCGGCGTAGAAGCCGATGCCCGGGACGTACGCGACGTGCGCGCCCACCGCGCGCGGCTGCATGAGCTTGGAGTCCAGGCCGTTCGGGAGCTTCAGCCACACGTAGAAGCCGCCGTCGGGCCGGGTCCAGGTGGTGCCCGGGGGCATCAGGGCGTCGAGCGACTCCAGCGTGGCGTCGCGCCGCTCCCGGTACAGCTCGGTGAACAGCTTGATCTGCTCGCGCCAGGGCTGGGTGTCCAGGTACCGGGCGACGGCGTACTGGGTGAGCGAGGGCGGGCAGAGCACCTGCGCCTCGGTGGCCAGCACCAGCTTCTCGCGGACGGCGAGCGGCGCGAGCACCCAGCCCACCCGCAGGCCCGGGGAGAAGGTCTTGGAGAACGAGCCGAGGTAGATGACCCGCTGCGCGTCGCGGGCCCGCAGCGCGCGCATCGGCTCGTGGTCGAAGCCGAGCAGGCCGTAGGGGTTGTCCTCGATGACCAGCAGGTCGTAGCGGTCGGCGATGTCGACGATCGCCTGGCGGCGCGGCTCGGAGAGCGTCACGCCGGCCGGGTTGTGGAAGTTGGGCACCGTGTAGAGGAACTTGACCCGGTCGCCGTTGGCCCGGCACTCGAGCAGCGCCTGCTCCAGCGCCTCCGGGACCAGCCCGTCGTCGTCCATGGCGACGTGCTTCACCCGCGCCTCGGCGGCCTGGAAGACCCCGAGCGCGCCGACGTAGGACGGGCCCTCGGCGAGGATGACGTCGCCCGGGTCGCAGAAGACGCGGGTCACCAGGTCCAGGGCCTGCTGCGAGCCGACGGTCACCACGACCTCGCTGGGCGAGGCGTCGGTGATGCCCTCGAGCGCCATGACGTCGCAGATGCGCTCGCGCAGCCGCGGGTCGCCCTGGCCGGAGCCGTACTGCAGGGTCTGCGCGCCCATGCCGCTGACCAGCTCGCCGATCATCGAGCCGACGGCGTCCAGCGGCAGTGCGGTGACGGCGGGCATGCCGCCGGCCAGCGAGACCACCTCCGGCCGGCTGACGACGGAGAAGAGTGCGCGGATCTCCGAGCTCTTCATGCCGTGCGTGCGGGCTGCGTACCGGTCGGCCAGCGGGTCCAGCCGCGGGTGGCGGGGCACCACGTGCCCGTGCTGCTGCGGCGGCGTGCGGTGCGGCTGGCCGTGCGACGGCGGGAGAGAGGCCACGGACCGAGTGTAGGGAGGCCGCCGCGAGCGCCCGCCCGACACGGCGGGTGAGACGGACCCGTCACACCTGGGGCGCCAGGCGCCCCACCTGTCACACCCTCTGGGGGAGGACGAACGTGCCGGTGGGCGGGTCCGCCTCGGCGGGCAGGAACAGCCGCTGGACGGCGGCCAGCACGGCCGAGGCCACGGTGCCGCGGAGCCGGGCGTCGAGCAGCAGCAGCCGGTCGACCGGGTGCGACAGGTAGCCGACGTCGAGCCGCACGGCGGGCATCCGGGTCATCCGCAGCAGGTCCCAGGTCTTGGGGTGCCCGCCGAGGTCGAGCATGCCGGTGCGGGCCACCACCTCGCGGCGGGCCAGGTCGGCGAAGCGCTCCCCCACCGTCGACGACGTCCCCGAGCCGGTGCCGTAGTAGTAGCTGGCCACCCCGCGGGCGTGCGGCGAGTCGTGGGCGTCCACGTGCAGGGAGATGAACAGGTCGGCGCGGGCGTCGTTGGCGAACGCGGTCCGCTCGGCCGGCGCCGGGTTCTGCTCGCGGCCGCGGGTCAGGTAGACCGTGGCGCCGGCCGCGGCCAGCCGCCCCTCGATCCGGCTGGCGAGGTCCAGCACCAGGTCGGCCTCGGTGGTCTCGCCGGCGGCGAAGCCGGTGTCGGCGCCGCCGTGGCCCGGGTCGACGACGATGCGCCGGCCGATCAGGTGCGGCCCGCTCTCGACGAACTCGGCGCTCTGCCGCAGCAGCTGGGGGCGCCCGCCGGTCACCTTGCGTCCCAGCTGGCGCAGCGCCCGCAGCGTCGCGGGCCCGCAGGTGCCGTCGGCGGTGAGGCCGTAGTCGCGCTGGAAGGCCTGCAGGCCGGACTCGGTGTCGCGGCCGAAGATGCCGTCGGCGCGGCCGGCGTCGTAGCCGAGCTCGAGCAGCCGCTCCTGCAGGCTGGTGACGTCGTCGCCGCGCACGGGACGCTCGGGGTCGTGGTGCAGCAGCCGGTCGCCCAGCGACCAGCGCGCCTCCGACAGCGCCCGGTAGGTCTCCTCGCCGACCCGGCCGTCCACCGACAGCCCGCGGACCTGCTGGAAGTGGCGGACGGCGAGCGCGGTGGCCTCGTCGTAGACGCCGTCGGCGGACCCGGCGCCGTCGGTGGGCCGGAGCAGGCCCAGGCTGCGCAGCGCGGCCTGTACGTCTGCGACGGCGGCTCCGTGGCTGCCCGGACCCAGCGGCTGCATCTCGCTCTCGCTACCCATCGTGCCCACGATTGTCGCCTCCGCGACGCCTCCCGGCCCACCCGGGGCCCGTCCCGCCCCGGGAACGGCGAGGGCCCGCCTGGGACGTCCCCAGACGGGCCCTCGGGAGCCCGGAGCCTGCGGCTCAGATGTAGTCGGCGAGGTCGGAGAGGATCGCGCCCTTGGGCTTGGCGCCGATGATGCTCTTGACCGGCTTGCCGCCCTGGAACACGGTCATCGTCGGGATCGACATGACCTGGTAGTCGCGGGCGATCTGCGGGTTCTCGTCGATGTTGAGCTTGGCGATCGTCAGCTTCTCGCCGTGCTCCTTGGCGATCTCCTCGAGCACCGGGGCGACCATCTTGCACGGCCCGCACCACTCCGCCCAGAAGTCGACGAGGACGGGCTTGTCACTGCCCAGCACCTCGTTGGCGAAGGTCGCGTCGGTCACCGTCACGGTGTTGCCTGCCATGGTCGTTCTCCTCTGTCGCGGTCGAGGTCGGTCGGCCTCCGCGGGGAGTAACCCGCGGAGGGGGTGCGGTATGCCCGGGGGTGGTGACGTGCCGGAACGGCCCCCTCGCTGGGGGTCCTCCGTCAGCGCTCGTCGAAGGTCTCGGCCAGCCAGCGCTCGGCGTCGATGGCCGCCGCGGCGCCGGTGCCGGCCGAGGTGATCGCCTGGCGGTAGATGTGGTCCACGACGTCACCGCAGGCGAAGACACCGTCGATGTTGGTGCGCGTGGTGGGGTGCTCCACCTGCACGTAGCCCTCGTCGTCGAGCTTGAGCTGCCCGGCGAACATCTCGCTGCGCGGGTCGTGACCGATGGCCACGAACACGCCGCTGACGGGGAGCTCCTCGGTGCTGCCGGTGGCGACGTCGGTCAGCTGCACGCCGGAGACGGTCCGGTCACCGAGCACGTCGGTGACCTGCTTGCCCAGCGCCCAGCGGATCTTCTCGTTGTCCTGCGCGCGCTTCTGCATGATCTTCGAGGCGCGCAGCTCCTCGCGGCGGTGCACGACGGTCACCGACTTGGCGAAGCGGGTGAGGAAGGTGGCCTCCTCCATCGCCGAGTCGCCGCCGCCGACCACGACGATGTCCTGGTCGCGGAAGAAGAAGCCGTCACAGGTGGCACAGGCGGAGACGCCGTGGCCGAGCAGGCGCTGCTCGTTGTCGAGGCCGAGGTACCGGTACTTGGAGCCGGTGGCGACGATGACCGCGTGCGCGAGGGTCACCTCGTCGCCGACCTTGACCACCTTGGGGGTGGCGGTGAGGTCGACCTCGGTGACGTCGCGGGCGACCAGCTCGGCGCCGAAGCGCTCGGCCTGCTGGCGCATGTCCATCATCAGCTGCGGCCCCTGGATGCCCTCGGCGAAGCCGGGGAAGTTCTCCACCTCGGTGGTGGTCATCAGGGCGCCGCCGAACTGGGAGCCCTCGAAGACCAGCGGGTGCAGGTTGGCCCGGGCGGCGTAGACGGCCGCCGTGTAACCGGCGGGACCCGATCCGATGATGACCAGGTCGCGGATGCCGTCGTGCTCCGCGGGCGGGATCACGGGTGACTCGACCTCGGTGGTCGTCGCGGGGCCGGGGGTGGGCTGGGGGTCCGTCACGCGGGGCACAACGCCGCATCGTAGGGCGGGATTCCCGCGAACAGGCCGCTGACGTGCAGGTCACTCCCCCGCGGCGGGGGTGACGGCGACCTCGGCCAGGTCGCCGGCGAAGCCGTCCTCGGCGGGGACCAGGCCGGTCACCCACACCAGGACGTACTGCGCGGTCACCGGCTCGTCGAAGGCGAGGTCGGTGGTCCCGTCGACGCTGCCGGAGGTGGCGACGGCGAAGGAGTCGAGGTCGCCGTCGGGGGCCTCGCCGGTGCGGACCTCGACGGCGATGCCCGGGGTGGTCGTCGTCAGCGTGACGCCGCCGATCGCCTGGGCCGAGCCGAGGTCGTAGACGACGCCGACGCCGGGCTTGAGGTTGCCGAAGTCGGCCGAGCCCCGGTAGGTCAGCGTGGACCAGGTGGTGGCCGGGTCGCCGTCGTGGGTGGCCGGCACCTCGTCGGTGTTCTCCGGCTCGCCGTCGCCGAAGGGGTCGAAGACGGTGGCGTCACGGATCGGCAGGGGCGTGCCGGCCTCCGGCGCGGGGGCGGCGCTGTCCTCGGCGGGCGCACTGCTGGACGGGACCACGGGCGTGCCGGGCCGCTCGTCGACGTTCGTGGCGACCGAGAGCAGGTTGGTGCCCACCCACCAGGCGAGCAGCACGACGACGACCAGGGCGGCCAGCAGCAGGCCGGCGACCAGGAACCGGCGGCCGCCGGGCGAGTCCTCGGCGTCGTCCTCGTCCTCCTCGTCGACCGGCTCACCGAGGACGTCGACGTCGTGGGAGCCCTCGGCCGGCACCGGCGGGAGGGAGCGCGCGGGACCGAGCGGCACCGGCGGCAGGGTGTCGGGCTCGCGCCCCTGCGGCCGGTCGGCGTCCTGCGCCGGCGCGGCGGGCTGCCCGGCCTCGCGGTGCTCGCGCAGGCGCCGCAGCCAGCCGCTGTCGCTCTCGTCGCGGCCGCGGACCGGCACGGCCGAGGACCGCGGCCGCTCGGTGAGCAGCGCGGCCATCGCCGCGGCGCTGGCCAGCCGGGCGCCGGGCTCGGTGGAGCGGGCGCGGCGGACGAGGGCGGCCAGGTCCGGCTGGGCGATGAGCGGGGCGGCGGCGGGGACGCCGTCGGGCCCGGGGACGCCGGCCTGCCGGCCGGTGAGGCAGTACTCGAGCAGCGCGCCGAGGGCGGCGATGTCCTCCTGGACGGTGCCCGTGGCCGCGGGGACGGCGCGGAGGCCGACCAGCCCGTTGGGCCGCAGGACGACGGTCTCGGGGCTCAGGCCGCCGACGGCGAGGCCGACCCGGTGCGCCTCCGCGACGCCCTCGGCCAGCCGGCGCAGGACGGTGCGGGCCTCTCGCTCGCCCATCGGCCCGGACCGCAGCCGCTCGGCGAGGGTCTGCCCCTCGATCCACTCGTTGACGACGTAGGCCGCGCCGGTCTCGCCGCCGCCGCCCTCCGAGGCGTCGTAGACCATGGCCAGCGCGGGGGTGGCCAGGCCGCCGGCGGTGAGGGCGCGGGCGATCCAGGCGCGGGCCGGGGGGCCGCCGGGGACGTGCACGCGGATGGCGACGTCGCGGTTGAGGATGCGGTCCTTCGCGCGCCAGCAGTGGATGACACCGGTCGGGGTGCGTTCCTCGGGCCCGACCTCGTCCAGCGGTCGGTACCGGTCGGGGAGGCCGGTGATCGTCGCCGTCATGGACGTGTCCGACCCCCTGTCCGCTCCCCCCGGCTGCGCGCTGCCCCGGGGACGCCGTCCGTGCCCGCCGGTCCGCCGCTCACCCGCGGCCCAGCCGCGCGCGGACGGCGGCGAGGGGTCCCCGGAGCTCCGGGACGCGGACGAGCACGAACCCGGCGAGGGCCGTGACGCCGACGACCACGGTACCGATCGACAGGGTGCCGAGCGAGCCCGTCAGCGACGTGCCGAACGCGTCGTGGGTCACGCGGACGACGACCCAGCCGACGCCGGCCGCCACCGCCACCGCCACCACCATCCGCAGCACCGGGCCCAGCGCCCCGCCCCGTGCCACACCCGGCTCGGCGCCGAGCTGCCGCCGCAGCGCCAGGTGCCCGAGCACCCAGCCGGCGAGGTAGGTGAGGCTGGTGGCCAGCATCAGCCCGGCGACGACGTGCTCGGGCTCGACCAGCGCCGGCACGAGCAGCAGCAGCGGCACCCGGACGAGGACCATGCCGACCTGGATCAGCGTCGGCGTCCGGGCGTCCTTCATCGCGTAGAAGACGCGCAGCTGCAGGAGCGTGACGGCCATGGGCAGCAGCCCGAACGCGCCGACGGCCAGGGCCGCGCCGATGCCCTGCGCCTCGTCGACCGAGGTGTTGCCGCGGGCGAAGGCGACGACCCCCAGCGCCGGGCCGACGACGGTGAGCGTGGCGGCGACGGGCAGCAGCCCGAGCGCGGACAGCCGCGTGCCGAGGGAGAGGTCCTGGACGACGCCGGGGACGTCGTTCCGGGCGGCGGCGCGGCTCATCCGCGGCACCAGGGCGGTGAGCAGCGCGACGCCGATGATCCCGTAGGGCATCTGGAACAGCAGGCTGGCGTAGGCGAAGGCGCTCGAGCCCAGCCCGCCCTCGCGGGCGGCCGCGTTGGGGGGGGGGGGGGGGGGGGCGGCGGCGCCGCGCCCCCCCCCCCCCCCCCCCCCCCCCCCCCCCCCCCCCCCGCGGCCGCCCCCCCCCCCCCCCCCCCCCCCCACGACGACGCCGACCTGGCTGACCGCCACGTACAGGACCACCCACAGGCCCAGCCCGCCGACCTCGCGCAGCCCGGTCTGCCGCAGGCTCCACCGGGGCCGCAGCGGCACGCCGGCCCGGTGCAGCAGCGGCACCAGCACCAGCGCCTGGACGGCGATGCCGAGCAGCGTGCCGCCGCCGAGCAGCCACACCTGGCCGGGGGTGATCGTCCGCGGCTCGAGGTCGCCGGCCCCGCTCGCCATCACGAACAGCACGCCGGTGGCGATGACGACGACGTTGTTGAGGACCGGTGCCCACGCCGGCGGGCCGAACACCCCGCGCGAGTTGAGGATCGCCTGCGCCAGCGCGCCGATGCCGTAGAAGACGATCTCCACGAGCAGGATCCGGGCCAGCCAGTTGGCCAGCCGCACCTGGTCGGGGTCCTCCTGGATGCCGTACAGCGCGGTCAGCGCGGGAGCGACGACGACGGCGAGCGCGGTGACCACCAGGAGCCCGGCGATCGCCACCGTGGACAGCCGCTGGGCGTAGGCGACGCCGCCGTCGCGGTCGCGCTCCTGCGCGTGCACCAGCAGCGGCACGATGACCGAGGTCAGCACTCCGCCGAGCAGCAGTTCGTACACGATGTTGGGCAGCGTGTTGGCGGTGTTGTAGGCGTCGTTGACCAGCCCGACGCCCAGCGCGGCGGCCAGCACGACCGTGCGCAGCAGGCCGGTGATCCGGGAGACCAGCGTGGCCACCGCCATCGTCCCGGCGGCGCGCAGGAGGCCGCGGCTGCCGCCGGGGGCGCCCTCCCGCCGCCGTGCCTCCTCCTCGGTCTCACCCTCGGGCTGCGGGACCGGGGGCAGGTGCAGGATCGGGATGACCTGCGTCTCGTCGGCCGGGATGAAGCGGCGCCGCACCGGCGGGGGCACCGGCGGCAGCGGCCGGGGCGCGGGCCGGACGACCGCGGGCGGGGGCACGTCGGCCCCGGGGGCCGCCGGGCGCCGTCCGTCGGCCTGCACCCCGGGCCGGTCCCCGGTGCGGGGAGCGCCCGGCGGGCGGGGCCGGGCCGGCGGCACCGGGGGCATGGCGCGGCGGGCCGCCGGGGTGCCCGGCAGGCCCGAGCCCGGCGGCGGGGCGACCGGGTACGGCGGCGGGGGCAGCGGCCGGGACCGGTCGCGCGCCGGCGGGGGCGGCGGCGCCCCCGGGGACGCCGCCGCGGGGGGCGGGGAGGACACGGGAGGGGGCACCGGCGGCAGCGGGCGCGCCCCCGGCTCCCGGGCGGGTGCGTCCTCGTCGCTGCGGGGGTGGCCGGTCACACCGGGCTCCGGCTGGGCGGCCAGGCGGTCCCGGCGCCGTCGGGCAGCTCCTCCTCGGTCCGCCCGCGGCGGCGGAGGAAGAGGATCCCGCGGCGCAGGAACAGCAGCCCGAGCAGGACGGCGGCGCCGATGGTGATCGACAGCGAGATCGTCCCGTAGGCGGTGCTGCGCACCTGGATCGCGACGTCGTCGCCCAGCCGGCCGCCGTCGGGGGTGGTGAGGCTCGCGGTGACGGCGAAGCGGCCGGACTGGCGCACCTCGGTCGGGACCTCCAGCGTCGTGCGCTGCTCGGGGGCGAGCTCCGCGCCGACGTCGCCGATGGTCAGGCCGACGTTGTCGCGGGTGCGCGCCTCGACCAGCACCCGGACCGCGAAGGGCAGGTCGTTCTGCACGGTGAGCACCAGGGGCGCGTCGCTGGAGGCCAGGCTGTAGGTGCCGTCGGCGGGGGCGACCAGCGTCACCCGCTCGCGCAGGCCGGCCAGCGTGTCGCGCACGTCCCCGGCGGCGGCGGTGAAGCCGGCCGGGTCGTCCCGCCAGGCCGCCGAGGCGGCCCGGGCCAGCGCGGCGTCGTAGCCGGCGAGGACGGTGGCGGGCTCCTCGACGACGGCGCCGGCGAGGTCGTCGCGCAGCGCGGTCGCGGCGACCAGCCCGGCCACGCCGGCGGGGTCGAGCACCGCCGCGCCGGCCTGGTCCACCGGCGTGCCGGCGTCGGCGACCGGGCCCGTGGACAGGTCGGTCAGCGACGCCGGGCGCAGCCCGGGCAGCGCGGTGTCGGTGATCATCGCGGCGACCGCCTCGGGGTCGGGGTCGACGTCGCGTGGCGGGGCGACCAGGACGCTCTGGCCGGCCGGGGTGGCGGCCGCCTGCTGGGAGACCAGCACCAGCTCGGCGACGTAGCGCTGCTCGGCCACCCGCGGCCCGCCCTCGGCCGTGTCGGCCGTGCCGACGACGGAGGACAGCCCGGCGTCGGCCACCAGCGCCTCGACCGGGCCGTCGGTGCCGGGCACGGTGGTCCGCGCGGCCGCGCCGCCGCCGGCGACGCCGAGCGCCGCGTCGCCGTCGCTCAGCGCGCTGGAGGTCACCACGACCTGCTCGACGCCGCCCTCCCGGAGGGTCGTGAGCGTGTCCGGCCGCAGCGCCCCGCCGGCCGCCCAGGTCAGGTCGGTGCGCGGCGTGACCCCGAGGACGTCGGCCAGCAGCGCGGCCCCGGCCGGCCCGGGCGAGGCCGCGGAGACCACGCCCCCGCCCTCCGGGGTGTCGCCCTCGGCCCCGGGTGCGGCGCCGGGCAGCGCGCGGGTGAGCGCGGGCTCGAGGCCCGCCGCCTGCAGCGCGTCGGCGTCGACGTCGCCGTAGGGCAGGGCCACCACCGGGTGGTCGGCGGCCACGGCGCGCAGCCGCTCCAGCCACGCGGCGGCGGCCTCGGTGCCGGTGCCGGCGCCCTCCTCGCCGCCGACGTCGTAGGGGCCCTCGGCCATGACCGAGAGCTCCTCGACCAGGGCGGGGTCCACCGCGAGGGTCACCGGGGCCAGGGGCGTGGCCGCGGGCGCGCCGGGGGCGACGACGGCGGGCAGCCGCTCGACGACGGCCAGCGCGCGGTCGAGCCGGCCGCCGTCGGCGACCGCCTCGGCCAGGCCGTCGTCGACGAACCCGCCGGAGGCGTCGCGGTGGGTGCGCTCGGCCAGCGGCCACAGCCAGGCGACGGCGGTGGCGGCGGCCGGCGGCGCGCTCTGCTGCACCACGTGGGTGCGGACCTCGCCCACCCGGCTCGGCTCGCCGCCGTCGGTGGTGCCGTTGACGTTGACCAGCACGGGGTAGACGCCGTCGCGGTCCAGGGCCAGGTCGGCGGTGGTCACGGTGACGGTGAACGGCGCGGAGTCGCCGGAGGCGAGCTGGCCGGGCAGCGGCTGGAACGGCGTGCTGAACGCGGTGGCCGGGTCGGGGTCGGCGTCGGAGGCGAGCAGCTCGGCGCGGGTGGTGACGGCCTGGCCGCGCTGCAGCCGGACGCCGAGGTCGGTGACCGTCTCGGTGCCGTCGTTGGTCAGCGTGCCGGCCAGGGTGACCGTGCCGCCGGGGGCGACCGTGCGCGGGTCGAGCCGGGTGAGGTCGACGGTGACCGGCCGCTCGGGGTCGGCCGCGGGCGCGGCCGGCGGTGCCGGTGCCGCGGCGGCCGGGGCCACGCCCGGGGCGAGTGCCGGGGCGGCGGCGAGCGGAAGGGCCAGCAGGGCCACCGTCAGGACGCGGGTCATCGTCCTCCCGCGCCGGCCGGCCCCGGACCGGGGGGTGCTGTGCCGAGGATGGACGTCGCGGTCCGGGTCACGCACTGTCGGCGAGCAGCGCGGGCGCCCGCTCGACCAGCGCCCGCTCGTCGGCGTAGGCCAGCCGGTCGGACAGCTCGTCGAGGGGGACCCAGGCGACCTCGGTCACCTCGACGTCGGCGTCGGACAGGGCGCCCCCGATGGCGCGCAGCAGGAAGTGGTGCACGGTCTTGTGCACGCGGCGGCCCTCGGCGACGAACCAGAAGTCGATGATCCCGAGCGGGGCGAGCACCTCGCCGATGATCCCGGTCTCCTCGGCGACCTCCCGGACGGCGGTGTCCTCGGGGGTCTCGCCCTCCTCGATGTGGCCCTTGGGCAGCGACCACAGCAGCCGGCCGCGGCGGTCGGTGCGACCGATCAGCGCGGCCCGCGGGCCGGAGATCCCGTCGTCGGCGACCACGAGGCCCCCGGCGGAGGTCTCGTCGACCCGCCGCAGCCGCCGGCCGGGACGCCCTCGTCCGCCGGTGCCTGCCATGCCAGGAGGGTAGCGCGAGCCGCCGCACTACCCTGGCTCGTCGTGTCCGGGGAGCGGAAGAGTCGTCCGGCCGCCGTGGACGTCCCGCCGGCGGTGCAGCAGACCGTGCGCGAGCTGGTCGAGGTCTCGCCCGTGCTGGTGGAGCTGGGGGAACGCTTCGCCGCGGCCGGGTTCGAGGCCCACCTCGTGGGCGGGTCGGTGCGCGACGCCCTGCTGGCCGCCGGCAGCGGCGCGCCGACGCCGCCCGGCGACCTCGACGTCACCACCGACGCCCGGCCCGAGCAGGTGCTGCGGCTGCTGCGCGGCTGGGCGGGTTCCACGTGGAACCAGGGCATCGCCTTCGGCACCGTGGGCGCCGAGGTGCGCGGCACCCGGCTGGAGATCACCACCTTCCGCGCCGACCGCTACGACCGGGAGTCCCGCAACCCCGAGGTGGCGTGGGGCGACTCGCTGACCGACGACCTGGCCCGCCGCGACTTCACGGTCAACGCGATGGCGGTGTCCCTCGGCCCCGACCGCACGGTGACCGACCCGTTCGGCGGCCTCGGCGACCTGCTCGCCCGCCGGCTGCGCACCCCGGGCGCGGCGGCGGACTCCTTCGCCGACGACCCGCTGCGGATGCTGCGCGCGGTGCGCTTCGTCGCCCAGCTCGGGCTCACCCCGGACGACGACGTGGTCCGCGCGATGACCGACATGTCGGGGGAGCTGGCGCGGATCACCCCGGAGCGGGTGCAGGCGGAGCTGTCCAAGACGCTGCTGCAGGACAGCCCCCGCGCGGCGCTGGAGCTCTTCGTCTCCACCGGCCTGGCCGACGGCGTGCTGCCCGAGCTGCCGGCGCTGCGGATGGAGATCGACGAGCACCACCAGCACAAGGACGTCTACTCCCACTCGCTGACCGTGCTCGACCAGGCGATCGCGCTGGAGAAGGCCGATCCGGACGCGGAGTCGCCGGACCTCGTGCTGCGGCTGGCGGCGCTGCTGCACGACGTCGGCAAGCCCGCCACCCGCCGGCACGAGCCGCGCGGCCGGGTCTCCTTCCACCACCACGAGGTCGTCGGCGCGAAGCTGGTGCGCAAGCGGCTGACCGCGCTGCGCTACCCCAAGGACGTCGTCGAGGCGGTCGCCCGGCTGACCTTCCTGCACCTGCGGTTCCACGGCTACGGCCGCGGGGAGTGGACCGACTCCGCGGTGCGCCGCTACGTCACCGACGCCGGCGACCTGCTGTCCCGGCTGCACAAGCTGGTCCGCTCGGACTGCACCACCCGCAACCGGCGCCGGGCCGCCGCCCTCTCGGCCACCTACGACTCCCTCGAGCGGCGGATCGCCGAGCTGTCGGCGGCCGAGGACCTCGCGCGGGTGCGGCCCGACCTGGACGGCAACGCGATCATGGAGATCCTGGGCATCCCGCCGGGCCGCGAGGTCGGCGAGGCGTGGACGTACCTCAAGGACCTCCGCCTGGAGCGCGGCCCGCTCGGGCCCGACGAGGCCGAGGCCGAGCTGCGCGCCTGGTGGGCCGCCCGCTCCTGACTCCCCCGCTCGGGTGTGCCCTCCGCCCGCGCCCCTCCCCGCGCCCCGCGTCCGCCGGTAGGACGGACGGCCGGACCGCGAACGGGGGAACGGGTGCACGGGGGAACGCAGGACGGGCGTGCCGTGCGTGCGCCGTGGCCCTCGGAGTGGCCCTCGGAGCGGCCCTCGGAGCGGCCCCCGGGGTGGCCCTCCGAGCCGCCGCCCGGCCGGTGGCAGCCGCCCCTGCCCCCGCCGCTCCCGCCCGGCCTCCCCGCCTCGCCCACCGGACGCGTGCCGCGGTGGGTGCTCGACCAGACGGCCGGCCGCCCCGCCGACCCGCTGCCGTGGCGCGCCCGGGAGAGCGGGCCGCCGCCCCCGCGCCGCCGCTCCCCCGCCGTCCGCGGGGTGCTGGCCGTCGTCCTGGTGCTCGCGCTCGGCCTGGGCACCGCGGTCCTGGCCGGCCCGCGCCCGTGGCCCTGGGAGTCCTCCTCCGGCTCCGCCGTGGCCGGGAGCCCCGCGGTCCCGGTGGACCGGCCCACGCCCGGGCACGAGGCGGCGGGCTCCCCGCTCGGCACGCCGCCGCCGGCCCCGGCCGGCGGCACCTTCGACTTCGTCGAGCACCAGGCCGACGGCGTCACGCCGGTCGCCTACGACCCGTGCCGCCCGGTCCACTGGGTCATGCGGCCCGACGGCGCGCCGCCGGGCGCCGCCGGGCTGGTCGAGGAGGCGCTGGCCCGGCTGTCGGCCGCCACCGGCCTGCGGTTCGTCGCCGACGGCACCACCGACGAGGGCTACACCGACGACCGGGCGGTGTACCAGCCCGACCGCTACGGCGACCGCTGGGCGCCGGTCCTGGTCAGCTGGGCCACCCCGGAGGAGGTGCCCGGCCTCGGGGGAACCGTGGCCGGCCTGGGCGGCAGCCAGGCGGCCGCCGCGGCCGGCGGGCCCTGGGTGTTCGTCACCGGGGCGGTGACCATCGACGCCGGCTGGGCCGGCGGCGCCGCGGGGTCCCCCGAGGGCCGGGCCGCGGTGCGCGCCGTCCTCATGCACGAGTTCGGGCACGTGCTGGGCCTGGACCACGTCGACGACCCGGCCGAGCTGATGGCGCCGCGCAACGACGGCCAGGTGGACCTCGGCCCCGGCGACCTCGCCGGCCTGGCGCAGCTGGGCCGCGGCGCCTGCGAGCCGGACCTCTAGACCCGCGCCGGCTCCGCGCCGCGCCGCAGGAACGCCACGGCGGTCAGCCCGTACACGGCGCCGACGGCGACCAGCACCGGCACCGAGACCCCCGAGGCCGGCAGCACCAGCGCCCCGGCCACGAGCGCGGCGACGTAGGAGACGTTGACCAGGGTGTCGTAGACGGAGAACACCCGCCCGCGGACGTCGTCGGCGAGCACCTCCTGCAGCGTCGTGTCGACGCACACCTTCACGCCCTGGGCGACGAAGCCGAGCACGAACCCGCCGGTCACGATCCCCGGCGGCGCGAGGGTCAGCCCTAGCAGCGGCTGCAGCACCGCGCCTGCCACGAGCAGCGACGCCGTCCACCGGCGGCGGCCCAGCCGGCGCACCGCGGCCGGGGTGACCAGCGCCGCGAGCAGCGTGCCCACCGCCCCGGCGCCCACCACCTGCCCCAGGCCGACCAGCCCGCCCGGGAACAGCGGCCCCGACCCCTCCGCCAGCGGGCCGCGGTACAGCAGCAGCGACACCAGCGTCAGCACGCCGTAGCAGACCCGGTGCCCCGAGACGGCCACCAGCGCCGCCGTCGCCGGCGGGTGCGCGGCCACGTCCCGGACGCCGTCGGCCATGCCGCGCAGCACCTGCCGGGCCGTGAGCCGGGCCGACCGGGTGGCGGTGTCGGGACCCAGGTGCGCCCGGCCGAAGCCCGCCACGGCCGCCGCGGCCGCGAGGTAGGGCAGCGCCGCGGACAGCGTCACGGCCGCGTAGCCGGCGTCCCCGGCCGGGGCCAGCTGCAGCAGGCCGACCGCGGCCGCCCCGCCGACGACGGTCGCCACCGCCCCCGAGGTCGTCGACAGCGCGTTGGCCGTCACCAGCGCACCGGCGTCGGCGGTGTGCGGCAGCCCGGCCGACAGCGCCGCCAGCACGAACCGGGTGACGGAGAAGACGGCGAGCCCCGCGACGGCGAGCGGCAGGCCGCCGGCCCCGGTGGCCACGAGCGCCGCGACGACGGCGACCAGGCCCGCGCGCAGCACGTCGGCGTGCACCAGCACCTGCCGGCGGCTCCACCGGTCCAGCCAGACGCCGGCGAAGGGGCCCAGCACCGAGTAGGGCAGCAGCAGGACCGCGAACCCGGCGGCGACGGCGAGCGGGTCGGTGGCCCGCTGCGGGTTGAACAGCACGCTCCCGGCGAGCGATGCCTGGAAGACGCCGTCGCCGAACTGCGCCAGGAGCCGGGTGGCCAGCAGCCGGCGGAAGTCCTCCCGGCCGAGCAGGAGCCGCACGGTCGCAGCGGCCCGCGTCACCGGCTCACCCTACGGTGCGCGCCCGCCCTCCCCCGGGGCCCGGACTGTTGCACACTGGACGGGATGTCTCCGGTGCCCTCACCCGAACCCGAGTCCGGCCCGCCCACCCGGCGGGTCACGGGCCGACGGCGTCCGCCGGTGCCGCGGCTGTCCACCGGCACCCTCGACGACGTCGTCCCCGGCTCGCTGCTCGTGGCCATGCCCGGGCTGACCGACCCGAACTTCGCCGGCACCGTGGTCTACGTGCTCGACCACAACGACAGCGGCACGCTCGGCGTCGTCCTCGGCCGGCCCAGCCAGGTCGAGATCCGCGACGTGCTGCCCGGCTGGTGCGACCTCGCCGTGGAGCCGGGCGTCTTCCACGTCGGCGGCCCGTGCGAGACCGACACCGCGCTGTGCCTGGCCAGCGCCCCCGGCGCGGCCGGTGAGGTCGAGGGGCTGCGGCGGGTGGCCGGCGACGTCCACCTCGTCGACCTCGACGCCGACCCGGGAACCCTGGAGAGCGGCCTGTCCGGCCTGCGGGTGTTCGCCGGCTACGCGGGCTGGTCGCCCGGCCAGCTGGCCGCCGAGGTCGCCGAGGGCGCCTGGGCGTGCGTGCCCGGCACCCCGGGCGACGTGCTCAGCGAGCTGTCCGGACCGCAGCTGTGGCGCGCGGTCCTCGCCCGGCAGACCGGCCGTCTGGCGGTCCTGTCCACGGCACCGGCCGACCCCTCCGCGAACTGACACGCCGCGGGAGCGCGGTCCGGGGCGCGCGCCCCGGCGAGGTCTGGTAGGAATGACCCCGGAGGGGGCGGTCTGGGGAAGAGGCCGCCCCCTCTTCCGTGCCCGGCCCCGGTGGGGTGCCGGAACGGCCTCCCCGCAGGGTCCCGCCGCGAGCCCGCGGGTGGGGGCGGCGAGGCCCTCCGTCAGATCCCGACCGCCGCCGCGACCTCCGGGTGCGCCGCCGCGTCCACGGTCTGCCCGTCCTCCGGCAGGGCGATCGTCCGCGGCCCGTGGTCCGACAGCGTCACCGTGACCTCGGTGTCCTGCCCGGGCAGCGGGGTCACGTACTGCAGCAGCAGGCCGGTGCCGTCGTCCACGGTGACCGTCCAGCCGGCGTCGGCCGCGTACACCGTGGCCAGCCGGCGGTCGACCGAGCGCTGACCCTCCCAGGTGTGCTCGCCGCCGCGGAAGGCGGCGGCGTCGTCGGCCTCGGGGGCGCCCAGGTTGAGCACCACGGTCACGAGGACGTCGGTCAGCGGCACCGCGTCGGGCCCGGTCGCCAGCGGGCGGCTGACGAACGGGACGTCGGGCAGACCCGCGGCGGCGAGGGCGTCCGCCAGCCCGGGGACGTCACCGAACCAGATGCGGTCCCGGGTGAAGAACAGCGTGCGGGTGTCGTCGGGGCGCCCGTCGCCGTAGGTGGTCACCGCCTGCGCCCGGCCGGCGGAGCCGGTGAGGTCGACCTCGCCGGTGAGGCGCAGCAGGCCGCCGTCGCCGAAGGGCGCGGCGACCTCGACGTCGGCACCGCCCTCCTCCGCGTCCCGCGCCAGCAGGCCGGCGAGCACCTCGGCCTCCTCGGCGGTCACCGGGTCGCCGGGCTGCCGGTCGGCGGGGTCGTCCGAGCACCCGGCCAGCAGGACCGCCAGCAGGACCAGCGCGATCGCGAGCAGGCGGCGCGGCATGGCGGTCAGCGTAGGCAGCCCGGCGGCACCGGGCCCCCGACAGGCCGCAGGCCCGCCCCCCGGTCGGGGGACGGGCCTGCCGGCTTGCGGGACGCGGTCAGCGCGTCAGCGCTCCACCTCGCCGCGGATGAAGGCCTCGACGGCGTCGCGGGCCTCGCTGTCGCTGTACTGCACCGGCGGGGACTTCATGAAGTACGACGACGCCGACAGGATCGGGCCGCCGATCCCGCGGTCCTTGGCGATCTTCGCCGCGCGGACGGCGTCGATGATGATGCCGGCCGAGTTCGGGGAGTCCCAGACCTCGAGCTTGTACTCCAGGTTCAGCGGGACGTCACCGAACGCGCGGCCCTCCAGGCGGACGTAGGCCCACTTGCGGTCCGACAGCCACGGCACGTGGTCCGACGGGCCGATGTGCACGTTGTCGGTGCCCATGTCGCGGTCGACCTGGCTGGTGACGGCCTGGGTCTTGGAGATCTTCTTGGACTCCAGGCGCTCGCGCTCGAGCATGTTCTTGAAGTCCATGTTGCCGCCGACGTTCAGCTGCATCGTGCGGTCGAGCTGCACGCCGCGGTCCTCGAACAGCTTGGCGAGCACCCGGTGGGTGATGGTCGCGCCGACCTGGCTCTTGATGTCGTCGCCGACGATCGGGACGCCGGCGGCGGTGAACCTGTCCGCCCACTCCTTCGTCCCGGCGATGAACACCGGCAGGGCGTTGACGAACGCGACGCCGGCGTCGAGGGCGGCCTGCGCGTAGAACTCCGCGGCCTGCTGCGAGCCGACCGGCAGGTAGCAGACGAGGACGTCGGCGCCGGACTCCCGCAGCGCCGCGACCACGTCGACCGGCTGCTCGTCGGACTCCTCGATGGTGGCCCGGTAGTACTTGCCCAGGCCGTCGAGGGTGGTGCCGCGCTGCACGGTGACGCCCAGCGGCGGGACGTCGGTGATCTTGATGGTGTTGTTCTCGCTGGCGACGATGGCCTCGGAGAGGTCACGGCCGACCTTCTTGGCGTCCACGTCGAACGCCGCGACGAACTGCACGTCCGAGACGTGGTACTCGCCGAAGCGGACGTGCATGAGGCCCGGGACCGAGGTGGTCTCGTCGGCGTCGCGGTAGTAGTGCACCCCCTGAACCAGCGAGGCGGCGCAGTTGCCGACGCCCACGATGGCGACCTTGACAGCTCCCATGGGTTTCCTCTCTCCCTGGACCGGGTGGTCCGTGTCGCGGGACCGTTCCGGTCCTGGCGGTGGCTGCCGGTCGAGCTGGACAGCCGTGGTGCCTGTTGTGCGGTGTCGCTGGGGTGGGTCCCGCCCGGGGGCGGCCTCACCCCTCGCCGGGCGGCGGGCGCTCACCGCCGGGCCCCGGCTCGGGCCGGCGCCGCTCGCTGTCGATGAGCTCCGACAGCCAGCGCACCTCCCGGTCGACCGAGTCCAGGCCGTGGCGCTGCAGTTCCAGCGTGTAGCGGTCGAGCCGTTCACGGGTCCGCGCCAGTGAGGACCGCAGGCCGTCACGCTGCCGTTCGACCGTGCGGCGGCGCCCCTCGAGGATGCGCAGCCGCACGTCGGCGGCGGTGTGCCGGAAGAAGGCGAGGTGGACGCCGAAGAGCCTGCCGTCGTCGTACGCCTCGGGACCGGCCTGGCTGACCAGCTCCGCGAAGCGCTCCTTGCCCTCCGCGGTGATCGTGTAGACCACCTTCCCGCGCCGGCCGGTGAGCGGCGGTGCGTCGGCCGGGAGCGGCGCGCGCCGGTCGGACTCGTCGGTGGTGACGAACCCGGCCGCGTGCAACCGCTTCAGTGCGGGATACAGCGAGCCGTAGGAGATGCTGCGCAGGCCCCCCAGCACCTCCGCGAGCCGTTTCCGCAGCTCGTAGCCGTGCATCGGGGACTGCTGCAGCAGTCCGAGGATGGCGAACTCGAGCATCTCGCCCCCCGTCGGCCCCTGCCGTTCGATGTATCGAGACGATACATCGGGAGGTGATCCGGTCGGCAACCCGAGGCTCCTCCTCCACTCGCGGAGGGCGCGCACACAGGGTGACGACGGGCCCGGGCGCCGGCGGACCTGCGTACATTGACGGCCGTGCCCGGACGTCGCTCCGTCGTCGACTACTCGCTGCAGAGGCGGGCCGTCCTGGCGGACGTGCACGCCGGCCGCACCGGGCTGTTCGAGGTCTGCGACGCCAGCCCCTACCTCACCCGCGCCGCGAGGTACCACGGCGAGCAGACCGACGACCCGTGCCCGGTCTGCCGCCGCGAGCGCCTGACGTTGGTCAACTACGTCTACGGTGAGGGGCTGGGCCACGTGTCCGGGCAGGCGAAGACCGAGGCGGAACTCGCCCGGATGGACGCCATGCAGGAGGAGTTCTCCGTGTACACCGTCGAGGTGTGCCGCGGGTGCGGGTGGAACCACCTGGACTGCTCCTACGTGCTCGGGAACGAGCCCGAGCCGGGGCGGCAGCCGCGCCGGCGCCGCCGCGCTGCCACGGACTAGGACCGCCGGGCGCACGGTTGCACACCGGCGGACCCGTCCGTCACACCCGTCCCGGGGAGGACGGTGCGCCTGCGCGTCCTCCCCGGTCACCACAGCCAACGACGCCACGCTGGGCCGGACCCGATCCGCCCACCGACACCCGAGGAGGGGCTGCCTGGTGCCTCCCCACGACGAGACCACGCCGGTCGGGCCGTCCGGCGGCCCGCCGCGGCGCCCGCCGACCGCCCGGGCGACCGGCGGCTCCGGATCCGCCGGCCGCGGCCGCCCGACGGCCACGCGGTCGGGGGGCTCCGGCGGCTCGCGTCCCGGCGGCTCCCGGCCCACCGGTGCACGTCCCGCGGGCGGCAAGCCCGGCGGCGGCAAGAAGGCGCGCACGAAGAAGCAGCGGCGCCGCCGCCGGCTGAAGGTCGCCCTCGGCACCCTGCTCGGCCTGCTGGTGTTGCTCGGTGTCTTCGTCGGCGTCGTCTACGCCACCACCGAGGTGCCCGACCCGAGCTCGGTGCAGCGGTCGCAGACGACGGTCGTGTACTACGCCGACGGCACCACCGAGATGGCCCGCCTCGGCGACACCAACCGGCGGGACGTCACGCTCGACCAGGTCTCCGAGCCCGCGCGCAACGCGGTGCTCGCCGCGGAGAACCGGAACTTCTACTCCGACCCGGGCATCTCCTTCACCGGCATCGTCCGGGCGGCGTGGAACAACCTCACCGGCGGCTCGACGCAGGGCGGCTCCACCATCACGCAGCAGTACGTGAAGAACGCCATCCTGCAGAACTCCGACCAGACGTTCAGCCGCAAGTTCCAGGAGCTGTTCCTGGCGATCAAGCTGGACAACAACCACTCGAAGGACGAGATCCTCGAGAACTACCTCAACACCATCTACTTCGGCCGCGGCGCCTACGGCATCGAGGCGGCGGCCAACACCTTCTTCGGCGTACCGGCCGCCCAGCTGACCCCGCAGCAGGGCGCCGTGCTCGCCGTCCAGATCCGCAGCCCCAGCTCCTACGACCCCGAGTCCAACCCGGAGGGCGCGCAGGACCGCTGGGGGCTGGTCCTCGACGCGATGGTCGAGGAGGGCTGGATGACGCAGGCCGACCGCGACGCGTCGGTCTACCCGCCGGTGCTGCCCAAGCCGCAGTCCTCGTCCCTGGGGACCCCGACCGGCCCCGAGGGCCTGGTCGTGTCGCAGGCGATCTCCGAGCTCGAGGCGCGCGGTTACACCGAGGAGCAGATCCAGGCCGGCGGCCTGCGGATCACCACGACCGTCGACAAGGCCACCCAGGACGCGGCGCTGGCCGCAGTGAACGAGGTCATGGACGGCGAGCCGCGGGAGACGCTGCGCCAGGCGCTGGTCGCCGTCGACCCGCGGACCGGTGGGGTGCGCGCCTACTACGGCGGTGACATCGGCGCCGGTGAGGGCGCGGTCGACTACGCGCAGGCCCGCCGCCAGCCCGGCTCGTCGATGAAGCCCTACGTGCTGGCCACCGCGCTCGACCAGGGGATCAGCGTCACCTCGCGCCGGGACGGCAGCTCGCCGCAGACCTTCCCCGACCGCGACGCCCCGGTGCGCAACTCCGGCGGCGCCTCCTGCCCGGCCTGCACCCTGGTCGAGGCGATGACCCGCTCGCTGAACACGACGTTCTACGGGCTGGCCTACGAGGTGGGCCCCGAGAACGTCCGCGAGACGGCGCTGGCCGCGACCGGCATGCCCGAGACCTGGCCGGCCACCGGCTCGCTGCTCGACGACAAGACGACGCTGGCCGCCCCCGAGTCCGGGGTCACCGGCTCCTCGATCGGCATCGGCGAGTACGAGATGCGCCCGATCGACCAGGCCGTCGGCTTCGCCACCTTCGCCAGCGGCGGCGTGCGGCGCGACGCGTTCTTCGTCAGCCGGGTCACCGACAGCGAGGGCACCGTCCTGCTCGAGAACGGCGCCCCGGCCGGTGAGCGGGTCATGAGCGAGGACGTCGCGAACGACACCACCTTCGCGCTCGAGGGCGTCGCCCAGTACTCGCGCCGGGCGCTCGACGACGGCCGCGAGGTGGCGTCCAAGACCGGCACGCAGGGCATCGACGCCGACGACAACTCCGACGCCTGGATGGTCGGCTACACCCCGTCGCTGTCGACGGCGGTGTGGATGGGCACCGACGGCTACCAGCCGATCCGCAACTCCGACGGCGCGATCATCTACGGCTCCGGCCTGCCGGGCGCCATCTGGCAGGAGTTCATGGACACCGTGCTCGCCGGCACCCCGGAGGAGGACCTGCCCGACCGGCCGGTCATCCGCGGGGACACGGGCGAGGGCGTCCCGGCGCCGGAGACCCAGGCGGCTCCGACGACGCAGTCCGCGCCGACGACGCAGTCCGCGCCGACGACGGAGCCGACGCCCACCACCCCGGCCACGCCGACGGAGACCGCGCCGCCGGACGACGGGACGACCGAGGAGGAGCCGAACGACCCGTCGGTGCCCACGGTGCCGACCCCGCCGCCGTCGCCCGTCACCCCTCCCCCGGCGGGCGGCCAGCCGACCGGGCCGCCGACGCAACCCGGTCAGCCGGCACCCACGACCGCGCAGCAGCCCCAGCTGACCGGCTGACCCCACCCGGCAGACTGACCGGGTGAGCTCCTCCCCCACGGGCCCGTCCGCCCCGGCCGACCAGCCGGCGGACGGGCCCGCGGCGTCTCCGGCGTCCGCGGCCCCGGCACCGGCGGCCCCGCCACCGGCGCCCGCGGGGCGGCCCGACCGGGTGGTGCCGACGTGGTCGGACCCGGTCGCCGCGCAGGCCAGCGAGGCGGTGGGCGGGCCGTGGGGGCGGCACGCGGTGACCGGCCGGGCGCTGTTCTGGACGCCGCTGCGGATCTGCCTGCTCTACGCCACCGTGGTCCTGGCCGCCGCGTGGCTCAAGCAGGCGCCCTGCGCCGACGGCAACTGGGCCGGGTCGGTGCAGTACACCCACTTCTGCTACTCCGACACCGTCCCGCTGTTCACGCTGCACGGCCTGGACGCCGCCGCGGTTCCCTACCTCGACTCGGCCGTCGAGTACCCGGTGCTCACCGGCGCCTTCACGGCCCTGGCCGCGCTGCTCGGGCGGGCCTACGGCGACCTCGCGACGGCGGCCGGCCTCCTGCCGCAGGTCCCGCCCGTGCAGGCCTACTACGTGGCGACCTGCCTGCTGCTGACCCTGTGCGCGTTCCTCCTCGTCCGGGAGGTGCTGGCGCTGGCCGGGCACCGGCCGTGGGACGCCGCGATGGTCGGGCTGTCCCCGCTGCTGCTCGTGCACGCCTTCACGAACTGGGACCTGTTCGCCGTCGCGCTGGCCACCGGCGGGCTGTGGGCGTGGGCGCGCAGCCGGCCGGTGCTCGCCGGCGTGCTGCTCGGCCTCGGCGTCGCCGCGAAGTTCTACCCGCTGCTGCTGCTCGGGGCGCTGTTCCTGCTGTGCCTCCGGGCCGGGCGCGTGCGCGAGTGGCTGCGCGCGGCCGTCGCCGCCGGTGCCGCGTGGCTCGCCGTCGACCTGCCGGTGGCGCTGCTCGCGCCGGAGAACTGGTCGCTGTTCTTCCGGCTCAACACCGCCCGCCCGGCCGACCCGGACAGCATCTGGAACATCCTGATCACCGCCTCCGACGGGCGGTTCCTCGACGGCCCGCTGCCCGAGGGGACGCCGCCGGTGCTGCTCAACACCGTCGTCGCGGTCTGCGTGCTGCTGGTCTGCGCCGGCCTGGGCTGGCTGGTGCTGCGCGCCCCGGTGCGGCCGCGCGTGGCCCAGGTCGCCTTCCTGCTGGTCGCGGCGTTCCTGCTGGTCACCAAGGTGTGGAGCCCGCAGTACTCGCTGTGGCTGCTGCCGCTGGCGGTGCTGGCCCGGCCGCGCTGGCGCTCGCTGCTGCTCTGGCAGGCCGCCGAGGCGGTGCTCTGGGTGGTGCGGATGCTCTGGTACCTCGGCACCGAGGACCGCGGCGTCGGCGTCGAGTGGTTCTTCCTCGCGGTGACCGTGCGGGACCTCGCCGTCGTCGTGCTCATGGGCCTGGTCGTCCGCGACGTGCTGCACCCCGACGGCGACGTCGTCCGCACCAGCTGGCCCGGCGTCGACGACCCGGCGGGCGGCCCGCTGGACGGCGCCCCCGACCGGCTCACCCTGCGCCGGCGGGTGCCCGCCTAGCCGCGCAGCGCCGCGCGGACGAGCGCGACCTCCTCGGCGTGCGCGGCGGCGTCCCCGGGCGTCTCCAGGACGACGGGGCAGTCGGCGGCGCGTGCGACCTCGAGCAGCAGCTCCAGCGGGATCTCCCCCCCGGTCAGCGGCGCGTGCCGGTCGCGGCCCGAGCCGTGCGGGTCGCGGCTGTTGTTGAGGTGCACGAGGTCGACCCGGCCGGTGATCGAACGGACGTCGGCGACGGCGGTGGCGAGGTCCCAGCCGGCGGCCCAGGCGTGGCAGGTGTCGAGCACGAAGCCCGCGCCGAACTCCCCGACGGCGTCCCACAGCCGGGCCACCGCGCCGAGCTCGCGGGCCATCGCGTTCTCGCCGCCGGCGGTGTTCTCGATGAGCAGCGGCAGCGGGAAGCCGCCGTCCTCGGCCTGCCGCGCGAACGTCTTGCGCCAGTTGTCGAACCCGGCGGCCGGGTCGTCCTTGGCGAGCACGTGGCCCCCGTGCACGACCATCCCGCGGGCGCCGATCGCCGCCGCCGCCCGCGCGTGCACCGCGAGGGTCTTCCGGCTCGGGATGCGGATCCGGTTGTTGGTCGAGGCCACGTTGAGCACGTACGGCGCGTGCACGAAGACGGCGACGTCGGAGGCCAGCAGGTCCTCGGCGTCCGGGCGCGGCGGCGGCGCCTTCCAGCCCTGCGGGTCGCCGAGGAAGACCTGCACGCCGTCGGCGTCCATCTCCGCGGCCCGGGCCAGCGGCCCGCCCGCGTCCAGCTCGTTGTCCTCGGTCAGGCCGGGGCCGACGTGTACGCCGATCGGGTGCTCCGCCACCCCGGCGACAGTAGTTCCGCCCCGGACGGGGACCCACCCGTATCGCGCAGGTCACGTCCTCGTTGGGACACGTGACGGCGGACACGCGCGGGTGGTGGCGTGCGCCGTGACACGGGGACGCGGGCGGAGGGGACGCAGGGGATGACGACGGGGACGGCGGCCACCGGCACGACGCGGCGGGCCGCGCGGTGGTTCCTGGCCGCGCTCGCGCTCGTGGTGGCCGCCGTCCTGGGCGGCGCGGTCCTGCTGCCGCCCGCCGCGGGCGCCGCCCCGTCGGCCACCGTCGACATCCGCGACCTCACCCCGCCGCTGGTCTCCGTCGACCCCGGCGGGACGGTCACCTTCACCAACCGGATCGAGCCGAAGACGGTGCAGGTCGGCGGCGGCGGGCTGCTGCCCTCGCTGGTCACCGTGCAGGTGTTCACCGACGTCACGCTGGGCCTGCCGTCGGGCCCGGAGCCGCTGCCGGAGGACGCCGGCGTCACCGAGCGCTTCGACACCACCTGCCTGACCTGCACGATCACCTACACGTACCGGGTCGTCGTCCCGAACACCTCGATCGTCGGGAGCGCGCTGAACACCGTGACCACCCGGGCGCTGGGCACGCTGCCGCAGACCCAGCCGGTCACCTACGACGGCCGGCAGACGACGGTGCAGATCGGCGTCCCGACGCCGTTCCTCGTCACCACGCTGCTGCCGCTGCCGGACCTGCCCTCGGTCGGCCTGCCGCGGCTGCCGACCGTCGACGTCCCGCTGCCCTCCCTCCCGTCGCTCCCGGCGCCGGCCCCTACCGGCCCCACCGCGCCGCAGGCCCCGGCCGCCGCCCCGGAGGCCCCCGTGACCGCCCGGGGGGTCGACGGCGACCTCTACTCCTACGACCTCGGCGGTGGCGCGGCGCGGATGGCGCCCTCCGGCGGCGGGTCCGCGGCCTTCGACCCGTCGCGGCTGGCCGGCTCCCCGTCGGGCACCGCGTCCGGCAGCGGCGGCACCGACGGCTCCGGCGGGGTCGCCGGCGGCTACGACGGTGCCGCGGCGCCGGTCTCCGGCGGGCTCGACGGCGGCGCGCTCGACGGCGGCGCGCTCGACGGCGGTGCGCTCGACGAGGAGAGCAGCACGGTGAGCGCCGACGGCGCCCCGTCCGGCCCGGCCCTGCCGCCCGCCGCGCCGGTCGCCGTCGTCGCGCTGGCCGGCAGCACGGCCGCGCTGGTCCGCACCTCCCGGGCGGTCCGCTCCCGCTGACCCCCGCGGGGGCCGGCGGCCGCGCTGGTACCCTCGGGGGGCGCGTCCCGTGTGCCGTCCGAGGCAGGCAGGGCGCGCGACGCGTGTACGACCCTCCTGCTGCAGACGTCCTGCAGCCGCCCAGACCAGAGGAGGTGGGGTTCTCCGTGCGTCACTACGAACTGATGGTCATCCTCGACCCCGACCTGGAGGAGCGCACGATCGCTCCCTCCCTCGACCGGTTCCTGACCGTCGTCACCAACTCCGGTGGCACCGTCAAGACCGAGATCTGGGGCCGGCGCCGCCTGGCCTACGAGATCAAGAAGCACGTCGAGGGCATCTACGCCGTCGTCGACATCCAGGCCGAGCCCGCCGCGGTCGCCGAGCTCGACCGTCAGCTCAACCTGAACGAGTCGGTCCTGCGGACCAAGCTGCTCCGGCCCGAGGTCCACTGACCATGGCCGGCGAGACCGTCATCACCGTCATCGGCAACCTGACCTCCGACCCGGAGCTGCGGTTCACGCCGTCGGGGGCCGCGGTCGCCAACTTCACGGTCGCCTCGACGCCGCGCACCTTCGACCGCCAGTCGCAGGAGTGGAAGGACGGCGAGGCGCTGTTCCTCCGCTGCAACGTCTGGCGGCAGGCGGCCGAGAACGTGGCCGAGTCCCTCACCCGCGGTTCGCGGGTCATCGTCTCTGGGCGCCTCAAGCAGCGCTCGTTCGAGACGAAGGAGGGCGAGAAGCGCACCGTCGTCGAGCTCGAGGTCGACGAGATCGGCCCCTCGCTGCGCTACGCCACCGCGAAGGTCACCCGGGCCTCCCGCGGTGAGGGTGGCGGCGGCGGCGGCGGTTTCGGCGGCGGCGGCGGTGGCGGCGGTTTCGGCGGCGGCGCGAGCGACCCGTGGTCGACGCCCGCCGGCCCGTCCGACGAACCGCCCTTCTGAGAAGGACCCCCTCGCGCCCACGCCTCGCTCCGCTCGGCGCGGGCCCCTGCGAGGGGGCCGGTCCATCACCTCACCACGCTCTAGCCGTACCTGGAGAACCCAGTGCCCAAGCCCCCCGTGCGCAAGCCCAAGAAGAAGGTCTGCCAGTTCTGCAAGGACAAGGCGACCTACATCGACTACAAGGACACGACGCTGCTGCGGAAGTTCATCTCCGACCGCGGCAAGATCCGTGCCCGCCGCGTGAGCGGCAACTGCAGCCAGCACCAGCGGGACGTCGCCACGGCCGTCAAGAACAGCCGTGAGATGGCCCTGCTGCCCTACACCTCGACGGCGCGCTGACCATGAGCACGATGAAGCTGATCCTGACGCAGGAGGTCACCGGTCTCGGGTCCTCCGGTGACACCGTGGAGGTCAAGGGCGGCTACGGCCGCAACTACCTCCTGCCCCGCGGCCTGGCCATCGTCGCCACCCGCGGCGCCGAGAAGCAGGTCGAGTCGCTGCGCCGGGCGCGTGCCGCCCGCGAGGTGCGGTCGCTCGAGGAGGCGCAGGCCGTGGCCGGCCGCCTCGCCGGCCTGACCGTCCGGGTGCCCGCCCGCTCCGGCGACGGCGGCCGCCTGTTCGGCCGCGTCACCACCGCCGACGTCGCCGCGGCCGTCACGGCCGCCGGTGGCCCGGAGCTGGACCGCCGCCGCATCGAGCTGCCGAGCAGCATCAAGACCACCGGCAAGCACACCGTCACCGTGCGGGTGCACCCGGAGGTCACGACGACCCTCCCCATCGAGGTCGTCGCCGGCTGAGGAGGCCGCAGCACCGCCCGCGAGGGGCGTCGGACACCGGTCCGGCGCCCCTCGCGGCGTCTCCGGGGCCGGACCGCGTCCTCCGCCGTCCCGGACCCCCCGACGGCGCGGGCGGCGCCGGACGCACCCCCGACGACGGCCGCCGGGGACGCGTCCCGGCCGGCCGCCGGGCGGCTGTGACGGCTGCGCCGGACGGGACGACGCGACACGCCCGGAGCCCCCGGCGCGCCGACTTTCTCGTGTCCACAGCCGGTGGGTGGCCGCGGCGCAGGTGACGCCCGCGGGACCGCGGCACGACGGGCCGGTGTCCTCCCCGTCTCCACATGTCGACTCCGGCTGTCCACCGACTTGTCCACAAGTTGTGCAGAACGCGGCCCACACGGGTGTTGGACGGGTCCGTCCCCGCTTCCTAACGTCGTCTCCTGCGCCGGACCTCCGCGAACTGTCGGTGGCTCCGGGTAGTGATGTCCTCGAACGCGTGTTCGAGCGGCACGCGAGGCGTCCTGGTGCTTCCCCCACCGGGCCCCGGCCGGGCGGCCGGGGTCTGTACGCGCGCGCGTGCCCCGAGAGAGGGAGGTACCCAGGTGGCGGTGGCCGACGACTTCAGCCGGCCGCAGGCGACGGCGCCGGAGTACGACCGGCAGCCGCCGCAGGACGTCGCGGCCGAGCAGTCGGTGCTGGGCGGCATGCTGATGAGCAAGGACGCCATCGCCGACGTCGTGGAGCAGTTGACCGGCAACGACTTCTACCGGCCGGCGCACCAGCTGATCTACGACTGCATCCTCGACCTGTACGGCCGGGGTGAGCCGGCCGACGCCATCACCGTCGCCGCGGAGCTCAACCGCACCGACCAGCTGTCCAAGATGGGCGGCGCGGTCTACCTGCACACGCTCATCGCCTCGACGCCGACGGCGGCCAACGCGGGCTACTACGCCCAGATCGTGGCCGAGCAGGCCACCCTGCGCCGCCTGGTCGAGGCCGGCACCCGCGTGGTGCAGCTGGGCTACGGCGCGGCCGGTGGACGGGGCGACGTCGACGACATCGTCGACCGCGCGCAGCAGGAGATCTACGAGGTCACCGAGAAGCGGATGAGCGAGGACTACTCGCGCCTCGAGGACGTCCTGCAGCCGACGATGGACGAGCTCGACGCCATCGCCTCCCGCGGCGGCACCGCCCGCGGCGTGCCCACCGGCATCCGCGACCTGGACGAGCTGACCAACGGCCTGCAGGCGGGCCAGATGGTCGTCATCGCCGCCCGGCCCGGTGTGGGCAAGTCGACGCTGGGTCTGGACATCGCGCGGTCGGCCACCGTCAAGCACCACATGCCGGCGGTCATCTTCTCGCTCGAGATGAGCAAGCACGAGATCACCATGCGTCTGCTGTCGGCCGAGGCGAAGGTGCCGCTGCACCACATGCGCGCCGGCACGCTGTCCGACGAGGACTGGTCGAAGCTGGCCCGCCGGATGGGCGAGGTGGCCGACGCCCCGCTCTACATCGACGACTCGCCCAACATGACGATGATGGAGATCCGGGCCAAGGCGCGGCGGCTCAAGCAGCGCAACGACCTCAAGCTCGTGGTCATCGACTACCTCCAGCTCATGACGTCGGGCAAGCGCGTCGAGAGCCGCCAGCAGGAGGTCTCGGAGTTCTCCCGGGCGCTGAAGCTGCTGGCGAAGGAGCTCGAGGTCCCGGTCATCGCGATGTCGCAGCTCAACCGCGGGTCCGAGCAGCGTCAGGACAAGAAGCCGATGCTGTCGGACCTCCGTGAGTCCGGCTCGATCGAGCAGGACGCCGACATGGTCATGATGATCCACCGCGAGGACATGTACGAGAAGGAGAGCCCGCGGGCCGGCGAGGCCGACATCATGCTGGTCAAGCACCGCAACGGCCCGACGGCCAACGTCACCGTCGCCTTCCAGGGCCACTACAGCCGCTTCGTCGACATGGCGAACTGACCGGCCGCACCGACGCGCAGGAGGGCCCGGGACCGTCGTGGTCCCGGGCCCTCCGTGCGTCCGCGGTGTTCCACGTGGATCACCGGGTGCGACGTTGCAACGACGCACCGTCGCACTGCAACGTCGTGACCCGGGTTGCACCCGCTCGTTGGTCCGGGCCGAACACCGCCGAGCCCGGCCGTGTCCTCGACCGACCGAACCCGTCGAGAGGCCCACGCGTGACAACCCTGCCCGAGCACCCCCGCACCGACGAACCCCCGCCCGCGCACAGCCGCCGCCGTTTCCTCACCTACCTCGTCGCCGCGCCGACGCTCGCCGTCGCGGCGCAGGTCGTCGCCGACGTGGCCGGCCCGGCGACCGCGCAGGCGCTGCCGTCGCTGCCCGCGCCGGCCGAGCTCCTCGACCTCGGCGACGTGCTGATCCTCGCCGGGAAGCCCACCGAGGACCTCGTCGTCGTCACCGTCGACGAGCGGGGCCGGGTCGGGCTGGCCCTCCCCCGCGCCGAGGTCGGCCAGGGCATCACCACCGCCGTCGCCATGCTGCTGGCCGACGAGCTCGACGTGCCGCTCGACCGCGTCGACGTCACCCTCGCCGACGCCCGCCCCGAGCTGGTGTTCAACCAGCTCACCGGCGGCTCCAACACCATGCGCAGCGTCTACGGCCCGGTCCGGCGGGCGGCCGCGGTGGCCCGCGCCCGGCTGCTGGCCGCCGCGGCCCTGCGCTGGGGCACCACGCCCGGCTCGCTCACCGTCGTCGACGGCGTGGTCAGCGGCCCCGGCGGGCGGACCGCCACCTACGGCGAGCTGTCCGCCGTCGCGGCCGACCGGACGCTGACCGTCGCGCCCGCCGCCCTCAAGCCCGCCTCCGCGCAGCGGGTCGTCGGCACGCCCACCAGCCGCACAGACGCCCGCGCGATGGTGACCGGGCAGCAGCGCTACACCCTCGACCTCGACGTCGTCCCCGGCGCGCTGCCGACCATGCTGCGCCGCCCGCC
The DNA here is from genome assembly GCF_054050335.1 of Geodermatophilus sp. SYSU D00698. Taxonomy (NCBI): domain Bacteria; kingdom Bacillati; phylum Actinomycetota; class Actinomycetes; order Geodermatophilales; family Geodermatophilaceae; genus Geodermatophilus; species Geodermatophilus sp. SYSU D00698. The sequence goes on from NZ_JBJGZD010000025.1 coordinate 53,522, forward strand.
GACGATCAACGGCGCCGTCCGGTCGCTGGACAACGAGGCGGAGGTCCGGGCCATGCCGGGCGTCGTCGACGTCGCCGTGGTGCCCACCGGCGTCGCCGTTCTCGCCGAGACCTTCGGCCAGGCCCGCGACGCCGTCGCGGCCGTGCGCGCCACCTGGGGGCCGGGCACCGTCGACGGCGAGGACGACGAGTCGATCCGGCGGAAGCTGCGCGCGGTGACGCCCCCACCGGCGCCCGGCCTGCTGGTGCGGACGGTGGACGCGGAGTTCGACTTCGCCTTCGTCAGCCACGCGCCGCTGGAGCCCAACTGCGCCATCGCGCACGTGACCGCGGACCGCGCCGAGATCTGGTCGCCGCTGAAGTCGCCGATCGTCGCCCAGGAGACCATCGCCGCCGAGCTCGGCCTGCCGGTGTCCCGGGTGACCGTGCACGTCGTCCAGGGCGGCGGCTCGTTCGGCCGGCGCCTGTTCTCCGACGCCGCGCTCGAGGCCGCCCGGGTCAGCAAGGCCACCGGCCGGCCGGTCAAGCTGCTGTGGTCGCGGATCGACGACATGCGCCACGGTCGCGCCCGCGCCGCCAGCCACCACCGCATCCGGGCCACGCACGCCGCCGGGGACGTGCTCACCTTCGAACACCGGGTGGCCAGCGTGGAGACCGACTTCGGGCACGGCCTCGGCGAGATCCTCACGTCGGTGGCGGCGAGCCTGCCGGTGGGCGGGAACGCCTCGTTCGCGCAGACGGTCTTCCTCACCACCGTGCACTCGCCGTACCACTTCGGCGTCACCACGCAGACGCTGGCCGAGGTGCCGCTGCGGATGCACACCGGCAGCTGGCGCTCGGTGTACTCGGCCAACACCCGCGGGGCCGAGGAGGTCGTCGTCGACGAGCTCGCCGCCGCCACCGGCCGCGACCCGGCCGAGTTCCGCCGCCGCTTCCTCAAGGAGGACCGCTACCGCACCGTCCTGGACACGGTGGTCCACGAGGGGCAGTGGGGACGGCGGATGCCGCGCGGCCGCGCCCAGGGCCTCGGCTTCCACGCCGAGTACAAGGGCTGCACGGCCTGTCTGGTCGAGATCGACGCGCGCGACCCGCAGCGCCCGCGGGTCATCCGGGCGACCATCGCCGTCGACGTGGGGAAGGCGGTCAACCCGCGCGGGCTCGAGGCGCAGATGCTCGGCGGGCTCACCGACGCGATCGGCACCACGCTGCGCGCCGGCCTGCACCTCGTCGACGGGCTGCCGCTCGAGGGCAGCTACAGCCAGTTCCACTACACCCGCCAGGCCGACTCACCGCCCGACGTCCGGGTGTTCGTCATCGACAGCAGCGACGAGCCCGGCGGCGCCGGCGAGCTCGGCGTCCCGGCCGCGGTCGGCGCCGTCGCCAACGCCTACGCCCGCGCGACCGGGACCAGGCCGCGGTCGTTCCCCCTCGTCTTCCCGGTCGACTTCGAGCCCTTCCCCCGCTGAGGAGCCCCGTGCCGAACTACACCTTCCAGCTCAACGGCGAGACCGTCACCGTCGACGCCCCCGCCGACCTCCCCCTGCTGTGGGCGCTGCGCGACAAGCTCGGCGTCACCGGGCCGAAGTACGGGTGCGGCATCGACGTCTGCAAGGCCTGCACCAGCCACCTCGACGGCGAGGCGATCCGCCCGTGCGTCACGCCGACGGCGGAGGTGGCGGGCCGCGAGGTCACGACCATCGAGGGCCTGGCCGACGGCGAGCGGCTGCACCCGGTCCAGGAGGCGTGGCTCGAGCAGGACGTCGCGCAGTGCGGCTACTGCCAGCCCGGGCAGATCATGGCCGCGGTCGCGCTGCTGCGCCGGACCTCGGACCCCACCGACGAGGAGATCGACGAGATCCAGAACGTCTGCCGGTGCGGCACGTACGTCCGCATCCGCGAGGCGATCAAGGCCGCGGCCGCGCGGATGTGACGGCCCCGCCCCGGGGCCGGGAAGCTGCCCTCCCGGCCCCCGGACGGGGGACGGACGGGTCCTGACCTGCGGTTTCCTGTGATCATCTTGTGATCCGAGTCACCGCAGACTAGGAAGAGGCGCCCCCCTTCCTCCCACCTGGAGACGCCTTGCAGCAACGACGCTGGCACCGCGCGACGACGTCGCTCGTCGGTGCGCTGGCCTTCACGGCCGCCCTCTCGGTCACCGCGCCCCCCGCGCTGGCCGACCCGCAGAAGGCCGAGCCGGTCTCGGTCTTCCCCTCCGACACCCTCACCGTCCGCGACCCCGCCCAGCTGACCGGTCGGCGGGTGGACCTGCCGACGTCGGGCTGCGGCGCGCCGATCACCTGCGGCCTGGTGCAGCAGCTCAACCAGCTCGACGGCTTCGACCTGGACCCGCGGCTGGCGATCCGCTTCAGCGAGCCGGTCGACGTGGCCACCGCCGCCGCGCAGATCACGGTCCAGGAGGACCGCGGCGGCTGGCGGACCGGCGTCGACCGAGTCGTGTGGGACCCGGCGACCAACACGCTCTACGCACACCCGGCGCAGCAGCTCGCGCCCGGCACGACCTACCGGGTCAAGGTCCAGGGCGGCCCGACCATCAAGGCCGCCCAGGACACCTTCACCACGTTGTCGGCCACCGACGGGCTGCAGGACCTGCAGCGGCAGATCGACAGCGGCAGCGCCTTCCGCGCCGTCGGGATCGACCGCCCGGGCCTGCAGGTCCAGGGCGTCTTCCCCGCCGCCGGGACGACGGTGAAGTGGGCCACCGACCGCGGCGCCACCGATCCCGCGGCGACCGACGTGCCCGTCCCGACGGCGGCCCTCGGCGGCTCGATCGTCTTCGGCACGTTCCAGGCGCCGTCCTGGCTCACCCCCGACGTCACGATCCCCCAGACGCCGACGCGCGACGGCGGCCCGCGGCCGGTCGAGGCCGAGCGGCTGCCCTTCGTCGCCGTCCTGCCGCCCGGGCAGGCCCCGGCCGGCGGCTGGCCGGTCGCGGTGTTCGGCCACGGGTTCACGAGCTCGACCAACGCCGTGTTCCTCGCGGCCGTGGAGAACGCGAAGAACGGCATCGCCACCATCGGCACGAACGTGGTCGGCCACGGCTTCGGCCCGGACAGCGCCTGGCAGGTGACCAGCGGCGGCACGACGACGGTCATCCCCGCCCACGCGCGCGGCATCGACCAGGACCGCGACGGGGACGTCGAGTCCAGCGAGGGCTCCTCGGCCACCGGTGCGGCCGCGGCCCAGTCCTCCCGGGACGCGCTGCGGCAGACCGTCGCGGACAACATGACGCTGATCCGCTCGCTCGGCGGCACCGACGTCGACGGCAACGGGACGCCGGACCTCTCCGGCCGGGGTGTCACCTACTTCGGCCAGAGCTTCGGCGGCATCTACGGCACCATGCTGACCGGCGTCGACCGGGCGGTGACCCGCTCGGTGCTCAACGTCCCCGGCGGTCCGATCAGCGAGATCGCCCGGCTGTCGCCGGCGTTCCGCCCGCTGACGGCGGCCGCGCTCGGTGCGGCCGGCCTGCTCAACGGTGGGGTCGGCGGCTTCACCGAGCAGATGCCGCTGCGCGGTGAGGGTCCGGTGACGCTCACCGCGCCGAAGGCCGCGGAGATCCAGGAGTACCTGGCCCGGTCCACCTGGCTCTCCCGTCCGGGCAGCCCGGAGACCTTCGCGCCGCACATCGACCCGCAGCGGGTGCTCGTCCAGGTGGCCTTCGGCGACCAGACGGTGCCCAACCCGACGTCGTACACGCTCGTCGACGCCGGGCACCTGTGGTCGCGGACCAGCCTCTACCGCAACGACAGGGCGGGGGCGACACGGCTGCCCAACCCGCACTCGTTCCTGCTCGTGGTGACCAACCCGGCCGCCATCCAGGGGCAGGCGCAGGTGGCGGCCTTCCTGGGCCGGGGTGAGGTCGTCGACCCCGATGCTGCGGGCAACGTGTGGGAGGTCCCGGTCGTCGACCCGCGGGTCCTGCTCCCGCTCAACTTCTGACGGTCGGCCGACGCACGAGGGGCCCGGGACGGCGATCCGTCCCGGGCCCCTCTCCGTGTGCCGTCAGGCGGCGGCGGCCATGGCGGCCTGCTCCCGGATGAGCCGGCGGCGGACCTTCGGCTCCCCGGTGGTCATCTTCCAGAGCTTGGCCAGCTGCGAGGGCAGGTTGCGGGCGTTCGTGTTCGCCAGCCAGCCGTTCGGCAGCGAGAGCCGGATGATCTTGTGCCAGGCCGAGCCGACCTGCTTCGGCAGCGGCGCCGTGTGGTAGTTCAGGCCGTATCGGTCGAACAGGTCGCGGATCTTCGGGGCGATCTCGGCGTACCGGTTGCTCGGCAGGTCCGGGAACAGGTGGTGCTCGATCTGGTGGGACAGGTTCCCGGTCAGGATGTGCATGGCCTTGGAGCCGGAGATGTTGGCCGAGCCGAGCATCTGGCGCAGGTACCACTCGCCGCGGGTCTCGCCGTCGATGGACTTCTTCTCGAAGGTCTCGACGCCCTCGGGGAAGTGCCCGCAGAGGATCACCGAGTTCGACCACAGGTTCCGCACGATGTTGGCGGTGAAGTTCGCGGCCAGGGTGGCCAGGAAGTTCGGGCCCGACAGCAGCGGGTGGATGACGTAGTCCTTGCGCACCTGCCGGCCGATCTTGACCAGCACCTGCTTGGCCCGCCGGCGGAACTCCGGGTCGCCGGTCTGCTTCTTGGCGATGACGGCGCCGAGCTCGAGGTCGTAGGCCGCGATCCCGTACTCGAAGAAGCACGCGTTGATGAAGCTCCACAGCGGCTGGCCGAGGTACATCGGCGTCCACGGCTGGTCCTCGTCGACGCGCATGATGCCGTAGCCGAGGTCGTTGTCCTTGCCGATCACGTTCGTGTACGTGTGGTGCAGCTCGTTGTGCGAGTGCTTCCACTGCTCGGCCGGGCTGGCCATGTCCCACTCCCACGTGGTGGAGTGGATCTTCGGGTCGCGCATCCAGTCCCACTGCCCGTGGAGGATGTTGTGCCCGATCTCCATGTTCTCGAGGATCTTCGCGATCGACAGGCCGATCGTCCCGGCGATCCACGCCGGCGGGAAACCCGAGGCCAGCAGCACGGCGCGGCTGCCCAGCTCGATCTTGCGGTGCACGTCGATGACCTTGCGGATGTAGCGCGCGTCGGCCTCGCCGCGGCTGTCCATCACGCCCTGGCGGATCTCGTCGAGCTCCTTGCCGATGAGCTCGACGTCCTCGGGGGTGAGGTGCTCGATCGGGTTGACGTCCTTCTTCTGCAGAACGGTCATGCGGTGCGTCTCCTCGGGGGTCGAGCGGGTCAGTGGTCGATGTCGCAGGCGCCGGCGGCGGCGCTGATGCAGGTCTGGACGAGGACGCCGTCGCCGGGGGCGGCGGTGGTCACCTCGCCGGTGCGCAGGTCGCGGACGGCGCCCTCCCGCAGCGGGAGCACGCAGCCGTAGCAGATGCCCATGCGGCAGCCGCTGGGCATGAGGACGCCGGCCTCCTCGGCGGCGTCGAGGATCGGGGTGGCGCCGTCGGCCTCGAGCGAGGTGCCCTTCCTGGTGAAGGTGACCGTGCCGCCCTCGCCGGTGACCAGCACCTTGGGCCGGAACCGCTCGGTGTAGAGCCGCTCGGTGAGCCCGGCCGCGGCCCAGTGCTCCTCCAACGCCTCGAGCATGCCGACCGGGCCGCACGCCCAGGTGTCGCGCTCGGCGAGGTCGGGGACGAGGGCGGCGACGGCCGCGGCGTCGAGCATCCCGGCGGTGTCGGTGTGCTGCTCGACCAGCCGGATCCGGCCGTCGGCGGCGAGCTGCCGCAGCTCGGCGCCGAAGACGACGTCGTCGGGGGTGGGCGCGGAGTGCACGAGCACGACGTCGGTCAGCTCGGGGTGGTTGCGCAGGATGCCCATCACCGGGGTGATGCCGGAGCCGGCGGTGACGAACAGCGCCTTGGCCGGCAGCCGCGCGGGCAGGCAGAAGTCCCCGGTGGCCTGGTCGAGCTGCACGATCGTGCCGGGCTCGGTCCGCCGGACCAGGTGGTTGCTCACCTTGCCGCCGGGGATCGCCTTGACGGTGACGGTGAAGCAGCCGTCGGTGCGGCCGAGGTCGGAGGTGATCGAGTAGGCGCGCCACATCCGGACGCCGTCGACGTCGATGCCGATGCGCACGTACTGACCGGGCCGGTGCGGCTGCCAGTCGGCGCCGGGCCGGATGACCACGGTGGCGGCGTCGCGGGTCTCGGGCACGACCGCCTCGATCCGCCCGCGCAGGTCGGCGCCGGGGCGCAGCGGGTCGACCAGGTCGAGGTAGTCGGCGGGCAGCAGCGGGGTGGTGACGAGTTCGGCGACGCGCAGGACGCGGTCGCGCAGCGCCCTGAGGGCCGGCCGGGCCGGGGAAGGGCGCGGAGCGGTCGCGGTCATGCCCTCACTGTTCCCTGCGGAACGTGTAATCACCTGTGCCCTGGACGTGAACGTTCCGCCGGATACTGTTCGCGGAGGACAATCCGTGTCACGGGGAGGTCACGTGGTCCCCCAGCAGGAGACCTTCGCGCTGCCCGTCGCGGCGGCGATGCGCACCGAGCTGCCGTCGGTCGCCGAGCGGACGGTCGCGGCGATCGTCGTCGAGGTGCCCAGCTACGCCGAGGCCTTCCGCGGGCAGATGGGCCGCAAGATCGAGAACGCCGTCCAGTTGGCGCTCGGCGGCTTCCTCGAGCTCGCCACCGGCGGCGCGGACGCCAGCCGCCCGGTGGACCCGGCGATCGAGGGCGCCTACGCGCTCGGGCGCGGGGAGGCGCGCACCGGCCGGTCGATGGACGCGCTGCTGTCGGCCTACCGGGTCGGCGCCCGGGTGGCCTGGCGGCACCTGAGCGAGACGGCGGTCGCGGCGGGCATGCCCGCCGCGGCGCTGGCCCGCTTCGCCGAGCTGGTGTTCGCCTACATCGACCAGCTCTCGGCGGCGAGTGCTTCCGGGCACGCCGACCAGCTCGCCTCGAGCGGCCGGGTGCGGCGGCGGCACCTGGAACGGCTGGCCGAGCTGCTGGTCACCGGCGCGCCCCCGTACGAGCTGATCACCGCGGCCGAGCGGGCGGACTGGACGCCGCCGCGCACGCTCACCGCCGTCCTGCTGCCCGAGGCAGGCGCCCGCGACGCGACGGCGGTGCTGGACGCGCGCACGCTGCAGGTCGGCGAGGACCTGCCCGGCGCGGAGCCCTCGACCGAGCGGGCGGTGCTGCTGGTGCCCGACGCCGAGGGGTTCGCCCGCGCCTCCCTGCTCACGGTGCTCTCCGGCCGCGACGCCGTCGTGGGGCCGGCGCGGCCGTGGCAGGACGCGCGGTCGTCGTACTCGCGGGCGCTGCGGGCGCTGCAGCTGGGTCTGTCCCCCGACCGCGACGCGCCCGTGGACACCGAGCAGCGGCTGGCCGACCTGGTCCTGCGCGCCGACGGCGAGGCGCTGGCCGACCTGCGCGCGCAGGTGCTCGCCCCGCTCGACGGCCTCGGCCCCGGCCCGCGGGAGAAGCTGCTGGAGACGCTGCGCTCGTGGCTGCTGCACCACGGCCGGCGCGAGCAGGTGGCCGCGGAGCTGTTCGTCCACCCGCAGACGGTTCGCTACCGGATGGGGCAGCTGCGGGAGCTGTTCGGGAAGCACCTCGACGACCCGCAGACGGTGCTCGAGCTGACCCTCGCCCTCGGCGTCCGCTGAGGGGTCTCCCCCGCGATCACGGCGTCCTGACCGCGACACGCCGTCCGGCGATGGTCCCGGCACCGTGATCGCGGGGAACTGGCACGTCGTCCCCAGGGTGCTCCCAGGCGGTCGGCCGAGGCTCGGGTCCACGGCGGCACCCCGCGCCACCGTGGACCCGAGGAGGCTCCCGTGTACCGCAGCACCGAGACCGTCGGCCGGCACGCCTGGGTGCGCACCCCGCGCCGCCCGCTGCCGCCGGAGCTGACCGCCGACGTCGCCGTGGAGGTGACCGCCGCCGCCCTCGCCGAGGCGCCCGGGGCGACCGTCGAGTGGCTGGAGGTCGACGGCGCGGGCCTGGTCGAGGCGCACCTGCGCGGCGCCGACGGCCGGACGCTCGTCGTCCACCTGGACGCCGACCTGCGGGTGGTCGGCCGGCTCGCCGAGGTCAGCTGACCCGGAGGACGGCGACGAGGAAGTCCGACCCCGCGGTGAACGGGTGCAGGTGCCAGCTCGACAGGAGCAGGTCCGGCTCCAGCCCGGCGGCGCGGGCGTCGTCGAGGAACGCGTCGAAGGGGTAGTCCCGCCCGGCGCCGAAGCCGACCACCGCCCGGCCGCCGTCGGCCAGGTGGGCGCGGAAGCGCCGCAGCACCTCGACCCGCGTGGACGGCGCCAGGAACGTCACCACGTTGCCGGCGCAGACGATCGCGTCGAACCGGTCGGGCAGGTCGAGCTCGGCGAGGTCGCCCACCAGCCAGCGCGCGCCCGGGTGGTCCTCCTGGGCGGCGGCGATCAGCACCGGGTCGACGTCGACCCCGACGACGTCGTGCCCCGCCGCGGCGAGGTGGCCACCGACCCGGCCCGGACCGCAGCCGGCGTCGAGCACCCGCGACCGCCGCGGCAGCATCGCGTCGACCAGCCGCGCCTCGCCGACGATGTCCATCCCGCCGGCGGCCAGGTCCTTGAACCGCTTGACGTAGGCCGCCGAGTGGCCGGGGTCGGCCCGGGTCATCCGCACCCAGAGGTTCTCGCTCACGGCTCCATCGTCGGGGGCCGCCAGTCCGGCGGGTCGCCCGGGTGCAGCGCGGGGTCGTCGGCGGCCAGGGTCCGCACCGGGCCCGGCGGGGTCAGCGGCCCCTCGAAGCGCACCGTCACCCGGCCCAGCCCGCGGCCCCACACCCAGCCCGGGCCCAGCTCGTCGTGCACGACGTCCTGCCCGGGCCACCACCGCCGGTCGGCCGGGCCGGCGACCCGGGCGGCCTGCGCGAGGACGGCGGCGGCCTCCGACTCGTCGGGCGCGTCGGCGTCGTCGTCGGTGAACAGGTCGCCCTGCGCGTACTGGGACAGACCGGAGACGCCGACGCCGAGCAGCCGCAGGCCCCCGCCGGTGCCGGCCTCGACGAGCAGCCGCCGGGCGATCGAGGCCACCTGCCGGGCGTCGTCGGTGGGCTGCGGCAGCGTCTGCGAGCGGGTGAGCGTGGTGAAGTCGTAGCGGCGCAGCTTGAGGGTGACCGTCCGCCCGGACAGCGCCGAGGACCGCAGCCGCGCCCCCACCCGCGTGGCCATCGAGTCGATCAGCCGGTTCAGCTCGGCGAGGTCGGTGAGGTCCCGCTCGAAGGTCTCCTCGTGCGACACCGACTTGGCCTCGCGCTCGGCCACCACCGGCCGGTCGTCCTCGGCCCGCGCCAGCTGGTACAGCCCGCTGCCGTGCGCCCTCCCGGCCAGCGCGACGAGGTCGGGCAGGGACTTGGCGGCCAGCTGGGCCACCGTCGCGACGCCGACCTGCCGCAGCCGCTCCGCCGTCGCCGGGCCCACGCCGCCGAGCCGGGTCACCGGCAGCGGGTGCAGCACGTCCAGCTCCGTGCCGGGCGCGACGACGACGAGGCCGTCGGGCTTCTCGAGGTCGGAGCCGATCTTGGCCATGAGCTTGGAGCTGCCGATGCCCACCGAGCCGGTCACCCCGCCGGTGGCCTCGGCGATGCGGGCCTTGAGCCCGCGGGCCAGCGCGGTGACGCCCTCGACGGACAGGTCGTGCCCGGGACCGGCGGCGAGGTCGACGTAGGCCTCGTCGATCGACACCGGCTCCACCAGGGGCGACAGCTCCCGCAGCAGCTCCATGACGACGTCGGAGGTCCGCCGGTAGGCGCCGAACCGGCCGCCGAGGAACGCCGTCCCCGGCGGGCAGCGGCGCCGCGCCTCCGCCGTCGACATGGCCGACCGGGCCCCGTACGCGCGGGCCTCGTAGGACGCCGTCGCGACGACGCCGCGCCCGCCGGTGCCGCCGACGACCACCGGCCGGCCCCGCAGCGAGGGCTTGTCGCGCTGCTCGACGGCGGCGAAGAACGCGTCCAGGTCCAGGTGCAGGACGCTCGCCTCCCGCCGCACGTCCCCATCGTCCTACGCCGGGACGACAGGCCCTGGACGCCGGTCCGGCCGAGTCGGATCCTGGCCGGCAGGCACCCGACGGGAGGCCGCCGATGACCGCTCACGACACCTCGACGACGACGCGGGCACGGGCCGGCGGACCGCGGCACGGTGCGCTGGTCGCCCACCGGCTGGCGCTGGCCCTGCTGCTGCTCGCCGTCGTCGTGCAGTTCTTCCTCGCCGGGCTCGGCGCCTTCGGCGGGGGCTTCGACGCCCACGTGACCAACGGCTACTACGTGATCCCCGCGCTGGCCCTCGTGGTCCTCGTCCTGGGTCCGGTGGCGCGCGTGGGTACCCGGGACGTCGTCCTCTCCGCCGTGCTGGTCCTCCTCGTGGTCTTCGGCCAGAGCCTGTTCAAGGTGCTGGCCGACGAGGGCGCCTTCTGGGGCGGCCTGCACGCCCTGGACGGCCTGGTCGTCCTCGGGATCACCGGCTTCCTGCACACGTCGGCGGTCCGCCGGCTCCGTGCGACTCCAGGGGAGGAGCGCCGCTCGGGACGGTCACCGAGCGTGCCCGCCTAGGTCGGCACCCGGGAGGTGAGCGCGGTGGGCGACCACGTCGAGGTCGGAGGACATCCGACGTGGGTCGACGTGCGCGGCCGGCCGGTGGGCGACGCGCAGGTCGTTCTCCTGTTGCACGGTGGTCTCTCGAACTGCGACCTCTTGCTCGACGCGCTCGAGCCGACGCTGGCGGCGCGGTACGCGCTCGTGGCGTTCGACCGTCGCGGACACGGCCGGACCGCCGACACGTCCGAGCCCTTCCACTACGAGGACATGGCCACCGAGACGATCCGCGTCCTCGAGCAGGTCGTGGGCCGGCCGGCGCACCTCGTCGGCTTCAGCGACGGGGGCATCGTCGCGATCCTGGTCGCCCTGCGCCGCCCCGACCTCGTCCGCCGGCTCGTGCTCATCGGCGCGAACTTCCACGTCGACGGCCTCCGTCCCCTGGAGCTCGGCGAGGACGGACCCCGGGTGACCGAGATCGCCGAGTCCTACGCGCAGCGGTCCCCCGACGGTGCCGAGCACTTCGCGGTCGTCGTGGAGAAGGGGCTGGCGTTGATGCGGAGCGAACCGACCCTGTCCACCGCTGACGTCGCGCGGATCGGCGCCCCGACGCTCGTGGTGGCCGGTGACGACGACCTCGTCGAGCTGAGCCACACCTGCGCGCTCTACGAGGCACTGCCGGCGGGCGCGCTGGCCGTCGTCCCCGCTGCCTCCCATCTCGTGCCGGTCGAGAAGCCGGACCTGGTCGCCCGGCTCGTCGACGACTTCCTCGGCAGCGCCTGGCCACCCGCGACGATGATGCCGATCGGACGAGCTCCGGAGGCCGCGCCCGCCCAGCCGTGACCGTCCCCCGTCGGCGGCGGTCAGCCCTCCGTGAGCGCGGCGGGCGGCAGCCAGTCGGCGTCGAGCAGCTCGGCGATCTCCTGCAGGGCCGAGGTGTCCGCACCCGCCGTCGACCCGCTGACCGCCAGCCGCTCGACCATCACCCGGGCCACCTGCTCCTCGACCGTCCCCTCCGCGTAGGCCACCCGCCACGGCGAGACCTGCCCGTCGCGGTGGGTGCGGCCGGTGACCTGGCGGGCCTGGATGCCGGAGAAGCGCGGCTGGTGGAACAACCCGACCCGCGGGGTGGTCGAGGCGGTCGTGCCGCCGGGCAGCAGCTCGCCGGCGTGCAGGCTGATCGAGGCGGTCACGGTGAACACGCACACCGGCGCCTCACCCGTCTGGAAGCGCAGCCGCTCGGCCTCGACGTCGAACCGGTCGCGGCCGTAGATCGACGCGACGGCGATGCCGGCGTCCAGCAGCGCCTCGCGGATCGGGTCGGCCGCGGTCTCCACGAACTCCACCGACACCGCGACCTGCCGCTCGGCCTCCACCTGGGCCCGCACCCAGTCGACGGTCGCCTGCGCGCGGATCAGCCCCGCCTTCTGCCGGAACCGCAGCAGCGCGGCGCGGCCGCGGGCGCTCTGCCGGGCCTTCCGGGCCAGCTGCATCTCGGCGCGGAACTCCTGCCACTCGGACTCGTAGGCGCACCTCTCGGCGGGGGTGAGCGCGACCGGCGTCCCGGTCACCGACACCGGCCCCCACGGCGCCGGGCGGTGCAGGGTCGCGGGCGGGTCGGCGTCGGCCAGCCAGCCCTGCAGCCGGGCCAGGTCGGCGCGCCGGGCGTCGGCGTCCTCGGTCCACGCCCAGCCGTAGCGGCCGCGTTCCACGTGGAACCCGTGCTCGGCGAGCTTCGCCGGCAGGTCGGCCCAGGCGCGCAGCGGCTCCCCGTGCACCCGGGCGAACTGCGGCGCCAGGTAGGGCAGCTCCAGCGGCGTGTGCGCCGGGGTGGCGGTGGCCGCGACGACGAACGGGACGTCCTTCGCGCGGGCGCCGCCCGACACCGCCTTCCAGTGCTTCCAGCGCTGCGTCGTCGTGTGCCGGACCATGTGCGCCTCGTCGGCGACCACCACGTCGAACGAGAGCTTCGCGACCTTCGCCAGCCGGTCCCAGGTGGTGACGCACCAGCGCAGGCCGCCGTCGCCGAAGCCGGCGATCGAGCGGGTCCAGTGCGGGACGGTGATGGCGGCCGGGCGGTCGGCGACGACGAGCACCCGCTCGCCGCCGCGCAGCTCGCAGATCTTCCGGGCGGCCATGACCGCGGTGCCGGTCTTGCCGACGCCGGGGTCGTCGCCGAGCAGGAACACCCGGTGCCCGGCCGCGGCGGAGGCGACGACGGCCTCGGCACCCGTGCACTGCTCCTCGCGCGGCACCAGCTGCCGGGCCTCGGGCAGCGGCCGCGGGGTCTCGTTGAGCTCGTCCTCGAGGAAGCGCTCGAAGGTGTACGGCGGCGGGTCGTAGGGCGCCAGCGCCGGCGGCAGCCGCGCGCCGACCCACACGTGCGCCTGCAGCCCGGCGTGCCAGACGGCGCCCGGGGCGGGGGCGCGGAACGGGACGGCGAGCACCCACACCCGCTCGCCCGGACCGGCGGTCGGCAGGTCGGGCACCGCGGGCCGGCGGGCCGTCGTCCGGCGCTTCGTCGTCCGGCGCTTGGTCGTGGTGGCGGCGCGACGCCGTCCGGGCATGCTGGGACCTCCCCCGTCGTCCCCGGCACGGTAGGTCGCCGTCGCCCGCGGATCTGGTGGAATCGCCGGATGGGGCCGCAGTCTGACGAGGGGTTGGCGACGCGCACCGTCGGCGGGTCCGGCCCGCGGGTGGTGTTCGTCCACGGGCTGTTCGGCCAGGGCAAGAACTGGACGACGGCGGCGAAGGGACTGGCCGACCGCCACCGGGTGACGCTGCTCGACCTGCCCAACCACGGGCACTCGCCGTGGACCGACCGGGTCGACTACGTGGACATGGCCGGGCTGGTCGCCGCGGAGCTGGAGGCCTTCGGCGAGCCGGTGACGCTGGTCGGGCACTCGATGGGCGGCAAGGTGGCGATGCAGCTGGCGCTGCGCCGGCCGGAGCTGCTGCGGGCGCTGGTCGTCGTCGACATCGCGCCGGTCGAGTACCCGGTGTCCGGCGGCCGCACCGACGACCCCGACGAGGAGGCCTCCCCGTTCGGCGCGTTCATCGCCGCGATGCGGGCGGTGGACCTCGGCGCGCTGCGCACCCGCGAGGACGCCGACCGGGCGCTGCGCGAGGCGGTGCCCAGCACGATGGTGCGGTCGTTCCTGCTGCAGAGCCTGGTCCGCGAGGGCGTGGGCTCGGGCCGCTGGCGGTGGCGGCTGAACCTGGAGACCCTCGAGCGCGACCTCGGCGAGCTGCGCGGCTTCCCCGACCCGCCGCCGGGCGCCACCTTCGACGGCCCGGTGCTGTGGATCGCCGGCGCCGCCAGCCACTACGTGCTGCCCGAGGACCGCCCGCGCATGGAGGCGCTGTTCCCGCGCGTCCGGCTGGTCAAGGTCAAGAACGCCGGCCACTGGGTGCACTCGGAGCAGCCCGAGGTCTTCCTCGAGACGCTGCGCCGCTTCCTCGCCGCCGTCGAGGGCTGACGTGGGCACCTCCGCGGAGTTGCGGGGGGGGGGGGGGGGGGGGGGGGGGGGGGGGGCGGGGGGGGGGGGGGGGGGGGGGGGGGCTGTGTGGGGGGGGGGGGGGGGGGGGGGGGGGGGGGGGGGGGCGG
>NZ_JBJGZD010000026.1:0-60849 GCF_054050335.1 Geodermatophilus sp. SYSU D00698
GCCGGCCGCACCCGCCCCCGGGGGCGCGGGGCGGCGCGGGCGCGGGCGGGGGGGCCGCGGCGGCGCCCCCCCCCCCCCCCCCCCCCCCCCGCCCCCCCGCGGCGTGCCGGCCCGGAGCGGCGCCGGTCGCCGTCCGCCGCGTGGTGAGCAGGAACAGGGCCGCGGCGGCGGCGAGGACGGCGGCCGCGGTCGCGACCAGGGCGGGCAGCGAGGAGGAGCCGGCCGCGCCACCGGCGCCGGCCTGCACCCCGCCCGAGGGGACGACCCCGGGGCCGGCGGCGTCGAGCGTGGTGCGGACGGTCAGCCCGCCGCCGGCCCGGTCGAGCACCAGCACGCTGTACACCGAGCCGGCGTCGACCTGCACCGGGAGGTCCGTGGCCTGGCCGCCCTGCGGCGTCACGGTGACCGCCGTGGCGCCGGCGGGGACGTCGACGTAGCCGGTCGTGGCGGCGAAGCCCAGGCCGGTGGCCAGCGACGGCCCGCCGGGGACGGCGACGTCGAGGGTCTGCGCGCCGGCCGCCGCGGCGACGACCCGCAGTCGCGCGGTGCCCGGCGGCGGCGGGGTGAGGTCGTCGTCGAGCACCTCGAGGCCCAGGTCGGCGAAGGGGCCGACGCCGGCCACGGTGTGCGCGCTGTCCGCGGCGACCTGCACCGTCGTCGACAGCACCGGCGGGCTCTGCGGGTCCGCGCCGGCCGCGCGCATGCTGACCGCGTAGGCGCCGGCCGGGACCGGTCGGTAGTCCGACACCGTGCCGTAGCCGACCGCGGGGAGGACCTGGCCGGCCGCGGGGTCGGCGACCGGGTCGACGTAGACGTCGACGGCGGGGGTGTCGGGGGACAGGTGCGCGAGCCGGAGCAGGCCGCCGTCGTCCGCGGCCGCCGGGCCGGTGGGCAGCCCCGCCACCGCCGCGGTCAGGGCCACCACCGCCAGGACCCGGCTCGTCCTGCTCACTTCCGCCTCCCGGTGCAGGGTCGGACCCGCTGTCGTCAGGGGATGACCCAACGTCTACCTCGCGGGTCCGCGGCCCACACCCCCTGGGATCCCCCGGGCGCGCCGCCAGGCGGTGGTCACCGGGGTCTCCGGCGCGGAGACGTGGCGGGACGACACGAGCACCCCGGCGGCGGTCACCTCGACGTCGCCCGGGGCGAAGGGCGGCAGCTGTGCGGCGAGCCACACCCGCAGCCGCTCGGTGGCCTCCGGGTCCGCGGGCACCGGCGCCCCGCCGACGGCGTCGCCGAGCGCCCGGCGGGCCGCGGTCCGCGGCGCGCCGGGCAGCAGGTCAGGGACGCCCGGGGACGGCGGGCTGGCCGCCGGTGTCGCCGCTGCGGACGGCCGGCTGCACCGCGGTCTGCGGGCCCTGGGGCTCCGGGGCGCCGTCGGGGGACGGCTGCTCGGCGCGGCTCGACCCGCCGCCGTGCCGGCCCTCCTCCTGGCTCGCGGTGTGCACCGGGCGGATCTGCTGGGTCTCGGCCACCGACGGCCGGCCGGACGCGGACTCCTGCCCGGCCGCCGGCTGCACGGCGGGCAGCGTCTGCGGCGACGACGGCCGCGTGGGCTGCCGGGCGGCGGCGGCCTCTCCGGCCGGGGCCTCGGCGGGCCGGGCGTGCGGGGTCGGGCGCGGCGCCGCCGGCTGGCCGCCGCTCTGCGGGCCGACGGCGCGCTGCACGGCCGTCTGCGGGCCGACGGCGGGCTGCACGAGCGTCTGCGGCTCCCCGGCGGGACGGCCGACGGCCGGCGGCACCGCGGCCCGCGTGCCGTCGGCGTCCCGGCGGGCCGCGGGCTGCTGCTCCTGCGGCGACGACTGCGGGGCCGAGGCCGCCGGCTGGGGAGCCGGCTGCGCGGCGGGCTGGGGCGCCGGGGCCGGCGGGCGGACGGCCTGCTGCGCCGGCGGGCCCGGGCGCTGCTGCTGGGGGCGGTCGGCCAGGTCCGGCAGGGTGGACAGCACCCGTCGGGCCTCGTTGAGCCGGGCAGCGAGCTCGTCGCGCACCCGGCGGACGGCGGCGGCGGAGGCCTCGGCGTCGGCGACGACGCCCGCCGCGTGCGCCTCGGCGGCGGCGACGCGCTCCTGCGCGGCCCGCACCGACTGCTGGTCGCGCTCCTCCTCGATCCGCGCGGCCTCGGCGCGGCGGGCGCGCTGCGCGATCTCAAAGTCCTCCTCGACCTTGGCGCGGCGGGCCTGCGACTCCGCGTCGAGCCGGGCGACCTTCTCCTGCGCCTTGGCCACCAGCTCGTCGGCGCGGATCTGCGCCTTGCTGGCGATCTGCTCGGCGTTCTGGCGGGCCTCGGCGAGCATCCGCTCCACCTCGGCCCGCCCGGCCGCGTGCCGCTCGAGCATCGCGCGCTCCTCGGCGGCGGTCTGCTCCCGCAGCGCCCGGGCCTCCTGCTCGGCGGTCGCGCGGATGTCGGCGGCCTCCTCCTCGGCCAGGCGGAGCATGTGCGAGATGCGCTCGCTCATGTTCTCGAACGTGGCCGGGCCGGAGGTCGCGGCCTTCCGGCGGAGCTGGTCGATCTCCCCGTGCATCGCCGAGAGCTGGCCGGCCAGCTCGCTGACCCGGGCGGCCGCGGCGTCCCGGTCGGCGAGCGCGACCCGGATGTCGGCCTCGAGGCGCTCGATGGTCTCGGCCACCTGGTGGCGGTCGTAACCCCGCAGCACCACGTCGAACGAGTGCTGGGCCTCGCGCATCGGCAGCAGGTCGCGGCGGGGATCGGTCATGCGGGTCATCCTCGCAGAGTCGGGGGAGGGTCGTCAGCGTGTCGAGGCGGGTCCGGCCGTTCGGCGTGTGCGCCCCGGGTGGTGCCGGTGGGCCCCGGACGGCGCCCCGTCGGACGACGAGGCGGCTCCCCCCAGGGTGCCCGGACGCCTGCCGGCGTCCGGGCACCCCCGTCCGGGGTTCTCTCAGATGCCGCGGAAGCGGTTGATCGCGGGCAGGTGCTTCTCCCGCTTCTCGGCGTCCTTGACGCCGAGGCCCTCCTGCGGGGCGAGGGTCAGCACGCCGACCTTGCCCTGGTGGAGGTTGTGGTGGACGTCGTAGGCGGCCTGGCCGACCTCGTCCATCGCGTAGGTCCTCGACAGCGTCGGGTGGACCAGCCCCTTGTCGATGAGCCGGTTGGCCTCCCACGCCTCCTTGTAGTTGGCGAAGTGCGACCCGACGATCCGCTTCAGGTTCATCCACAGGTAGCGGTTGTCGTAGGAGTGCATGTAGCCGCTGGTGGAGGCGCAGGTGACGATCGTGCCGCCCTTCTTGGCGACGTAGACGCTGGCGCCGAAGGTCTCCCGGCCGGGGTGCTCGAAGACGATGTCGACGTCGTCCCCGCCGGTCAGCTCGCGGATCCGCTTGCCGAACCGCTGCCACTCCCTGGGGTCCTGGGTCTGCTCGTCCTTCCAGAACCGGTAGCCCTCGGCGGACCGGTCGATGACCAGCTCGGCGCCCATCGAGCGGACGATGTCGGCCTTCTCCGGGCTGGAGACCACGCACACGGGGATCGCGCCGCCGTTGAGGGCCATCTGGGTGGCGTAGGAGCCCAGCCCGCCCGAGGCGCCCCAGATCAGGACGACGTCGCCCTGCTTCATCCCCGCGCCGTTGCGGGACACCAGCTGCCGGTAGGCGGTGGAGTTGACCAGCCCGGGGGCGGCCGCCTCCTCCCAGGACAGGTGCGCGGGCTTGGGCATGAGCTGGTTGCTCTTGACCAGCGCCAGCTCGGCGAGGCCGCCGAAGTTGGTCTCGAAGCCCCAGATCCGCTGCTGCGGGTCCATCATCGTGTCGTCGTGGCCGGCCGGGTCCTCCAGCTCCACCGACAGGCAGTGCGCCACGACCTCGTCGCCGGGCTTCCACTTGTTCACGCCCGGGCCCACCCGCAGCACGACGCCGGCCAGGTCGGAGCCGACCACGTGGTAGGGCAGGTCGTGCCGCTTGGTCAGGTCGTTCTGGCGGCCGTAGCGCTCGAGGAACCCGAAGGTGGAGACCGGCTCGAAGATCGAGGTCCAGACGGTGTTGTAGTTCACCGAGGAGGCCATGACGGCCACGACCGCCTCGCCCGGGCCGAGCTCGGGGGTGGCGACCTCCTCCACGTGCAGCGACTTGCGCGGGTCCTTCTCCTTGGTCGGCATCCCCGCGAACATGTCCTGCTCGTCCTTGCGGACGAGGACCGCCCGGTAGGACTCCGGCACCGGCAGACCGCCGATGTCGCTGAGCTGGTCGGCGAGGATGGCGTCCCTGATCTCGTCCACGTGTCTCTCCCGGGTCTTCGTCGGCTCGGAGGGGTGGTAGGGCGGTGCGCGGCAGGTTACCGACCGGTAACCCAGGGGTTGCGCGCAGGTCGGGTGGCTCCGACCGCGGGTTGTCAGTGCTGGGCGCGGGCGGGCTCGACCAGCTCGACCAGGACGCCGCCGGCGTCCTTGGGGTGCACGAAGTTGACGCGGCTGCCCGACGTCCCGCGCTTCGGGGTGTCGTAGAGCAGCCGCAGGCCGCGCTCACGGAGGGTGGCGCTGACCGCCTCGACGTCGTCGACGCGGAAGGCGAGCTGCTGCAGGCCCGGCCCCGACCGGCCGATGAACCTGGCGATCGTCGACTCCGGGGTCAGCGGGGCGAGCAGCTGGATGCGGGTGTCGCCGGAGCCGACGGCGAGCATCGCCTCGCGGACGCCCTGCTCCTCGTTGGTCTCCTCGTGGACCGAGCGCACGCCGAAGGCCCGTGCGTAGAAGGCGATCGCCTCGTCTAGGTCGGGGACGGCGATGCCCACGTGGTCGATGGTGGTGAACAGTTCGGCGGGCAGGCCCGCGGGAGCAGTCGCGTCGGCGGTCACCGCGTCATCCTGACGCAAGACGTCTGAGACGACTCCCCGGTGTGGCCACCATCACGCCACGGGGGCCCGTCGACCACGACGGGCCCCCGGTCGGCCGTGCGGAGGGGGTCAGCGCGCGAGGAGGTCCTGCAGCGCCCGGTCGAACTCCTCGGCGTGCGACGCGTTGACGCCGTGCGGGCCGCCCTCGATGACGACCAGCTGGCTGCCGGTGATCGCCTCGTGCGCGCGCGTGCCGCTCACCTCGAACGGGACGGTTCGCGTCGCTGTCGCCGTGGCTCACCAGCGTGGGGACGGTGACCTCCGCGACGCCGGCCCGGAAGTCGGTGCGGCCGAACGCGGTGGTGCAGTCGAGCGTGCCCTTCGGCGACGCGAACGCGGCGATCTGCAGCGCGTACCGCCGCTGCGCCTCGCTGACCGCCGGGCTCTCGAGCAGGCGCTGCCCGCCCGGGGTGGAGAAGTCCTCGGTGGCGTCGTCGAGGAACGCCGGCCGGTCACCGCGGACGCCCTGCTGGAACTGCTCGATGGTGGCGTCGTCGAGCCCGCCGTCGGGGTCGTCCTCGCTCTCGTAGAGGTACGCGGGACGGCGGCGGCCAGCACGGCGCGGCGGACCCGGTCGGTGCCCCACACGACCTCCCGAGTCGGCCGTCGACCCCGGTTGGAGAACCGATCTATCCTGTCCGGCAGCCCGACCGCCGCGACCTGTCCGCCCGGCGCGGCCCGACCCGCGGTCGCCAGCGTCGGCGACCCGCACTGGAGGCAGCATGTCCCGCTCGGTCATCGTCAGCGGCGCCCGGACCCCCATGGGTCGGCTCCTCGGCTCCCTCAAGGACTTCTCCGCCGCCGACCTCGGCGGCATCGCCATCAAGGCCGCCCTGGAGCGCGCCGGCATCTCGGGCGACCAGGTCGAGTACGTGATCATGGGTCAGGTGCTGCAGGCCGGCGCCGGCCAGAACCCGGCGCGTCCCGCCGCCGTCGCCGCCGGCATCCCCATGACGGTCCCGGCCATCACCGTCAACAAGGTGTGCCTGTCCGGCCTCAGCGCCATCGCGCTGGCCGACCAGCTCATCCGCGCAGGGGAGTTCGACGTCGTCGTGGCCGGCGGCCAGGAGTCGATGACCCAGGCGCCGCACCTGCTGCCCAACTCCCGCACCGGCACCAAGTACGGGAACACCACCCTCGTGGACGCGATGGCCCACGACGGGCTGTCGGACACCTTCGACCAGGTCGCCATGGGCGCCCTCACCGAGCAGGCGAACAGCCGGTACGACCTGACCCGCGAGGAGCAGGACGCCTTCGCCGCGGAGAGCCACCAGAAGGCCGCCCGGGCGGGGAAGAACGGCGTCTTCGACGAGGCGATCACCCCCGTGCTCATCCCGCAGCGCAAGGGCGACCCGATCGAGTTCCGCGACGACGAGGGCGTCCGCGCCGACACGACCGTCGAGACCCTCGCGCGGCTCAAGCCGGCCTTCGCCAAGGACGGCACCATCACCGCCGGCACCGCCTCGCAGATCTCCGACGGCGCGTGCGCGGTCGTGGTCATGAGCGCGGAGAAGGCCGCGGAGCTGGGCATCACCCCGATCGCCGAGATCGGCGCCCACGGCGTCGTCGCCGGGCCGGACGCCACCCTGCAGAGCCAGCCCTCGCGCGCGGTCCAGCGGGCCTGCGAGCGGGAGGGCATCGACCCCGAGGACCTCGACCTGGTCGAGTTCAACGAGGCCTTCGCCGCGGTCGCCCTCGTCTCGACCCGGGAGCTCGGCATCGACCCGGAGAAGGTCAACCCCAACGGCGGCGCGATCGCCCTCGGCCACCCGATCGGCATGAGCGGCGCCCGCATCGTGCTCGACGTCGCGCTCGAGCTGCGCCGCCGCGGTGGCGGCGTCGGCGCCGCCGCGCTGTGCGGCGGTGGTGGCCAGGGCGACGCGCTGATCCTGCACGTGCCCGCGAAGGCGTGACGGAGTCCCCGCAGGGGACGGCCGTCCGGACGCCCGGCCCCGTCGCCCCCCGCGGGCGGCGGGGCCGGCGCGCTGTCGACGTCCCCGACCTGGTCGCCCGCGCGCGCGACGGCGAGGCCCGCGCGGTGGCCCGGCTGATCTCGCTGGTCGAGGACGCGAGCCCGGTGCTGCGCCAGGTCGCCGCCGCGCTGGCCCCGCACACCGGGCACGCGCAGGTGATCGGCCTGACCGGCTCCCCGGGCGTGGGCAAGTCCACGACGACGACGGCGCTGGTGCGCGCGCTGCGGGCGGCCGGGAGGCGCGTGGGCGTGCTCGCCGTCGACCCGTCGTCGCCGTTCTCCGGCGGGGCGCTGCTCGGCGACCGGGTGCGGATGCAGGACCACGCCGGCGACCCCGGCGTCTACATCCGGTCGATGGCCTCCCGGGGGCACCTCGGCGGGCTGGCCTGGGCGACGCCGCAGGCACTGCGGGTGCTCGACGCGGCCGGCTGCGACGTCGTGCTGGTGGAGACCGTCGGCGTCGGGCAGTCGGAGCTGGAGATCGCCTCGCTGGCCGACACGACGCTGGTGCTCGTGGCGCCGGGCATGGGCGACGGCATCCAGGCGGCGAAGGCCGGGATCCTCGAGGTGGCCGACGTGTTCGTCGTCAACAAGGCCGACCGCGACGGCGCCGACCAGACCGTGCGGGACCTGCGGTACGCGCAGTCCCTCGGCGGGCGGCACGCCGGTCCGGGCGCGTGGAGGCCGCCGATCGTGCGGACCGTGGCCGCGCGCGACGAGGGGATCGACCGGGTCCTCGCCGAGGTCGAGGCGCACCGCCGCTGGCTCGCCGACGCCGGGGAGGGCGTCCGCCGCCGGGCCGAGCGGGCCGCCCGGGAGATCGAGGCGATCGCGCTGGCCGGGCTGCGCGAGCGGATCGGCGAGGTGCGCGGGTCCGCGGCGCTGGCCGCGCTCGCCGACGAGGTGGTGGCGGGGGAGACCGACCCCTACCGCGCGGCCGACCGGCTCCTCGCGCAGCTCTGACCTGCCCCGGGCAGACTGGCCCGGTGAACGGGAAGCCGGACGCCGTCGTCGTCGGGGCCGGGCCGAACGGCCTGGCCGCCGCCCTGCGGCTGGCTGCCGCCGGCCTGCGCGTGCAGGTGGTGGAGGCCGCGGACAGGCCCGGCGGCGGCATGCGGACCGAGGAGCTCATGCGGCCCGGGTACCGGCACGACGTCTGCTCCATCGTGCAGCCGATGGCCGCGGCGGCGCCGTTCTTCCGCGAGTTCGACCTGCCCAGCCGCGGCGTGCGGCTGGTGCAGCCGGAGGTCAACTTCGCGCACCCGCTCGACGGCGGGCGGGCCGCGGTCCAGTACCACTCGCTGGAGGAGACCGCCGACGCGCTCGGGCCCGACGGCGCGGCCTACCGCCGGCTGTTCGAGCCGCTGGTGGAGCACGGGCAGGACGTCGTCGACTTCTTCCTGACCAGCCGGCTGCGGCGGCTGCCGACCCGCAGCGTGCCGCAGATCGTGCACTTCGGGCTCAACGGGCTGCCCAACGTGAGCTGGCTGGCGCACCGCTACTTCCGCACCGAGGAGGCCCGCGCGCTGCTGGGCGGGGCCGCCGCGCACGGCATGCTGGACCTCAGCCAGCCGCTGACGTCCGCGCTCGGGATGCTGCTGACGATGCTCGGCCACCACGTCGGGTGGCCGCTGGTCGAGGGCGGGTCGCAGAACCTCGCCGACGCGATGGTCACCGCGCTGGAGCAGCAGGGCGGCGAGGTGGTCACCGGGCACCTGGTCACCGACCTGCGCGAGTTCGACGGCGTCCCGGCGGTGCTGCTGGACACCTCGCCCGAGGCGTTCGTGTCGATGGCCGGCGACCGCGTGAACGAGGGCTACCGGCGGTGGGTGCGGCGGTACCGGCACGGCGCCGGCGTGTTCAAGATCGACTGGATCCTGTCCGAGCCGGTGCCGTGGACCAACCCCGACGTCCGGCGGGCCGGCACGCTGCACGTCGCCGGGACGCTGGAGGAGACGATCGCCGGCGAGCGGGCCCCGAACCAGGGGCGGGCCGCGGAGCGCCCGTACGTGCTCGCCGTCCAGCCGACCGTGCCCGACCCGACCCGCGCCCCCGAGGGTGGGCACGTCTTCTGGGCCTACGTGCACGTGCCGCACGGCTCCGACGTCGACATGACCGCGGCCATCGAGGACCAGGTGGAGCGGTTCGCGCCGGGCTTCAAGGACACGGTCGTCGACCGGGTCACCAAGAACGCCGTCCAGATGGAGGCGTGGAACCCGATGTACATCGGCGGGGACATCTCCAACGGCCAGGCCACGCTGCGGCAGATGCTGTTCCGCCCGGTGCCGCGGTGGAACACGTACAAGACGCCGGTCGACGGCGTGTACCTCGCGTCCTCGGCCACCCCGCCCGGGCCCGCGGTGCACGGCGCCTGCGGCGACAACGCCGCGCAGGTGGCGCTGCGCGAGGTGTTCGGCGTCCGCGAGGTGCCCCGCCTGCGCCCCGCCGCCTGAGCGGCCCGCTGCGCCTGTTGTCGACTTGGCGCTGTCTCAGCCGCACCCAGGGGACACCAGGACGACACCGGGCGCTCACCCGGCCAGAGCGACGGCGAGGCGGGCGACGAGGACGTCGGGCTCCCGCAGGTCCTCGGCGGTCACGAACACGACCCGCCAGCCCGCCGCGGTCAGGCGGTCGAGCCGGGCGCGGTCCGGCGCCACCTGCTGCGGCCGACCGTGCCCCCGGCCCTCGTACTCGACGGCCAGCCGCTGCTCCGGCCAGGCGAGGTCCACCCGCGCCACGAACCGCCCGTCCCCGTCGAGGACGATGTGCTGCGCGACCGGGCGCGGTAGTCGCGAGGCGTGCAGCAGCCGCAGCCGGGTCTCCCGGGGTGACTCGGCCAGCCCGTCGGCCAGGTCGGCGACTCGCCGTGCGCGCCGGCACCCGGGGCCGGTCGCGGCTGCCGCGGTGGTCCGGACGTCGTCCAGGCTGGTCGCCCTGCACGCGATCAGGGCGTCGACGAGCGCGACCGACTCCTCCAGCGGCCCGGATCGGCGGCCGATGTCGACGGCGGTGGTCTCGGGGTTGGTCACCGGGACGCCGCGGCGGGTGGTGACCTGGTCGGCCGACAGCCCCCACCGGCGGACACGGATCCCCGAGGCGGTGGACGCCGGTGACCCGGGCGGCAGGGTGAGTTCCACGTCGTCGGCCGGTCCGGCGGCGTCCACACCCCAGAGGACGGCGGCGCTGCGGCCGGAGACCACCGCGCCCGGCATCAGCAGCAGGGCCGCCGCCCCGGCGCGCACCTCGTGGGTGACCGGGACGGACGAGCACGCGTAGACGTCACGGAACAGGCGCTGCCAGGCGGTGCTGCGCAGCTGTCCCCTGGTGAGGCGGCCGGCGGTGACCTGGGATGAGCCGCGGAACACCCGGCCGCGCAGCCGCTCCGGACGGACGGGTGGCGTGGGCACCGCCGGAGGATGGCGGAGGAGGACGGTGCCGCGCCGACGCCGTCCACAGCGCCGCCCGTTGTCGACCTGGGGTCGTCTCGGCGCGGCGGAGGGGACACCAGGTCGACCTGGCGCGTCCGGGTGACCACTCGGCGCGGGGGACGGGGCGGGCCGCGTGGCAGGTAGCGTCGGGCGCATGGTCCGGGCGCTGGGGCTGCCGTTCGACCCGATCGAGCGGGCGGGGGAGACCTGGGAGCAGCGCTTCGGCCCCGCCTCGGCGATGCGCGCGGCGACGTCGGTGTTCCGGGTCCAGCAGATCCTGCTCGCCCGCTTCGACGAGGTGCTGCGCCCGCACGGGCTGACCTTCGCCCGGTACGAGGTCCTCGTGCTGCTGACCTTCAGCCGCACCGGGCAGCTGCCGCTCAAGGTGATCGGCAGCCGGCTGATGGTGCACCCGACCAGCGTCACCAACGCCATCGACCGGTTGGTGGGGGCCGGCTTCGTCGACCGCCGGCCCAACCCCGCCGACGGCCGCGGCGTCCTGGCCGGGATCACCGACCGCGGCCGCGAGGTCGTCGAGGTGGCCACCGGTCAGCTCATGGCGCTCGACTTCGGTCTGGACGACCTGCCCGAGGCCGAGCAGGTGCAGCTGTTCGAGTTGCTGCGACGGGTCCGCCTGGGCGCCGGCGACGTCGCGGAGGTCGATCCGGCCCCGTCCGCCGAGGGCTGACACCACACCGGCCCGCCGGTGGGATCATGGACGGCATGCAGCCCACCCGTCCCGGACGCCCCGACCCGCGCGCGCAGGCCCAGCAGGCACAGCTGGCCGCCTCCCTGGCCGGTGCGGTCGACCTCGCCGCCGTCAAGGCGCGCTCCGAGGCCGCCGCTCGGGCCCAGGCCGCCCCGCCCCCGAGCGCCGCCGCGACGGCGGGTGCCCCCGGCTCGGCCGTCGTGGACGTCACCGAGGCCACCTTCCAGACCGAGGTCCTCGACCGCTCCTTCCAGGTGCCGGTCGTCCTCGACCTGTGGGCCGAGTGGTGCGGGCCGTGCAAGCAGCTGTCCCCGGTCCTCGAGCGGCTGGCCGCCGAGGGCGGCGGCTCGTGGGTGCTGGCCAAGGTCGACGTGGACGCCAACCCCGCGCTGGCGCAGGGCCTGCGGGTGCAGGGCATCCCGGCGGTCAAGGCCGTGTGGCAGGGGCAGCTGGTCGCCGAGTTCACCGGCGCCATCCCCGAGGAGCAGGCCCGCCAGTTCGTCACCGAGCTGGTGCGCGCCACCACCGGCGGCGCGGTGCCCGGCGCGGAGGGGGCCGACGACGAGGGCCTCGACGACCCGCGCCTGGACGCCGCCGAGGCAGCCCTCGAGCGCGGGGACCTGGAGGCCGCCGAGGCCGCCTACCGGGCCATCGTCGACGCCGAGCCCGACCACCCGGTCGCCGGCCTCGCGCTGCGCCAGGTGCAGCTGTTCCGCCGCGCCGACGCCGCCGGCCCCGACGCGCTCGCGAAGGCCGACGCCGCCCCCGACGACGTCGCCGCCCAGGCCCGGGCCGCGGACTTCCTGCTCGGCACCGGCGACGTCGAGGGTGCCTTCACCCGGCTGGTCGACGTCGTCCGCCGCACCGCCGGCGAGGACCGCGACGCGGCCCGCAGGCACCTGGTCGAGCTGTTCGACGTCGTGGGCGCCGAGGACCCCCGGGTCGCCGCGGCGCGGCGCCAGCTGATGGCCGCCCTGTACTAGGAGGCCCCACCACTCGCGGTGGGGACCTGCGGGGGGCCGGCTCGGCGGACGGGGTCTCAGACCCCGACGTCGCAGGGGCCGGCGCCCTGCAGGAACCCGGCGCGGAACACGTCGACGAGCTGGAAGCCGGTCAGCTCGACGTCGGCCAGCACGTCGGGGTCGTTGCCGTACTCGAGCAGGAACTGCACGCTCTCGTCGATGTCCCCCGGCGAGATCCGCACCGACCGGAGCTGGTTGTTGTAGACCTGCGCGGAGTACCAGCCGGTCAGGCAGACCGCCGACCGCAGCGCGTCGGTGTCGTCGGTGGACAGGTCCAGCTGGTCGCGCGCCGACAGCGCGTAGGGGATCGCCACCCCCGTGACCAGGGCGAAGTCGCCGAGCTCGTAGGCCTGCTCGGCGAAGTCACCGTCGTAGGCGACCAGCCCGGTGCTGCCGCCGTCTGGGCAGTAGACGAGGGCGACGTCGGCCGGGGCGCAGTCCGGCGGGCTCGCGGTGGTCTCCAGCTGCGGCGGGGTGAACTCGGCGTCCAGCACCTCGCTGAACGCGCGGGTCCAGAACTCCGGCAGCGAGTCCTCGATGATCTGCTGGGTGGTCGCGGGGTCCGCGTTGCCGCCGGAGGCGAAGTCCTCGTCGGACGTGAACTCACCCTGGGTGAAGACACGGCCGGGGCCGTAGTTGTCGCGGCACGCCTCGGCGCCGTCGTCGAACCCCTCCTGGAACGCCGACACCCGGTCGAAGTAGGAGCCGTGCGCCTGTTGGGCGCCCGTGCCCCTGCCCACCGGGTCGCGCAGCAGGAAGTAGCCGCGCAGCAGCTGGTCGAGGTCGTCGGTGTCCACGGAGGAGAACTCGGCGTTGCCGTCAGCGACCCAGGCCGTCCACGCGCCGGCCAGGCAGTCGGCCTGGGTCTCGATGGCGATGGACAGCTGCTGCGGGTCCCCGACCCGGGCCTGCACCGCGTGGCCGTACTCGTGCGCCATCACCAGCTGCGGCAGCACCTCGCCGTACTGCGCGGCCAGCTCGCCGAGGAAGGCGCGGTCGTAGCTGATCGAGTCGGAGTTGGGCACGCCCTGCGAGGAGCAGTAGAAGGCGTTGTTCTCCAGCTCGCGCGGGTCGGCGCCGCAGCCGATGCCCTCGGGGTAGGCCGCCGGGTCGACGTCGTCCGGGTCGACGCTGAAGTAGCCGCCGGTGAGCGGCTGGAACTGCTGACCGAAGACGGCCGGGAAGGTGTCCGACCAGAACGTCTGCAGGTCGGCGAGGGCGTTGCGGGCGAGGGTGTCGATCGGCCCGTCGGTGGCGCCGACGACGCGCAGGGCGTCGTCGCCCACCGACTGCGACGGCGCACCCTGCGAGCGCGCCTGCCCGATGACGACGTACGAGCACCCCGACGTCAGGAGGACGCCGAGCGCCACGACGACGGCGAGTGCGCCCCGGGAGCGCGTGCGGAGGTCCATCGCGGGAGCCTCTACCCGCCACGGGCCTGCGTGAACGCGGACGGCGCCCGCCTCCCCGGGGGAGACGGGCGCCGTCACGGGTGGTGCGCTGTCAGAGACCGATCTCGCAGCCGGCGCCGCCGTTGAGGAACCCGTCGCGGAAGGCGTCGACCATCTCGAAGCCGGACAGGTCGGTGTTCGGGAAGACGCTCTCCTGCTGGCCGTAGGTGAGCAGGAAGATCGCCGCCTCGTCGACGTCGCCGGGGGAGAGGGAGATCTCCTGCGCCTGGAAGTCGCCGGTCCAGAACCGCCCGGCGTACCAGCCGGTCAGGCACACCGCGGAGCTGACGGCCGTGGCGTCGTCGATGGACAGGCCGAGCTGCGCCCGCGCCGCCTGGGCGTAGGCCAGGGAGACGGCGGTGGCCACGGCGAAGTCGCCGATCCCCTCGTAGGCCGGGCCGAGCAGGTCGGCCTCGTCGACGTAGACGGTGCCGTCGGCCTCGCAGAAGCCGAGGTCGCGGTCCTCGGCGCCCATGTCGCCGCAGTCGGGCGCGGTGCCGTCGAACGACTCGACGGTCGGGGCGCTGAACTGCTCACCCAGGCCCGGGAAGACCGACTCGTAGAAGGCGGGGAGGGTGGTGCCGATGATCTGGCCGATCTCGTCGTACGCCGCGTTGCCCTCGTTGTCGAGGTCGTCCTCGGTGAGGAACTCGGTGGCGACGAACAGCCGCTGCTCGGTGAAGTCGTCCCGGCAGGTGCCGACGCCGCCCTCGTAGCCGGCGTAGAAGCCCGACAGCCGGTCGAAGCCCGAGCCGTGCGCCCGGTCGTCGTCGGGGGAGAACCCGACCGGGTCGCGCAGGCCGATGAAGCCGAGCACCACCTGGTCGAGCTCGGAGACGCGCAGCGCGATGTGCTCGGCGTTGCCGTCGATCACCCACCGGGTGAAGGCGCCGGCCAGGCAGTCGGCCTGCGTCTCGACGACGATCGTCGAGTCGGCGAAACCGAACCGGCCCTGCATGGCGTGGCCGATCTCGTGCGCCATCACCGCGGGGCCGAGGTAGGGCCCGAACTCGGCGCTGAGCTGGTCCAGCAGCGCGCGGTCGTAGGCGACGGCGTCGCAGTTGGGGTCGTAGTGGGCGTTGTTCGCCACGCCGTCGGGGTCCTCGGGCGCCCGCTCGCAGCCGATGCCGGTGCTGGGGTAGGCGGACTCGTCGATGTCCGTGGAGTCGACCGAGAAGTAGCCGCCGGTGATCGGCTGGTACTCCTCGCCGAAGAACTCGGGGTAGGCCTCGCTCCAGAAGGTGTCGAGGTCGGCCAGGGCGTTGCGGGCCAGCCGGTCGGCCTCGGTGTCCGCGGAACCGGTGATGGGGAACTCGCCGTCGGACACGTCGACCGGGACGCCCGGTCCGCGGGAGGCGGCGCCGACGACGGTGCTCGAGCAACCGGTGAGCAGCACGCTGCCCGCCGCTGCCGCGACGATCGCGCGGCGCAGACCATGCCTCATGGAGCTGGGGTTCCTTCTCTGCCGGGGTGCGGGCCCCCGAGGGAGCCGGGGCCGGCCCGCGCCACCGGGGCGCGGAGCCGGGCCATGATGCACGGGCGGGCAGCGGCTGGGAACGGGTCCGCGCGCGACGACGGCCGGGCCGCTCCACGGGTGGAGCGGCCCGGCCGTCGCAGGTCGGAGCCGGGGGAGCGGCCGGGATCAGCCCTCGTGCAGCAGCCAGAGGGTGCCCAGCGGCGGCGCGGAGACGGTGGCCGAGAACGGCTGGCCGTGCCAGGGCTCCTCGACCGCGTCGACCCCGCCGTAGTTGCCGACCCCGGAGCCGCCGTAGCCCTCGGCGTCGGTGTTGAGCACCTCGCGCCAGCGCCCGCCGCGCGGCAGGCCGATCCGGTAGCCGTGGTGCGGGGCGCCGGAGAAGTTGCAGACGACGGCGAGCACCTGGCCGGGCGTCTGCCCGCCGCCCTCGACCACCGCGGCGTCGGTGCCGCTCTCGGCCGCCTCGGTCGGCGTCGGGACGTCGGCCACCTTCGGCCGGCCGTAGCGCAGGAAGGTGATGACGTTGCCCGACGCGTCGTTGGCGTCGATCCACTGGAAGCCGGCCGGGTCGACGTCGAGCGACCACAGCGCCTCGGTCTCCCGGTACCGGGCGTTGAGGTCGGTGACCAGCTGCAGGACGCCGCGGTGCGCGGGGTCGTCGAGGTGCCACCAGTCCAGCGAGCGGCTCTCGGCCCACTCGCCGTCCTGGGCGAACTCCGAGCCCATGAACAGCAGCTGCTTGCCGGGGTGGGCCCACATGTAGGCGAGGTAGCCGCGCACGCCGGCCAGCTGCTGCCACCGGTCGCCCGGCATCTTCCGCAGCAGCGAGCCCTTGCCGTACACGACCTCGTCGTGGCTGATCGGCAGCACGTAGTTCTCGGAGTAGGCGTACATCATCGAGAACGTCAGCTGGTTGTGGTGGTAGCTGCGGTGCACCGGCTGGCGCTGGACGTAGGCCAGCGAGTCGTGCATCCAGCCCATGTTCCACTTGAAGCCGAAGCCCAGGCCGCCGAGGTAGGTGGGCCGGGTGACCCCGGGCCAGGCGGTCGACTCCTCGGCGATGGTCACCACGCCCGGCACCTCGCGGTAGACGGTGGCGTTGACCTCCTGCAGGAACGACACCGCCTCGAGGTTCTCCCGCCCGCCGTACGCGTTGGGGATCCACTCGCCGTCCTTGCGCGAGTAGTCCAGGTAGAGCATCGAGGCGACGGCGTCGACCCGCAGCCCGTCGACGTGGAACTCCTGGGCCCAGAACAGCGCGTTGGCGACCAGGAAGTTGCGCACCTCGGTGCGGCCGAAGTTGAAGACGAACGTGCCCCAGTCCGGCTGCTCGCCGCGGCGCGGGTCGTCGTGCTCGTAGAGCGCGGTGCCGTCGAACCGGCCCAGCGCCCAGGCGTCCTTGGGGAAGTGCGCCGGCACCCAGTCGACGATGACGCCGAGGCCGGCCTGGTGCGCCCGGTCGACGAGGTACCGGAAGTCGTCGGGGCTGCCGAACCGCGACGTCGGGGCGTAGTAGCTGGTGACCTGGTAGCCCCACGAGCCGCCGAACGGGTGCTCGGCGACCGGCAGGAACTCCAGGTGGGTGAACCCGGCGGCGACGGCGTAGTCGACGAGCTCCTCGGCCAGCTGGCGGTAGGACAGGCCCTGCCGCCAGGAGCCCAGGTGCACCTCGTAGACGCTCATCGGCCGCTCGTGCCAGTTGCCGCGCTCGCGCTCGGCCAGCCACGCGTCGTCGTTCCACTCGTGGGAGGACTCGACGACGACGGAGGCGTTGGCCGGCGGCACCTCGGTGGCGAACGCCATCGGGTCGGACTTCTCCCGCCAGACGCCGTCGGCGCCCAGGACGTGGAAGCGGTAGCGGGTGCCGGCCTGGACGCCGGGGATGTAGATCTCCCAGACGCCGATGCCGCCGAGCTGGCGCATCGGGTAGGCCCGGGCCTCCCAGTAGTCGAAGTCGCCGGTGACCTTCACGCCCTGCGCGTTGGGCGCCCAGACGGCGAAGGAGACGCCCTCGACGGTGCCGCGCGGGGTCTCGTAGCGCCGCACGTGCGCGCCGAGCGCCTCCCACAGCCGCTCGTGCCGGCCCTCGCCGATCAGGTACTGGTCGAGGTCGCCGAGCGTGGGCATCCAGCGGTAGGGGTCGTCGACGGTGAAGGTGTCCCCGCCGTAGGTCACCTCGAGCCGGTAGTCCCCGGGCTGCTGCGGCAGCGCGGCCTCGTAGATCCCGCCGCCGTGGATCCGCCGGGCCTCGTAGCGGGAGTCGTCCTGGTCGACGACGACCACCGCGGACGCGTCGGGCCGCAGCGTGCGCACCACCCAGCCCTCGGCGGCGGCGTGCGCGCCGAGCACCCGGTGCGGGTCGCGGGACCAGCCGTCGACGATCGCCCGCAGGTCCTCGTCGGTGACCTCCTCGGGGGCGTCGTGCTCGCCCCCGCCGCCGGCGCCGCTGGTGAGGCCGCCACCGTCGCCGGCTGCGGGCGCTGGGGTGGCCCTTCCCCCGTCGGCGGTGCCGACAGCAGCCGACTCCTCCTCGGGCGCCTGCGGCGTCGAGGGCTCGGCCGGGTCGGGCGAGGGCGGCTCCGGCTGCCCGGCGGGCGCGCCCGTGGGGGAGCCGGGCTCGGCGATCGGCGCGGGCGCGACCACCGGCGCCGCGGTGCCGCCCTGCTCGGCGACCACCTCGGCGGTGGGCTCGGCGATGCTCTCCGCGGCCGTCTTGCGCGGCGCCCGCTTGCGGGTGGCCTTGACCGGCGCCTCGCCGTCGGCGGCCGGCGCGGCCTTCTTCGCGGTCCGCTTCGTGGCCTTCTTCGCCGCGGCGGGCTCGGCGGCGCCGTCGCCGCCGGCCACCGCGGCGGTGGCCGCGTCCGCAGCCGGGGCCTTCCTCGCGGCGGCCTTCTTGGCCGGGGCCTGCTTCGCGGCGGCCTTCTTGGCCGGCGTCCGCTTGCGCGCCGGGGTCGGGTTCACGACCGGCTCGGCCTCGGCGGTCTCGGCCTGCGCGGTCATCTCCTCGACCGCCCGCTGCAGCTGCTCCTTGGTGGCCGGCGAGTCAGCGGTCTCGGCGGCCGTCCCGCTCGCGGGTGTCGGGTCGCTCGTCGTCATCGTCGCGTTGCCGTCCTCTTCGTCGTCTGCTGCGTCGTCTGCTGCGTCGTCGTCTGTTGCGTCGTCGTCTGCTGCGTGTCGTCCGGCGGGGGACTCAGGTGCTCGCGGCGGTGAGCCGGGACAGCGAGTGCAGCGGGATCATCAGCCAGTTCGGCCGGTTGCGCGCCTCGTAGACGCACTCGTAGACCGCCTTGTCCGCCTCGAAGGCCCGCAGGAGAGGCGAGTCCCCGCACGGGTCGATGCCGCTGGCCGCCGAGTAGCCCGCGCAGAACGCGCCGCGGTTGCGCTCGGCCCACTCCTGCGCCCGGTAGGCGCGCTGGGGGTCGTCGGGCTGCTCCACGAGCATGTGCCGGGCTGCGTAGTCGAAGCTGCGCAGCATGCCCGCCACGTCGCGCAGCGGGCTGTCCAGCTGCCGCCGCTCGGCCAGCGGCCGGGCCGGCTCGCCCTCGAAGTCGAGCACCACCCAGCCGGTCGCCGTCCGCAGCACCTGGCCCAGGTGGAAGTCGCCGTGCACCCGCTGGCGCACCACCTGCTCCGGGCTGTCGGCCACCGCGGCGTACACCGCGCGCAGGCCCTCGAGGTGCTCCTCCAGCTGCGGGACGACGGGCAGCGCGGCCTCCAGCCGGTCGGTCATCGCCCGCGCGGTGGCGGCGAACCACTCGCGGTCGGCCGGCTCGGTGTCCAGGACGCGGGCGAGGTCGGCGTGCACCGAGGCGGTCGCCGCGCCCAGCCGCTCGCTGTCGGCGGCGAAGTCGCCCCCGACCTCGTCGGCGTGCAGGTCGCCCTCCGCGTAGAGGTCGCGGACGCTGGCGGTGGCCAGCCGCCACCCGTCGCTGGCGCCGCGGACGAACGTCTGCAGCATCGCCGCGGTCGCCGGCTCGCCGCCGTCGGGGTCGTCGATCTCGATGTAGCCGAGCAGCGGCGCGATGTGCGGGTTCTCCGTCTTGCGCAGCGCCTCGCCGATCTCGACGTCGGGGTTGAGCCCGGGCTCGAGGCGGCGGAACAGCTTGAAGATGGCGTCCTGGCCGTAGACCAGCGAGGTGTTGCTCTGCTCGGTCGAGACGACGTCGCCGGGCACGCCCTCGGGGATCGGCGCGACGCCGGCGGGGTGGAAGTGCATCGGCCCCACCGTCGAGGCGGCCACCAGGTGCACCAGCCACGGCGGGGTGGCGTCGCGGTCGCGCATCGCGTCGTAGGCGTAGTTCTCCCGGTCGGTGCCGTCCGCGCCCCTGGCCGGGACGGCGCCCACCAGCGCCGAGGACAGCTCCTCCTCCGGGTGCGCCCGCCACGACAGCGGCACCAGGTAGGTCTCGACGGCGCCGTCGGCGTAGGTCACCCGCACGCGGTGGACCGACAGGACCGGCTCGGACCGCGAGAGGAAGAAGCCCTCCTCGGTGACGTCGGCCCACTCCCGTCCCTTGCCACCGAACCAGCGCTGGTGCGGCATCCACTCGCGCAGGACGTCGGCCAGGGCCTTGCTCATTCGGGTGCTCCGCTCATCGGGGTCCTCCGGTGCTGGGCGGGACGTCGTCGCCGGTCCTGGTGTCGCTGTCGCCGGGGATCTCCTCGGCCTCGCTGACCAGGCCGGCGGCCAGCAGCGAGTCGGCGACCGGGCTGGTGGCGGCCTCCGGCTCCGCGGCCGGCTCCTCGACCGGCTCCACCGGCCTGGCCAGCTCGAACCAGTAGAAGCCGTGCCCGGCCAGGGTGAGCATGTAGGGCAGCACGCCGATCTGCGGGAACTCGACCCGGCCGGTGAGCTCGATGGGCGTGTAGCCCTCGAAGCGGCGCAGGTCCAGCTCCACCGGCTGCGGGAAGCGGGAGAGGTTGTTGACGCACAGCACCACGTCGTCGCCGAACTCGCGGACGAACGACAGCACCGTGGGGTTGCGCGACCCGACCTCCTCGTAGCTGCCCAGGCCGAAGGTGGGGTGCTCCTTGCGGACGGCGATCATCCGGCGGATCCACTGCAGCATCGAGTTGGTGTTGCGCAGCTGCGCCTCGACGTTGGTGGTCTGGTAGCCGTAGACCGGGTCCTGGTTCAGCGGCAGGTACATCCGCTGCGGGTCGGCGGTGGAGAAGCCGCCGTTGCGGTCGGGCGTCCACTGCATCGGCGTGCGGACGCCGTCGCGGTCACCGAGCCAGATGTTGTCGCCCATGCCGATCTCGTCGCCGTAGTACAGGACCGGCGAGCCGGGCAGCGACAGCAGCAGCGCGTTGAACAGCTCGAGGGTGTTGGTGTCGTTCTCCAGCAGCGGCGCCAGCCGGCGGCGGATGCCGATGTTGGCCTTCATGCGGGGGTCCTTGGCGTACTCCGCCCACATGTAGTCGCGCTCCTCGTCGGTGACCATCTCGAGGGTCAGCTCGTCGTGGTTGCGCAGGAAGATGCCCCACTGGCAGTTGTCGGGGATCGGCGGCGTCTGGGCCATGATCTCCGAGATCGGGAACCGCTGCTCCCGGCGGGCGGCCATGAACAGGCGCGGCATCACCGGGAAGTGGAAGGCCATCTGGCACTCGTCGCCGTCCTCGCCGAAGTACTCGACGACGTCGGCCGGCCACTGGTTGGCCTCGCACAGCAGCACGCGGTCGGGGTAGTCGGCGTCGACCACCTTGCGCACGTGCTTGAGGAACTCGTGGGTGCGGGGGAGGTTCTCGCCGTTGGTCCCCTCCTCCTCGAACAGGTAGGGGACGGCGTCGAGCCGGAAGCCGTCGATGCCCAGGTCCAGCCAGAAGCGCAGGGCGTCGATGATCGCCTCCTGCACCTTCGGGTTCTCGAAGTTGAGGTCCGGCTGGTGCGAGAAGAAACGGTGCCAGAAGTACTGCTTGCGCACCGGGTCGAACGTCCAGTTGGACGACTCGGTGTCGACGAAGATGATCCGCGCGTCGGCGTAGCCGGTGTCGTCGTCGGCCCACACGTAGAAGTCGCCGTAGGGGCCCTCGGGGTCGCTGCGGCTGGCCTGGAACCAGGGGTGCTGGTCCGAGGTGTGGTTCATGACGAAGTCGATGATCACGCGGATGCCGCGGGCGTGGGCGGCGTGCAGCAGGTCCCGGAAGTCGTCGATGTCGCCGAACTCCGGCAGCACCGCGGTGTAGTCGCTGACGTCGTACCCGCCGTCGCGCAGCGGCGAGGCGAAGAACGGCGGCAGCCAGAGGCAGTCGACCCCGAGCCACTGCAGGTAGTCGAGCTTGTCGATCATGCCGCGGAGGTCGCCCACGCCGTCGGCGTTGCTGTCGGCGAAGCCGCGGACGAGCACCTCGTAGAAGACGGCGCGCTTGTACCAGAGCGGGTCGCTGCCCCGCGGTGGCAGCGCGGAGCCCGCGTCGGGGGAGTCGGGCACGGGGAGCGTCATCGGTGCGGGAAGCCCTCGTTCGTCAGGAGGTGGGGAGGGGTCAGGAGACCGGCGGCGGCCAGGTCACCGGCCGGGGCAGGTGGACCGAGAACACGTGCGCCGGCTCCCAGTAGGGGTCCAGCTCGACGTAGTTGAACTGACCCCAGTCGTAGCGGGCGCCGGTGACCTCGTCGGTGACGGCGAAGCGCTCGTGCCAGTCCAGCCCGAGGGCCGGCATGTCCAGCGCCGTCGTCCCGATCTGCCGGTTCTGGCTGTCGAGGGCGCAGACCACGAGGACGGCGTCCTGCGAGGCCGGGTCGGTCTTGCTGAAGCAGATGAGGTTCGGGTTGTCGACCTGGTGGAACCGCAGCGTCCGCAGCTGCTGCAGCGCCGGGTGCCGGCGGCGGATCTCGTTGAGCTTCCGCAGGTAGGGCGCCAGGCTCCGGCCGGCCGCCTCGGCGCCGGCCCAGTCACGCGGGCGCAGCCGGTACTTCTCGCTGTCGAGGTACTCCTCGCTGCCCGGCCGCACCGCCACGTGCTCGTACAGCTCGTACCCGGAGTAGACGCCCCAGGTCGGGCTCATCATCGACGCGAG
Source organism: Geodermatophilus sp. SYSU D00698 (assembly GCF_054050335.1). Classification (NCBI taxonomy): domain Bacteria; kingdom Bacillati; phylum Actinomycetota; class Actinomycetes; order Geodermatophilales; family Geodermatophilaceae; genus Geodermatophilus; species Geodermatophilus sp. SYSU D00698. Next base: position 21,920 of record NZ_JBJGZD010000026.1, read on the forward strand.
CACCGCGCGGATCTTGAACATCGGCGGGCCGCCGTACTGCAGGCTCGCGTGCAGGATGTCCGGGGTGTTCACGAAGAAGTTCGGCCGCATGTAGTGCGCGTTGGTGGCGAGCTCGCGGCCGTAGTCCTCGATCTCGCCGCGCGCGGTCCGCCACGTGAAGTACGTGTAGGACTGGGTGAACCCGATCCGCGCCAGCTGGTGCATCATCGCCGGCCGCGTGAAGGCCTCGGCGAGGAAGAGCACGTCCGGGTCGGTCTCCTTGACCTTCCAGATCAGCCAGTGCCAGAAGTCCAGCGGCTTGGTGTGCGGGTTGTCCACCCGGAAGATCCGCACGCCGGCGTCCATCCAGACCCGCACCACCCGCAGCACCTCGGCGTAGATGCCCTCGGGGTCGTTGTCGAAGTTGACCGGGTAGATGTCCTGGTACTTCTTCGGCGGGTTCTCCGCGTAGGCGATGGTCCCGTCGGGCTTGGTGGTGAACCACTCCGGGTGCTCCTTGACCCACGGGTGGTCGGGCGCGGCCTGCAGCGCCAGGTCCAGCGCCACCTCCATGCCCAGGCCGCGGGTGCGGGCGACGAAGGCGCGGAAGTCCTCCATCGTGCCCAGCTGCGGGTGGACGGCGTCGTGGCCGCCCTCGTCGCTGCCGATCGCCCACGGCGAGCCGACGTCGTCCGGGCCGACCTCGTGGGGGTTGCCGCCGGGGAACTGCGGCGTGTTCGGGCCCTTGCGGTTGACCTTGCCGATCGGGTGGACCGGCGGCAGGTAGACGACGTCGAAGCCCATCTCGGCGACCGCCGGCAGCCGGTCGCCCGCGGTCTGGAACGTCCCGTGCACGGGGACGCCGCCGACGACGGGGCCCTCGGAGCGGGGGAAGAACTCGTACCAGGAGCCGTAGAGCGCGCGCGGCCGGTCGACCCAGACCTCGTACTCCGGCGTCGGGGTGACCAGCTCGCGGACCGGGTGCTCGTCGAGGTAGCGCTGCACCCCGGCGGCCAGCGCGGGCGCGACCCGGTCGGGCAGCGTGCGGGAGGTGTCGCGCAGCGCCGCGACGGCGTCGCCGAGGCGGCCGCGCCACTCGTCGTCGGCGCCCTCGGCGACCCGCTCGAGCAGCCGGGCGCCCTCCTCGAGGTCGTTGGCCAGCTCCCCGGGGCCCTGGCCGGCCTCGATCTTCACCTCGACGGCGTGGTGCCAGGTGGCCAGCGGGTCGCTCCACGCCTCGACCCGGAACGTCCAGCGTCCCTCCCGGTCGGGCACCACGGTGGTGATCCACCGGTCGGGCTCCTCGCCGAAGCGGCGCATGCGGTTGAGGGGACCCCGGGTGCCGTCCGGAGCGGTCCAGACGACGTCGGCCGCGACGGCGTCGTGGCCCTCCCGGAAGACGGTGGCGGTGACCGGCAGGTGCTCGCCGACCACGGCGCGGGCCGAGAACGACCCGCAGGACACGACGGGGGCGACATCGGTGATGCCGAGGCGGAGGTCAGCGCGGCGAGTCATCCCGGCCACGCTATCCAGGTCCGGCACCGGTCACACCTCGGCCGCCGAGACGTCCCCCACCGGGTGCCCGGCACCCGGTCGTGTGGTGCCTCCGACCTGTCCGGAGGCCTCCCGCTGGCTAGGCTCCCCGCGTGCGAGCTCTGCGTAGGTTCACCGTCCGGGCGGCCCTCCCCGAGGCCCTCATGCCGCTGTCCCAGCTGGTCATGAACCTGCGCTGGTCGTGGCACCCGGAGACCCGCGACCTGTTCGAGGCGCTGGACCCCGAACTCTGGCGGACCTGCAACAACGACCCGGTGAAGGTCCTGGGCGAGGTGTCGGCCGAGCGGCTGGCCACGCTGTCGACCGACCGCCGGTTCCTCCGCCGCCTCCAGGACGTCGTCGACGACCTCGACGACTACCTGTCCTCCGAGCACTGGTACCAGTCGCTGGGCCCCGAGGCGCCGCGCAGCATCGCCTACTTCTCCGCCGAGTTCGGCATCACCGAGGTGCTGCCGCAGTACTCCGGCGGCCTGGGCATCCTCGCCGGCGACCACCTCAAGGCCGCCTCCGACCTCGGCGTGCCGCTGATCGGCGTCGGCCTGCTCTACCGGGCCGGCTACTTCGAGCAGGGCCTGTCGGCCGACGGCTGGCAGCTGGAGCACTACCCGTCGCTGGACCCGCACGGCCTGCCGGTCAAGCTGCTGCGCCAGCCCGACGGGGCCGCCGTCGTCATCGCCGTCCCGCTGCCCGAGGGCCGCACCCTGCACGCGCACGTGTGGCGGGCGCAGGTGGGCCGGGTGTCGCTGCTGCTGCTCGACAGCGACATCGAGGAGAACGCCCCGGCCGAGCGCGGGGTCACCGACCGGCTCTACGGCGGCGACGAGGACCACCGGCTGCGCCAGGAGATGCTGCTCGGCATCGGTGGCGTCCGGGCGCTGCGCGCCTACTGCCAGCTCACCGGCACCCCGCAGCCGGAGGTGTTCCACGCCAACGAGGGCCACGCCGGCTTCCAGGGGATCGAGCGGATCCGCGAGCTCACCGAGTCGCACGGGCTGACCTTCCCCGAGGCGCTGCAGGCCGTCCGCGCCGGCACGGTGTTCACCACGCACACGCCGGTGCCCGCCGGCATCGACCGGTTCCCGCGCGCGCTGATCGAGCGGTACTTCGCCGGGTTCGGCGTCCCGCTCGAGCACCTCATCCCGCTCGGTGCCGAGGACGACCCGACGAAGTTCAACATGGCGCACATGGGCCTGCGGCTGGGGCAGCGGGCCAACGGCGTCAGCGAGCTGCACGGGCACGTCAGCCGGTCCATGTTCAACCCGCTGTGGCCGGGCTTCGACGAGGCCGACGTCCCGATCACCTCGATCACCAACGGCGTGCACGCGCCCACCTGGACCGCCCGGGAGCTGGTGGAGCTGGGCACCCAGACCTCCAGCGACGGCGACCCGTTCGAGGGCACCGGGCCGGCGTCGTTCGACGGCGTCGACCGGATCCCGGCGCTGGAGCTGTGGAACACCCGCCGGATGCTGCGCGGCCGGCTGGTCGAGGAGGTGCGCCGCCGGCTGCGCGAGACGGCGCGCTCGCGTGGCGCGGCCGAGGCCGAGGTGCGCTGGACCGACACCGCCTTCGACCCCGACGTCCTCACCATCGGCTTCGCCCGCCGGGTGCCCTCCTACAAGCGGCTGACCCTCATGCTGCGCGACCCCGACCGCCTCCGGGCCCTGCTGCTCGACGGGGAGCGGCCGGTCCAGCTGGTCATCGCCGGCAAGAGCCACCCGGCCGACGACGGCGGCAAGCAGCTGATCCAGCAGATGGTGAAGTTCGCCGACGACCCCGCGATCCGGCACCGCATCGCGTTCCTGCCCGGCTACGACATCGGGATGGCCCGCTACCTCTACTGGGGCTGCGACGTCTGGCTGAACAACCCGCTGCGGCCGCTGGAGGCCTGCGGCACCTCGGGCATGAAGGCCGCGCTCAACGGCGGGCTCAACCTGTCCATCCGCGACGGCTGGTGGGACGAGTGGTTCGACGGCCAGAACGGCTGGGCGATCCCCACCGCCGACGGCGTCACCGACCCCGAGCGGCGCGACGACGTCGAGGCGCGGGCCATCTACGACCTGCTGTCCACCCAGGTGCTGCCGCGGTTCTACGAGACCGACCGCGACGGCATCCCCACCCGCTGGGTCGAGATGGTCCGGCACACGCTGCGCGAGACCGGCCCGAGGGTGCTCGCCACCCGGATGGTGCGCGACTACGTGGAGCGGCTGTACGTGCCGGCCGCCGGCTCGTCGCGGACCATGGCCGACGGCGGGTACGCGCCGGCGCGGGCCGAGGCGCAGTGGCGGGCGCACCTGCTGGAGAACTGGTCGGGTGTGCGGGTCGCCCACGTCGAGGCCACCGGCGCCGGCGACACCCCGGAGATCGGCTCGACCCTGGCGCTGCGCGCGGAGGTGGAGCTGCCGCACCTCACCCCGGCCGACGTCGAGGTGCAGGCGGCCTACGGGCGGGTCGACGACGCCGACGGCCTGCACCAGGTGACGACGGTGCCGATGCGGCACGAGCACACCGAGGGCTCGCGGCACTGGTTCACCGCGACCCTGCCGCTCGAGCGCACCGGCGCGTTCGGGTACACGGTGCGCGTGCTGCCGCACTCCGAGCACCTGGCCGACCCCGCGGAGCTGGGCCTGGTGCGTTCGGCGTAGCGGCGACCCACCAGTCACGCCGGTCGCAGCGTCCCCACGGGTGGCGTGGCGGTGCGGCCGGACCACGCGCGGCGGCGTGCGGTCACTAGGCTGGCGCGCATGCCCGACCGCTGTGAAGTCCTGCCCGGAGACGCCCTCGTGGCCCGTCGCGGCGGGGGACTGCTCTGGGTCGACGCTCCCGGCTCGCCGGCCCTCGTCGCCGCCCTGCACGCCTGCCTCGGCGTGTCCGGCCCCGGCGCCGACCGCGTCCTCGCGGCGGTCGCCGCCCAGGTGCCCGCGCTCGGGGGCGGCTCGGCCTCCTTCGCGCTCGTCCTCGTCGACACCAGCGGCGGCACCGGCACCGGCGTCGCGCTGTGGTCCGGCAAGGGCCAGCCGGCCGTCGACGGTGTCCCGGTCTCCGGCCAGCCGGCCGACGGGTGCAGCCTGGCCGCCGGGTTCCCGCTCGGCGCCACGCTCTACGTCGGCCCGGGCCAGGCCACGCCGCAGATGCCGCCGGGCGTCGCCTACGACCTCGTCGAGGGCGCGGTCCCCGGCGCCGGCGCGCTGCTGCAGCTCGCGGCGGCCTCCTCCGCCCCGGCCGCCGTCCCGCCGGCCACCCACACGCCGGCGTCGTCGTTCAGCGCGGGCTCGGACGCCGGCTTCGCCGCCGCGCCGTCCTACGGCGCCGCGGTCGGGTCCTCACCGTCGGGGCAGGGTTCCACCCGCGTCGACGACGGCGGCGAGGAGACGGCGTTCTGGAAGCCCGACGCCGCCGCCGCGCCGGTGCTCCGCTTCGACGACGGCCTGGTCGTCACCGTCGACGAGGACCTCGTCCTCGGCCGCCGCCCCGACAGCCACGAGCTGGTGACCGCGGGCAACGCCCGGCCGGTGCCGATCGCCGACACGCAGAACGTGCTCTCCTCGGCGCACGCGGCCATCCAGCGCTCCGGCCGCGAGGTCACCCTCACCGACCTCGGCTCGCTCAACGGCACCCACGTCGCCGGCCCCGAGGCCACCGAGTGGACCCAGCTCGAGCCCGGCGTCGCCCACCCGCTCTCCGACGGTGACCGCCTCCTGCTCGGCTGGACGGTCATCACCTACGAGCAGCCCCAGGACTAGGCGCACCGCCTCCCGCGGGCTCGGTCCCCCGAGGGGACCGGGCCCGCGGCGTCTCCTGGCTCACGTCGACGCGTCCCGGCTCACCGGAACGCGTCCTGGCTCGGCGTCGACGGTGAGCCGGGACGCCGCACGATCAGCTCACCTGATCGTGCGGGCGGCGCAGGACGCGCAGCAGCCAGACGGTGCGCGGCGGCACCTCGATCGGTCCCGGCGCGACGACGGCCGGCCGCGGCGGCGCCCCGGTCGGGTACTCGGTGCTCAGCACGAGCTCGTAGCCGTCGGACCACGGCGCCCCCGGCAGCTGCACCGTCACCGGCTCCGGCCCGGCGTGCAGCTGCACGAGGTAGGAGTCGTCGACGACCGGGCGGCCGCGCTCGTCGCGGTGCCGGATGCCGCGGCCGTCGAGGTACATGCCGACCGTCTGCAGGCCGGTGTCGAACCAGTCCGCGGTGGTCAGCTGCCCGCCGCCGGGCGCGAACCAGGCCAGGTCGCGGGTGCCGCCGGTGCCCGGGATCTCGTGGCCCTCGAAGAAGGCCTCCTGGCGCAGCACCGGCGCGTCGTGGCGCAGCCGCACCAGCCGGCGGACGAAGGCGAGCAGGTCCCCGTCGACGGCGTCCCAGTCGATCCAGGACACCTCGTTGTCCTGGCAGTAGGCGTTGTTGTTGCCACCCTGGGTGCGGCCGAGCTCGTCGCCGGCGGTGAGCATCGGCACGCCGGTCGACAGCAGCAGCGTCGTCAGCAGGTTGCGGACCTGGCGCCCGCGCAGCGCCTGCACCTCCGGGTCGTCGCTGGGCCCCTCGACGCCGCAGTTCCAGTTGCGGTTGTGGCTCTCGCCGTCCCGGTTGTCCTCGCCGTTGGCCTCGTTGCGCTTGCGCTCGTAGGTGACCAGGTCGGTGAGGGTGAACCCGTCGTGGGCGGTGACGAAGTTGACGCTGGCGAACGGGCGGCGGCCGTCGGAGCGGTAGAGGTCCGAGGAGCCGGTCAGCCGGTAGGCCAGGTCGCGGACGCCGACGTGCGAGCCGGCCCAGACGTCGCGCACGGTGTCGCGGTAGCGGCCGTTCCACTCGGTCCACAGCGGCGGGAAGTTGCCCACCTGGTAGCCGCCCTCGCCGACGTCCCACGGCTCGGCGATGAGCTTCACCTGGCTGACCACCGGGTCCTGGTGGACGACGTCGAAGAACGCCGACAGCCGGTCGACGTCGTGGAAGGACCGGGCCAGCGCGGCGGCGAGGTCGAACCGGAAGCCGTCGACGTGCATCTCGGTGACCCAGTACCGCAGGGAGTCCATGAGCATCGCCAGCACCTGCGGCCGGCGGACGTCGAGGGTGTTCCCGCAGCCGGTGTAGTCGGTGTAGCGGGCCCGGTTCTCGCCGTTGAGCCGGTAGTAGCCGGGGTTGTCGATGCCCTTGAGCGACAGCGACGGCCCGGTGTGGTCGCCCTCGGCGGTGTGGTTGTAGACGACGTCGAGGACCACCTCGATGCCGGCCGCGTGCAGCGCCTTCACCATCGCCTTGAACTCGGTCACCTGCGCCCCGCCGGACCCGGCCGAGCTGTAGGCGGCGTGCGGGGCGAAGTAGCCGAGGGTGTTGTAGCCCCAGTAGTTGGTCAGCCCGCGGCGCAGCAGGTGCGGCTCGCTGACGAAGTGGTGCACCGGCAGCAGTTCGACGGCGGTGACGCCCAGCGACACCAGGTGCTCGACGAACGCCGGGTGCGCCAGCCCCGCGTAGGTGCCGCGCAGCGCCGGCGGCACGCCGGGGTGGCGCATGGTCGCGCCCTTGACGTGCAGCTCGTAGACGACGGTGTCCGACCACGAGGTGGCCGGCCGCCGGTCGCCGTCCCAGGGGAAGGAGTCGTGGACGACGACGCCGCGCGGCACGTACGGCGCGGAGTCCCGCGGGTCGGCCGGGCCGGTGTCCGGGCCGTCGGCGCGGTAGGCGAACAGCGCGGGGTGCAGCGAGAGGTCGCCGTCGACGGCGCGGGCGTAGGGGTCCAGCAGCAGCTTCTCCGGGTTCCACCGGTGGCCGGCGCCGGGGTCCCAGGGCCCGTGCACCCGGTAGCCGTAGCGCTGGCCGGGGCCGATGCCGGGCAGCCGCCCGTGCCAGACCTGGTGGGTGGTCTCCTGCAGCCGGTGCCGGTGCTCGAAGCCGCCGTCGTCGAACAGGCACAGGTCGACGGCGGTGGCGCCGGCCGACCACAGCGCGAAGTTCGTGCCGGTGCCGTCCCAGTGCGCGCCCAGGGGAGCGGGGGAGCCCGGCCAGACCTCGACGTCCTCGCTGGTGGTCCTCACCGGGTGATCCTGCCAAGACCGCCACCTCCCCGGGTGCAGGCGGGCGGGTTGGTTGGATGGGGTCGTGTCGAGCAGTCCCGCCGCCGGCGGAGCAGAACCGGTCGTCGAGATGAGCGGCGTGGACGTCGTCCGCGGGCAGTCGCACCTGCTGCGGGGGGTGGACTGGACCGTCCGGCCCGAGCAGCGCTGGGTGGTGCTCGGCCCGAACGGCGCGGGCAAGACGACGCTGCTGCAGCTGGCCGGGGCGCACATGCACCCCACGCGCGGTGAGGTGCGGCTGCTCGGCGAGACGATGGGCGCGGTCGACGTCTTCGAACTGCGCCCGCGGATCGGCCTGACCAGCGCGGCACTGGCGCAGCGGATCGAGTCGGGGGAGCGCACCGGCGACGTCGTCCTGTCCGCCGGGTACGCGATCGTCGGCCGCGCGCGGGAGCGCTACGACATCCACGACCTCACCCGCGCCGCGACGCTCATGCAGCAGTGGGGCGTGCAGCGGATCGCGCACCGGCCCTTCGGCACCCTCAGCGAGGGGGAGCGCAAGCGGGTGCAGATCGCCCGCGCGCTGATGCCCGACCCGGAGCTGCTGCTGCTCGACGAGCCCGGCGCGGGCCTGGACCTCGGCGGCCGCGAGGACCTGGTGAGCCGGCTGTCGGACCTCGCCACCTACCTCTACGCCCCGGCGCAGGTGCTGGTCACCCACCACGTCGAGGAGATCCCGCCGGGCTACACGCACGCGCTGCTGCTGCGCCAGGGGGCGGTGGTCGCGTCGGGCCCGCTGGAGCAGGTGATCACCGCCGAGCTGCTGTCGGAGACGTTCGGCCTGCCGCTGGCGCTCGAGCGCTCCGACGGCCGCTTCACCGCCCGTCGCCGGGGCTGACCACGGCCCGCTGGTTAGGGTCCGGGCGACGACGTCGTCCCCCCTGGAGGCCGTGCATGGCAGCGCCCGAGTTCGTGACCCTGTCGGTGGAGGACGGGGTGGGCACGATCCGCCTCGACCGGCCCAAGATGAACGCGATCGACGAGCAGCTGCACACCGAGGTGCGGACCGCGGCGATCGAGGCGACCGAGCGGGCCGACGTGCGCGCCGTCGTGATCTACGGCGGGGAGCGGGTGTTCGCCGCCGGCGCCGACATCAAGGCGATGTCGCAGCTGACCGGCTCCACGATGGTGGCCTGGGGCCGCGAGCTCACGCACAGCTTCGCCACGGTCGCCCGCATCCCCAAGCCGGTCATCGCCGCCATCACCGGCTACGCCCTCGGCGGCGGGTACGAGCTCGCGCTGTGCGCCGACTTCCGGGTCATGGGCGCCGGCGCGAAGGTCGGCCAGCCCGAGATCCTGCTCGGCGTCATCCCCGGCGCCGGCGGCACCCAGCGGCTGGCCCGCCTGGTCGGCCCCGCCAAGGCCAAGGACCTCGTCTTCACCGGTCGGCACGTCGGCGCCGAGGAGGCGCTGGAGATGGGCCTGGCCGACGCCGTCGTCCCGGACGCCGAGGTGTACGACACCGCCGTCGCCATGGCGCGGAAGTTCGCCGCCGGGCCGCCGCTGGCGCTGGCCGCGGCCAAGCAGGCGATCGACGAGGGGCTCGACGGGCCGCTGGAGCGGGGCCTGGCCCTGGAGAGCCGGCTGTTCGCCGGGCTGTTCGACACCGAGGACCAGAAGACCGGGATGCGCTCCTTCCTCGAGAGCGGGCCCGGCAAGGCGACCTTCACCGGGCGCTGACCCCCGGCGTCTCCCGAACGTTCCCCGGACCGTCACCGGAACCGGCCCTCCGGACGGTCCGGTTCTGCCACCATCCGTCGAGCCCCCGGACGGCGTCCCGCCGGGCCCGGAGGGCAGTCCGACAGCTCCCGAGGAGGACCCGTGCGATCCACCCCCACCCTGAGGACCGCGACCGTCGTGGCGGCCGCGACCCTCGTGCTGACCGCGTGCGGCGGCGGCGACGACGGCGGCTCGGGAGGCGGGGGCGGCGGATCGGACGCGGCCACCGCGCGCTCGGCCGAGGACCTCGGCGGCATGGACGCCCTCGTCGAGGCGGCCCAGGCGGAGGGTGAGCTCAACGTGATCGCGCTGCCGCCGGACTGGGCGAACTACGGCGAGATCATCTCCGCCTTCGAGGAGGAGTACGGGATCACCGTCAACAGCGCCTCGCCCGACGGGTCCAGCCAGGACGAGATCAACGCCGTCGAGAGCCAGCGCGGCCAGGACCGCGCGCCCGACGTCCTCGACCTGGGCACCGCCTTCGCCCGCCAGGCGCAGGCGCAGGACCTGCTCGCGCCCTACCAGGTGGAGACCTGGGACGACATCCCCGAGGGCCAGAAGGACCCCGAGGGGTACTGGTACAACGACTACGGCGGCTACATCTCCATCGGCTGCAACGCCACGGTGATCGCCGAGTGCCCGACCACCTTCGCCCAGCTGCTCGACCCGCAGTACGCCGGCCAGGTGGCGCTCAACGGCAACCCGACCCAGGCCGCGGCGGCCTTCTCCGGGGTCTGGGCGGCGTCGCTGGCCAACGGCGGCAGCCTGGACGACATCGGCCCGGGCATCGACTTCTTCGTCCAGGTCAAGGACGCCGGCAACTGGAACCCGGTCGAGATCACCCCGGCGACGATCCAGAGCGGGGAGACCCCGCTGGCCATCGACTGGGACTACAACAACGCCGCCCTGACCGGGACCCTCGCCGAGCAGGGCGTCGAGTGGCAGGTCGCCGTCCCCTCCGACGGGCTGTTCGGCAGCTACTACAGCCAGGCGATCAGCGCCTACGCCCCGCACCCGGCCGCCGCGCGGCTGTGGCAGGAGTTCCTCTACAGCGACCGCGGCCAGAACCTGTACCTGGCCGGCGGTGCGCGGCCGGTCCGGCTGCCGGTGATGGAGGAGGCCGGGACCGCCGACGCCGAGGCGCTGGCCGCGCTGCCGCCGGTCGAGGGCACCGCGGACTTCCCGACCCAGGAGCAGGAGAGCGCCGCCCAGCAGGTGGTCGCCACCCGGTGGAACCAGGAGATGTCGGGCTGAGCACCGCACCCGCCCCCGCCGCGCCGGCGTCCCGCAGCGGACGCCGGCGCGGCGGGCTGCTGCCCGCGCTGGGCGTCCTGCCGTTCCTGCTCTACGTCGCGGTCTTCCTGCTGCTGCCGGTGGGCGTGCTGGCGGTGGAGGCGTTCCGCGCCACCGACCCGGTCACCTTCGAGGAGAGCTGGTCGACGGCGAACCTCGGCACGGTCACCGGCGGCGCCTACGCCCGCGCCTACCTCGGCAGCCTGCAGCTGTCGGCGGTCACCGCGGTGCTGGGCGCGGTGCTCGGCCTGGCGCTCGCCTTCGCCGTCGTCGGCACCCGGCGCGGCCGGCTGCTGCGGCGGCTGGTGCTCACCGCCTCGGGCGTGCTGGCCAACTTCGGCGGCGTCCCGCTGGCGTTCGCGTTCCTCGCCACCATCGGCAACGCCGGTGTGGTCACCGCCCTGCTGACCGACACCCTCGGCCTCGACGGCTTCTCGCTGTACTCGATGGCCGGCCTCGCGCTGGTCTACCTGTACTTCCTCGTGCCGCTGATGGTGCTGACCATCGTCCCGGCGGTCGAGGCGCTGCGGCCGCAGTGGCGCGAGGCCTCCGACGTCCTCGGCGCCAGCCGCTGGCAGTACTGGCGCCACGTCGGCGGGCCCGTCCTCCTCCCGCCGGTGCTCGGCGCCACGATGCTGCTGTTCGCCTCCGCGTTCGCCGCCTACGCCACGGCCAAGGCGCTGGTCGGCTCGAGCCTGCCGCTGGTGACGCTGCAGATCGCCGACTCGCTGTCGAGCAACGTCGTCGTCGGCGCGGAGAACCTCGGCAAGGCGCTGGCCCTGGGGATGGTCGTCCTCGTCGGGCTGGTGATGGCCTTCTACACCTGGGTGCAGCGGCGCACGTCGCGGTGGCTGGCGTGAGCGCGACGACGGCCGGCGTCTCCACCGCGGGCGTCACCGGGGCCGGCGGTGTCGAGCCGGAGACCCCGGTCCGGCCCGCCCGGCGGGGCCGCGGCCGGTGGCGGTGGGCGGTGTTCGCCGTCCTCGGCCTGTACTTCCTGGTGCCGCTGGGCGCCTCGCTGTGGTTCACCGTCCGGGGCCGCGACGGGGTCACCGCCGACGCCTACACGAGCATCCCCGGCGCCGAGGGGTTCGCCGAGAACTTCGGCCGCTCGCTGCTGCTCGGGGTGCTCACCGTCGGGATCGCGCTGCTGCTCGTGGTGCCCACCGTGGTGCTCGTGGAGCTGCGGCTGCCGCGGCTGCGCCCGCTGGTCGAGTTCCTCACCCTCGTGCCGCTGCTGCTGCCGCCGATCGCGCTGGTGGTCGGCGTGCGCAGCGTGCTGGCCTGGGCGCCCGACCACTTCTACGGCACCCCGCTCGCCGAGGCGTTCTTCGCGCTCCAGGAGCCGGCGCTGCCGTGGATCCTGGTGCTCGTCTACGTCGTGCTGGCGCTGCCGTTCGTCTACCGGGCGCTCGACGCCGGCGTCCGCGGCGCCCAGCTGCGCACGCTCACCGAGGCCGCGCGGGTGCTCGGTGCCTCGTGGCCGCGGGTGATGGCCTCGGTCGTCCTGCCGGTGCTGCGCACGTCGGTGCTCAACGCCGCCTTCCTCACCCTGGCGCTGGTGCTGGGCGAGTTCACCGTCGCCAACATCCTCGGCTTCGAGACCTTCCCCACCTGGATCGTGCGCATCTCCGGCTCGCAGCCGCGGCTGTCGGTGGCGGTCTCGGTGCTCTCGCTGCTGCTGACCTGGGTGCTGCTGCTGCTCATCTCCGCGCTGGACCGCCGGCGCCGCGAGGAGGACCCCGCATGACCGCCGTCCCCGCAGCCCCCCGGGCCGCCGCGCCCGCCGACCTGCGCGAGCAGGCGCCGGTCGGCGTCCGCCTGGAGGGGCTGACCCGCCGCTACGGCCCGGTGCTCGCGCTCGACGGGCTGGACCTGGACGTCGCGGGCGGGGAGTTCCTCGCCCTGCTGGGGCCCTCGGGCTGCGGCAAGACGACGGCGCTGCGCGCGATCGCCGGCTTCGAGGTGCCCGACGCCGGCCGGGTCTGGTTCGACCGCCGCGACGTCACCGGCATCCCGCCGTCGAAGCGCGACGTCGGGATGGTGTTCCAGGCCTACAGCCTCTTCCCGAACATGACCGTGGCCGAGAACGTCGCCTTCGGGCTGCGGGTGCGCCGCCGGGGCAGGGAGGAGCGCGCCGGGCGGGCCGCGGAGCTGCTGGAGCTGGTCGGGCTCGCCGACCGCGGGCAGCGCTACCCGCACCAGCTCTCCGGCGGCCAGCAGCAGCGGGTGGCGCTGGCCCGCGCGCTGGCCGTGGCGCCGCAGGTGCTGCTGCTGGACGAGCCGCTGTCGGCGCTCGACGCCCAGGTGCGCGTGCAGCTGCGCGAGGAGATCCGCCGCATCCAGCTCGAGCTGGGCATCACCACCGTGTTCGTCACCCACGACCAGTCCGAGGCGCTGTCGGTCGCCGACCGGGTCGGCGTCATGCGCGACGGCCGGCTGGAGCAGGTGGCCACCCCCGACGACCTCTACGAGCGCCCGGCGACGGCGTTCGTGGCCGGCTTCGTCGGCACCATGAACCGCATCCCGGCCGTCCTCGGCGACGGCGACGTCGAGTTCCTCGGCGTGCGCCGCGAGGTGCTCGGCGCCGCCCCGTCGTCCGGGCCCGCGTTCGCGCTGGTGCGGCCCGAGGCGCTGGAGGTCGTCGAGGACCCGCGCGGGGTGGGCCGGGTGGTCACCCGCACGTTCTCCGGCGCCACCACCCGCCTGGCGGTCGCGCTGCCCGACGGGGTCGAGGTGCAGGCGGACGTCCCCAGCGCCGGGAGCCAGGGCCTCACGCCCGGGACGGCGGTCACCGTCACCCCGGCCGAGCGCCCCGCGCTGGTCGAGCCCGCGGGCGCCGACCCTCAGGCGGTCAGCTCGTAGACGACCACCGTCGCGTCGTTGAGGTTGGTGACGTAGGCCCGCAGGCCGTCGGGGGAGACGGCGACGCTGGTCGGGCCGTCCCCGGTCGGCACGCTGGCGGTCACCTGCAGGGTCCGGGCGTCGACCACCGACATGGTGTCGCCGTCGACGTCCGCGGTGTAGAGGCGCCGGCCGTCCGCCGCCCAGCTGACGTCCTGCGGCTGCAGCCCCACGGGGCCGCTGACCGCCGCGCCGGTGGCGGTGTCGACCAGGTGGACCTCGCTGCTGTCGTAGGCCACCACCGCGACCCGGCTCCCGTCGGGGGAGACGGCCACGCTGTGCGGCGAGTCGCCGGCCGGGATCTCCTGCAGCACCCGCCCGCCGTCGGTGAGGTCGAGCACCGACAGCACGTCGGACTCGTGGTTGGCGGTGTAGGCGCGCGTGCCGTCGGCGGAGACGGCGATCCAGTGCGGGTTGGGCGCGACGTCGTAGGAGGCGACCTCGTCGCCGCTCTCCGTGTCGAGCACCTCGACCCGGCCCTCGTCGTGCAGCGGGATGTACAGCAGCCGGCCGTCGGGCGAGGTCGCCGGCGCGAAGGGGCGCAGGCCCACCTCCACGGTGCGGACCACCTCGTTGGTGGCGGTGTCGACGAAGGCCACGGAGTTCTCGGTGTGGTCCGCGTCGGTCACCGTCACGTAGGCGCGGCCGCCGTCGGGGGAGAACGTGACGAACTGCGGCGGCCCGGCCGGGATGGGTATCCGGGAGACGACCTCCAGCGAGTTCGTGTCCAGGACGCTGACCACCCCCTCCGCCCGGTGGGCGGTGTAGGCATAGCGGCCGTTGGGGGCCACGGCGAGGAAGCCCGGGGTCGGCGGGACCTCGATCGGCTCCCCGAGCCGGGTGGGGACGGCGAGGCTGGCCGGCGGCGGCGGGCTCGGCGGCGGGGCGGTGTCCTGCGGGGACGGCGTCGTGCTCTCCGCGGCCCCCGCCGTCCCGTCGGCGTCCTGCCCCCGCGGCCACAGCCACCAGGCGAGCCCCCCGACGGCGAGCAGGAGCACCAGGCCGGCGACCAGGGCGGCGCGGCGGCCCCGGTGCGGCGGCCGGCCGGCCGGCGCCAGGGGCCGCACCGAGCTGTGCCGCCCGTCCCCGGACCGGACCCCGAGGACCGTCGGCGCGGCGGGCGGCGGGGGAGGCGGGGGAGCGGCGGCCGTCGCCGCCTGCCGGGGGGCCGTGGGCGGCACGACCGGCACCGGCGGCTCCGCGAGGGCCTCCCGGGCCGCGCGGACCAGCTCGCCCGGCGTGGCGTACCGCTCCTCGGGCCGCTTGGCCATCCCGCGCGCGACCACGTCGTCGAGCGCCCGCGGGAGGGTGGGGACGACCTCGCTGGGCCGCGGGGGGTCGGCGTAGAGGTGGGCGTAGAGCAGCGCCGGCAGGTCCTCCCCGCCGAAGGGCTTGCGGGCGGTGAGGGTCTGGGCGAGGACGCAGGCCAGCGAGTAGACGTCCACCCGCCCGTCGATGGGCTGGTCGGTGAAGCGCTCGGGCGCCATGTAGTCCAGCGTCCCGACGGTGGCGCCGGTGATCGTCAGCGAGGTGCGGGTGCTGCCGACCGACCGGGCGATGCCGAAGTCGACGACGTAGACGAAGTCGGTCGGCGTCACCAGCACGTTGCTGGGCTTCACGTCGCGGTGGACCAGCCCGTCGGCGTGCGCGGCCTCGAGGGCGTCGGCGACCTGGCCGAGCAGGGACAGCGCGCGCTGCGGCGGGATCGGCCCGTCCTCCAGGAGGCGGCCGAGGTCGCGCCCGTCGACCAGGCGCATGTCGAGGTACAGCCGTCCGTCGATCTCGCCGAAGTCGTGGATCGGGACGACGTGCGGCTCGCGCAGCCGCGCCGCGACGTACGACTCCCGGCGGAACCGGGCGGCGAACTCCGTGTCCCGGTTGAGCGCCTCGGGCAGGAGCTTGAGCGCGACGAGCCGGTCGAAGCGCGTGTCGCGCGCCCGCCACACCTCGCCCATGCCACCCGCGCCGATCATCTCCTCGAGCAGGTAGCGGCCGAACTGACGGGGCATGGTCGGCTCCCTCGGCGGCCGGTCCGGGACGTGGCCGATCGGTGGCGCGGGCGTCGGGAGGGTAGGGACCGGCCGGCGGCGCGCGGACCGGATCGGCTCGCAGGTCCTCGTGCGGACCGCCGCGTCCCGCCGGACGGCGACGGTGCCACGACACAGGGTGCCCGGCGCCGCGCCGGTGTCGCCGCAGGTCGCCGGGGCCGTGCACGAGGATGGCCGGGTGAGCGAGCGCCCCAGCCCCGAGGACGGGGTCACCGACGTCGACCGGTCCGACCCCGCCGGGCGGGCGTGGGTGGAGCGGGCGATCGCCGTCGTCGAGGCCGACGCGGTGCGCAGCGCCGACACCCACCTGCTCGTCTACCCGCTGCCGCCGGAGTGGGGCGTCGACCTCTACCTCAAGGACGAGTCGACCCACCCGACCGGCAGCCTCAAGCACCGGCTGGCCCGCTCGCTGTTCCTGCACGCGCTGTGCTCGGGCTGGATCACCGAGGGCAGCACCGTCGTCGAGGCCTCCAGCGGGTCGACGGCGGTCAGCGAGGCCTACTTCGCCCGGATGCTGGGCCTGCCCTTCGTCGCGGTCATGCCCGCCTCGACCAGCCAGGAGAAGGTCGCGCTCATCGAGTTCGCCGGCGGCCGCTGCCACTTCGTCGACCACGCCCCCGACGTCTACGACGAGGCGCGCCGGCTGGCCGCCGAGTGCGGCGGGCACTACCTGGACCAGTTCAGCAACGCCGAGCGGGCCACCGACTGGCGCGGCAACAACACCATCGCCGAGTCGGTGTTCGAGCAGATGGCCCTGGAGCGCCACCCGGTGCCGGAGTGGGTCGTCGTCGGGGCGGGCACGGGCGGCACGAGCGCGACCTTCGGCCGCTACCTGCGCTACCGCCGGCACCCCACCCGGCTGGCCGTCGTCGACCCGGAGAACTCGGCGTTCTTCCCCGGCTGGGTGGAGGAGGAGCCGGCCTGGACGACGGGGATGCCCTCGCGGATCGAGGGGATCGGCCGACCGCGGGTCGAGCCGTCGTTCCTGCCGTCGGTGGTCGACCGGATGATCCGCGTCCCCGACGCCGCGTCGCTGGCGGCGGTGCGGCACCTGGAGCGGGTGACCGGGCGGCTGGCCGGCGGCTCGACCGGCACCAACCTGTGGGGCGCCTTCCGGCTGGTCGCGGAGATGGTCGCCGAGGGGCGGGCCGGCAGCGTGGTCACCCTGCTCTGCGACGGCGGCGAGCGGTACGCGCACACCTACCACTCCGACGTCTGGGTGGCCGAGCACGGACTGGACCTCGCGCCCCACCGGGCGGTCCTCGAGGAGTTCACCGCCACCGGCCGCTGGACGGCGTGACCGGGCTCACCGGCACCCCGGTCCGCCGCTCCGTTACCCCGCAGTAACCTCCACTATCGGAGCCAGGCGGGCCGTGGCCCGCGTCCCCCATGACCGACTGCGGAGGTAGGTCTGGCGATGAACATCGTCGTTCTGGTCAAGCAGGTCCCCGACTCGGGCACCCAGCGCTCGCTGGACCCGTCGGACAACACCGTCGCCCGCGCCACCGCGGACAACGTCATCAACGAGATCGACGAGTACGCGATCGAGGAGGCGCTGCAGGTCAAGGAGGCGCAGGGCGGCGAGGTCACCGTGCTGACCGTCGGCCCCGGCAGCGCCACCGACGCCATCCGCAAGGCCCTCTCCATGGGCGCGGACAAGGCCGTCCACGTGCAGGACGACGCCATCCACGGCTCGTGCGCCGTCCAGACCTCGGCGGTCCTCGCCGCGGCGCTGCAGCAGCTCGAGTACGACCTGGTCCTCATGGGCGCCACGTCGACCGACGGCCAGATGGGCGTCATGCCGGCGCTGCTGTCCGAGCGGCTGGGCATCCCGCAGGTCTCCGGCGCCCGCAAGCTCACCGTCGAGGGCTCGACGGTGAAGGTGGAGCGGCAGACCGACGGCGGCTACTGGGCCCTGGAGGCCCCGCTGCCGGCCATCGTGTCCACCTGGGACACCATCAACGAGCCGCGCTACCCCTCCTTCAAGGGGATCATGGCCGCGAAGAAGAAGCCGGTGGAGAGCCGGTCGCTGGCCGACCTGGGCGTGGACGCCTCGGCCGTCGGCCTCGCCACCGCCACCAGCCAGGTCCTCGACTTCGCCGGCCGCCCGCCGAAGGGCGAGGGTGTCAAGGTCACCGACGAGGGCAACGGCGCCGAGGAGCTCGTGGGCTTCCTCGCCGCCCAGAAGCTCGTCTGACCCGGCCCGGATCCGAAGCGAAGAGGAGACTGAACAGCCATGGCAGAGGTCCTGGTCCTCGTCGAGCTG
Organism: Geodermatophilus sp. SYSU D00698; assembly: GCF_054050335.1. Lineage (NCBI taxonomy): Bacteria > Bacillati > Actinomycetota > Actinomycetes > Geodermatophilales > Geodermatophilaceae > Geodermatophilus > Geodermatophilus sp. SYSU D00698. The sequence continues at coordinate 39,749 of NZ_JBJGZD010000026.1, forward strand.
AACCCGGCCGACGGCACCGTCCGCAAGGGCACCCTCGAGGCCCTCACCGCCGCACGCGCGCTGGGTGAGGTCTCGGCGGTCGTCGCCGGCGGCCCCGGCGTCGCCGCCGGCGCCCGCGAGCAGCTCGCCCAGTACGGCGCGGCGAAGGTCTACGTCGCCGAGTCCCCGGAGATCGACGAGTACCTCGTCGCCCCCAAGGCCGAGGTGCTCGCCCAGCTGGTGCAGCAGGCGTCCCCGGCCGCCGTCGTCATCCCGTCCTCCGCGGAGGGCCGGGAGGTCGCCGCGCGGCTGGCGCTCAAGACCGGCAGCGGCTTCCTGACCGACGTCAGCGAGATCGCCGCCGACGGCACCGCCACCCAGGTGGTCTTCGCCGGCCAGCAGATCGTCCACTCGAAGGTGACGACCGGCACCCCGGTCTACACGCTGCGCGGCAACTCGGTCACCCCCGAGCCGGCCCCCGCCGCCGGTGAGGAGGTCCCGGTCGAGGTCAGCCTGTCCGACCAGGCGAGGCAGACCCGCGTCGTCGACCGGGTCGTGGAGCAGAAGAGCAACCGGCCCGAGCTGACCGAGGCCTCGATCGTCGTCTCCGGTGGCCGCGGCGTGGCCAGCGCGGAGAACTTCTCGATCATCGAGGCCCTGGCCGACTCGCTCGGCGCCGCCGTCGGTGCCTCGCGTGCCGCGGTCGACTCCGGCTTCTACCCGCACAGCTTCCAGGTCGGGCAGACCGGCAAGACCGTCTCGCCGCAGCTCTACATCGCGGTCGGCATCTCCGGCGCGATCCAGCACCGCGCCGGCATGCAGACCTCGAAGACGATCGTGGCCGTCAACAAGGACCCCGAGGCCCCGATCTTCGAGCTGGCCGACTTCGGCGTCGTCGGTGACCTCTTCCAGGTGGTGCCGGCCGCCACCGAGAAGATCGCCGCCCGCAAGTAGTCGAAGGGCCCCGCTGCCCCCCACACCACGCTCCGCGCGGCGCGGGGCCCTGCAGCGGGCCGTTCCGGCACGTCACCAGCGACGGGCGCCGATCCCTCCGGGGGCCGGCGCCCGTCGCCGTCTCCGGGGTCACCGGCGTCACCCGAGCGGGTCCGTCGTGCGCGACTAACCTGGGCGGAGTGACCTACCTCGACCACGCGGCGACCACGCCGGTGCTCCCCGAGGTCCTGGCCGCGATGACGGAACAGCTCGGCCGGGTGGGCAACGCCTCCTCGCTGCACGCCAGCGGCCGCGCCGCGCGGCGGGCCGCCGAGCAGTCCCGGGAGCGGCTGGCCGAGGCGCTGGGCGCCCGCCCGTCGGAGGTGCTGTTCACCGGCGGGGGCACCGAGGGCGACAACCTCGCGGTGAAGGGCCTGTACTGGGCGCGACGCGAGGCCGACTCGCGCAGGCGGCGGCTCGTGGTGAGCCCGGCCGAGCACCACGCCGTCCTCGACAGCGCCGAGTGGCTGGCCAAGCACGAGGGCGCGGAGGTCACCTGGCTGCGCCTGGAGTCCACCGGGCGGGTGACGCCGGAGGCGCTGGCCGAGGCGCTGGGCGACGGCTCGGACGTCGCGGTGGCCAGCGTCATGTGGGCCAACAACGAGATCGGCACGGTCAGCGACGTCGCCGCGCTGGCGGAGGTGGCGCACGCGGCGGGGGTGCCGCTGCACACCGACGCGGTGCAGGCCGTCGGCCAGGTGCCGGTGGACTTCGCCGCCAGCGGCGTCGACGCGCTCACCATGACCGGCCACAAGCTCGGCGGCCCGATGGGCGCCGGGGTGCTGCTGCTGCGCCGCGACGCGGAGTGCATGCCGCTGCTGCACGGCGGCGGTCAGGAGCGCGACGTCCGCTCGGGCACCCTCGACGTGGCGGCCATCGTCGGCCTCGCCGTCGCCGTGACCACCGCCGCCGGCTCCCGGCCCGAGCGGGCCGCCCGGCTGGCCGCGCTGCGCGACCGGCTGGTGGCCGGGGTGCTCGAGCAGGTCCCCGACGCGCAGCTCAACGGCGCCCCGCTGGACGACGTCGTCGCCGGCGGGCCCGGCCGGCTGCCCGGCAACGCGCACCTGTCCTTCCCCGGCGCCGAGGGCGACGCGCTGCTCATGCTGCTCGACGCCCGCGGCATCGAGTGCTCGACCGGGTCGGCGTGCAGCGCCGGGGTGGCCCGGCCCAGCCACGTGCTCACCGCCGTCGGCGCCGACGCCGCCCGGGCGCGCAGCTCGCTGCGGTTCAGCCTGGGCTCGCCGAGCACCGGCGACGACGTCGACGCGCTGCTGGCCGTGATCGCCCCCGTGGTGGAGCGCGCCCGCGGGGCGGGGAGGTAGCGCCCGTGCGCGTGCTCGCCGCGATGAGCGGGGGAGTGGACAGCGCGGTCGCCGCGGCGCTGGCGGTCGACGCCGGCCACGACGTCACCGGGGTGCACCTCGCGCTCTCGCCGGACCGGCAGACGCTGCGCAGCGGCGCCCGCGGCTGCTGCAGCGTCGAGGACGCCCACGACGCCCGGCGGGTCGCCGACGAGCTCGGCATCCCGTTCTACGTCTGGGACCTCGCGGAGCGGTTCACCGAGGACGTCGTCGAGGACTTCGTCGCCGAGTACGCCGCCGGGCGCACGCCCAACCCGTGCCTGCGCTGCAACGAGAAGATCAAGTTCACCGCGGTGCTCGACCGGGCGCTGGCGCTCGGCTTCGACGCCGTCGTCACCGGCCACCACGCGCGGCTGGAGGGCGGCCGGCTGCGCCGGTCGGTGGACGCGGCCAAGGACCAGTCCTACGTGCTCGGCGTGCTCACCCCGCGCCAGCTGGCGGGGGCGGTGTTCCCGCTGGGGTCGATGACCAAGGAGCGGGTGCGCGCGATCGCCGCCGAGCGCGGGTTCGCCGTCGCGACCAAGCCGGACTCGCACGACATCTGCTTCATCCCCGACGGCGACACCCGCGGCTTCCTCACCCGGCGGCTGGGGACGGCGCCCGGGCCGGTCGTCGACGCCGCCACCGGCGCCACCGTCGGCACGCACGAGGGCACGCACGGGTTCACCGTGGGGCAGCGGCGCGGGCTGGGCATCGCCGTCGGCGACCAGCGGCCGCGCTACGTCCTGTCCATCGAGCCGGTCACCCGGACCGTGACGGTGGGGACCGCCGAGCTCGCCGGCGTCGCCGAGGTGCGCACCGGCCGGCCGACGTGGACCGGGGCGGCACCGCAGCTCCCGCTGCGCGCGGAGGTGCAGCTGCGGGCGCACGCGACCGCCGTCCCCTGCACGGTGACCGCCGGTCCCGACGGCGGCCTGGTGGTCGCGCTCGACGAGGCGCAGCGCGGCGTCGCGCCCGGGCAGTCGGCCGTCCTCTACGCGCCCGACCCGGAGCGGGGCGACCTGGTGCTCGGTCAGGGGACCGTCACCGGCTGACCGCCGGACACCTGATCGTCACCCGGAGGACCTGGTGTCGGAACCCTCCGTCACCTACCGTGTCGTCCGAGCCGCTTCCTGAGCACGGGTACGTAGCTCGGCTCACGACCCCACCCGGGCCACCGTCTCCGGTTGCCCGCTCCGCATGTCCTCCGGAGGACTCCTTGCGCCGAACGCGCTTCTCCCTCGCCGCCGCCGTCGCGGTGGCGACCACGGCCGGTCTCGTGGCCGTCCCGAGCGCGGCCCAGGCCGCGCCCAAGCCGTCCATCCCGGTCCAGCTGATCGCGATGAACGACTTCCACGGGCGGATCACGCCGCAGAGCGGAGCCGACGGCTCGCTGGCCACCGCGCCCGGTCCTGATGGTGCCTACGGCACGACCGACGACGTCACGACCCCGGTCGGCGGCGCCGCGCACATCGCCGCCACCGTCGACGCGCTGCAGGCACAGTTCGCCGGGCAGAACGGCGGCTCGACCGACTCGTTCTTCGTCGGCGCCGGTGACCTGGTGAGCGCCTCGCCGTTCGAGTCGAGCGTCTACAAGGACGAGCCGACGATCGAGGCCCTCAACGCCATGGGCCTGGACGTCTCCTCCGTGGGCAACCACGAGTTCGACCGGGGCACCGAGGAGCTGCGCCGCATCTCCGGCGCCACCGACGGCACCTACAGCGACGACGTCACGGCGTGCGAGGGCGTCGTCGTCGGTGTCGACGGCTGCTTCGGGACCGGCGAGCACGCCTTCCACGGCACGGAGTTCCCGTACCTGGCCGCCAACGTCGTCTCCCGGGAGACCGGTGAGCCGATGCTGCCGCCGTACCAGGTGTTCGACGTCGCCGGCGGGCAGAAGGTGGCGCTCATCGGCGTCGTCACCGAGACGACGCCGACCATCGTCTCGCCGACCGGCATCACCGACGTCCAGTTCGTCGACGAGGCCGAGGCCGTCAACCGCTGGACGCACGAGCTGAAGAAGCTGGGCATCCGCTCGATCGGTGTCCTGGTCCACGAGGGCGGTGACGTCACCGACCCCAACGCGGCTCCCACGGCCAACGGCTGCACCGGCCTGACCGGCCCGATCGTCGACCTCAACACCCGCATGGACAAGCAGGTCGACTTCATCGTCAGCGCGCACAGCCACGAGACCTACAACTGCCTGCTGCCGGTGCGCGGCAGCGAGCCTCGGCTGGTCACCCAGGCCGGCTTCTACGGTCGTCTGGTCACCGACGTCCGTCTGACCATCAACCCGAACACCGGTGACGTCGACCGGCGCGCCACTTACGCCGCGACGAACGTCCCCGTCTCCCGGACCGCGGTCGACGCCGAGGTGAAGGCGATCGTCGACTACTGGAACGGTCGGTCGGCAGAGGCCCGCAACCGGGTCGTCGGCAGCGCGACGGCGACCATCGGCGCCGCCGGGTCGGCCAACCGGGCCACCGAGCAGCCGATCGTGAACCTGGTCGCCCAGGCCCAGCTCGAGGCGCTGAGCGACCCGGTCTTCGGCAGCCCGGTCATCGGCTTCACCAACCCCGGTGGGGTGCGCACCAACATCGCCGCCGGCGAGGTGACCTACGGCGAACTCTTCGACGTCCAGCCATTCGGCAACACGGTCAACGCCCTGACGCTGACCGGCGCCCAGATCGACGACGTCCTCGAGCAGCAGTTCCAGGCTCAGAACGCCGGGCCGCGCAACAGCCAGCTGATCCTGGGCACCTCGCAGGGCTTCGCCTACAGCTACGACCTGGACCTGCCCTACGGCGAGCGGGTGATCGACTCGTCGATCACGATCAACGGGACGCCGCTCGTGCCGACGCAGGAGTACCGCGTCGTGGCCAACTCGTTCCTCGTCGGCGGCGGTGACGGCTTCACCGCCTTCACCGGCGGCACGAACGTCGCCACCGGTCCGTTCGACGTCGACGCACTGGTCGCGTACTTCGCGACCCGCTCCCCGGTCAGCCCGCCGCCCGCGAACCACAGCACGGCCGTCTGACCGACCGCATCACCCCGGGCCCGGCCGGTCACGGCGGCGGCGGTACTACCGTCGCCGCCGTGGCCACCCCGACCGAGCCCGACCCGACCGGCACCGACCCGAGGCCGGCTCCCGCACCGTGGGGGCCGGCCTCCGGCGTCGGGTCGCTGCCCGGCACCGACCCGGCCGAGGCCCTGCGGGTCGTCCTGGGGGAGCTGCCCGGCCTGCCTCACCTGCCCGAGCTGCCCGCCCGCGGCGCGGGTGCGGACCTGCTCGGCCGCAGCGCCGCCCTCCTCGTCGACCTCGCCGTCGACCTGACCCCCGCCGGCTGGCGCCTCGTGCCGCGCCCCGGCCGGGACCTGCGCCGCGCCCAGGAGCTCCTCGCCCGCGACCTCGACGCCCTGCACGACGTCGCCGGTGGCCACCGGGGCCCGTTCAAGGTGCAGGCCGCGGGGCCGTGGACGCTGGCCGCCGGCCTCGAGCGGGAGCGCGGCGAGCGGGCCGTCGTCGACGCCGGCGCCCGCCGCGACCTCGGGCAGTCGCTGGCCGAGGGCATCGCCGCGCACGTCGCGGCCGTGACCGCGCGGGTGCCCGGCGCGCAGGTCGTCGTCCAGCTCGACGAGCCCTCGCTGCCGTCGGTCCTGCAGGGCGCGCTGCCGACGGCGAGCGGCTTCGGCCGGCTGCCGGCCGTCGCCGCGCCCGACGTCGAGGCGGAGCTCGCCGCGGTCGTGACCGCGCTGCCCGTCCCGGTGGTCGTGCACTGCTGCGCGAGCCGGGCGCCGCTGGACCTGCTGCGCGCCACGGGCGCGGCCGGGCTGTCGTTCGACCTCGGGCTGGTCCAGGACCTCGACGCCGTCGGCGCCGCCGTCGAGGCCGGCACCCACCTGCTGCCCGGCGTCGTCCCCGGGACCGACGCGCCGCTGCCGGCGCCGAAGGCCACCGCCTCGCGGCTGCGTGCGTGGTGGCGCGAACTCGGCTTCCCGGCCGAGACGCTGCACGAGGCGGTCACCCTCACCCCGGCCTGCGGCCTGGCCGGCGCGAGCCCCGCCCACGCGCGGGCGGCGATGGCCCACGTCCGCGAGGCCGCGCGGTACCTGCTGCCCGAGTGACCGACACCCGATCGGGCGGACCGGCGCCGGAGTCAGACCCGGCGGATACCGTGCCCGCGTGAGCACGGACGCCGAGCTGGACACCCCGCACGTCGCCGCGGTCGCCGAGCGGGAGGACCTCACCGAGGTCCCCGACGACGCGCGCACGCGCCACCGCGACCTGTCCGAGGAGCTCGACCGCTACGCCTTCGCGTACTACGTGCGCGACGAGCCGCTGGTCAGCGACGGTCAGTACGACGAGCTCATGGCCCAGCTCAAGGCCATCGAGGCCGACCACCCGGCGCTGGTCACGCCCGACTCGCCGAGCCAGAAGGTCAACGGCGGGTTCACCGCCACCTTCGCCCCGGTCCGGCACCTCGAGCGCATGCAGAGCCTGGACAACGTCTTCGACGCCGACGAGCTGTCGGCGTGGGCCGGGCGGGTCACCCGCGACGCCGGGGCGGGCGTGCGCTGGCTGTGCGAGCTCAAGGTCGACGGGGTCGCGGTCGCGCTGGTCTACGAGGACGGCCGGCTGGTCCGCGCGGCCACCCGCGGCGACGGGACGACGGGGGAGGACGTCACCCCCAACGTGCGCACGATGGGCGACGTCCCGCAGCAGCTGACCGGCGACGACGTGCCCGCGCTGCTCGAGGTGCGCGGCGAGATCTACTTCCCGACGGCGGCCTTCGCCGACGTCAACGCCGGCATGGTCGAGCAGGGCAAGCCGCCGTTCGCCAACCCGCGCAACGCCGCGGCGGGCTCGCTGCGGCAGAAGGACCCGCGGGTGACCGCCTCCCGGCCGCTGCGGCTGGTGGTGCACGGCCTCGGTGCGCGGCGCGGCTTCGAGCCGGAGCGGCAGTCGGAGGCCTACGAGCGGCTGCGCGCGCTCGGCCTGCCGGTGAGCGACCGGTTCGCGGTGGTCGACGACCTCGAGGCGGTGTGGGCCTACGTCGAGCGCTACCGCGAGCAGCGGCACTCGGTGGAGCACGAGATCGACGGCGTCGTGCTCAAGGTGGACCAGGTCGCGCTGCAGCGCCGGCTGGGCTCGACCTCCCGGGCGCCGCGCTGGGCGATCGCGTTCAAGTACCCGCCGGAGGAGGCCACCACCAAGCTCCTCGACATCCGGGTCAACGTCGGGCGCACCGGCCGCGTGACGCCGTTCGCCTACATGGAGCCGGTCAAGGTCGCCGGCTCCACCGTGCAGCTGGCCACGCTGCACAACGCCAGCGAGGTCAGGCGCAAGGGCGTGCTCATCGGCGACACGGTCGTCATCCGCAAGGCCGGCGACGTCATCCCCGAGGTCCTCGGGCCCGTCGTCGCCGCGCGCACCGGCGACGAGACCGAGTTCGTCATGCCGACGCACTGCCCCGAGTGCGGCACCGAGCTGCGGCACGAGAAGGAGGGCGACGCCGACATCCGCTGCCCGAACGCCCGGTCCTGCCCGGCGCAGCTGCGGGAGCGCGTCTTCCACGTGGCCGGCCGCGGCGCCTTCGACATCGAGGTGCTCGGCTACGAGGCCGCGATCGCGCTGCTGGCCGAGCACCTGCTCGAGGACGAGGGCGACGTCTTCGACCTCACCGAGGAGAAGCTCCGCGGCACCGACTTCTTCACCAAGAAGGACGGCACGCTCTCGGCCAACGGGCAGCGGCTGCTGGCCAACCTGCAGGCGCGCAAGGACGTGCTGCTGTGGCGGGTGCTCGTGGCCCTGTCGATCCGGCACGTGGGGCCGACCGCCGCCCAGGCGCTGGCCCGCGACTTCCGCTCGCTGGACCGGATCGCCGAGGCGTCGGAGGAGGAGCTCGCCGCCGCCGACGGCGTGGGCCCGACCATCGCCCGCTCGGTGCGCGACTGGTTCGCCGTCGACTGGCACCGCGAGGTCGTGGAGAAGTGGCGCCGGGCCGGCGTGAAGCTGGCCGACGCCGGCGAGGACGCCCCGCCCGGGCCGCTGACCGGCGTCACCGTCGTCGTCACGGGGTCGCTGCGCGACTACAGCCGCGACCAGGCGATCGCCGCGATCCAGGAGCGCGGCGGCAAGGTGACCGGGTCGGTGTCGAAGAAGACCGGCTTCGTGGTGGTCGGCGCCGACCCCGGCAGCAAGTACGACAAGGCCGTGCAGGTCAAGGCGCCGATCCTCGACGACGACGGCCTGCGCGTGCTGCTCGAGGAGGGGCCCGAGGCCGCCCGCGCGGTCGCGACGACCGGCGACGGGAGCCAGCCGGCGGGGGAGTGAGTCAGGCCGGCGGCAGGTGGGCGACGCTGGCCGCGATCCCGGTGAGGTGGGTCAGCCGCAGCAGCTCCGAGCGGCGGTAGGCGGGCCCGCCCGAGCGCCCCAGGACGACGGCGGTGCGCGGGTCGCCGAAGGGCGCGGCCATCATCTCGACGGCCATCTCCCGCCAGCGCTCGGGCAGCCAGTCGTCCTCGCTGGGCAGCAGCCGCGGCGAGGACAGCGGCAGCCACGGCAGCCGCATGCCCTCGAACGCCGGCGCCGCGTCGGAGGCGGCCAGCGCCTCGCAGCCGCCGTCGCCGTCGGCGTGCAGCACCGCCGCCCAGCCGCTGTGGAACACCCGCGGCAGTTCGGCGGCCAGCAGCTTGACCGCGAGGGCGGGCGGGGGTGACTCGGCCGCCCGGGCCAGCTCCTCGAGCAGGTCGAGCTCGCGGTGGGTGTCCAGCGGCCCGGCGAAGGGGCGCAGCGTCTCCACCTCCACGCCGGGCACCGACTGCACGGCGGTGATCAGGCTGTCCGGGAGCCGGCCGGGCGGGAGGTCGACCACGACGTCGTCGACGGCGACGCCGTTGCCGCGCTCCAGCACGTCCACCGAGACGATGTCGACGCCCGCGGTGCCCAGGGCGGTCGCCACCGCGCCGAGCAGACCGGGGCGGTCGGGCACGACCAGCCGCAGGAGATAGGACACGGGTGCCTCCGCAGGCGACGAGGTGAGCCGATCTCCGTCGATCGTGGGTCCGAGCAGCTTCCCGCATACGGAGCCCCGGGTCGAGCACCGCGCCCGGCCGGACCGGCGCCCCACCGGCCCCACGTACAGTGAACAGGTTGCGTCCCTGGCGCCGGCCGGCGCCGACGACAGGAGTCCTCCCCCAGCATGAGCCCCACCACGCCCGACCGCGGAGCGTCGCCCGCCCTCGGCCGCCAGGACATCGCGCACCTCGCGCGGCTGGCCCGGCTGGCCGTCACCGACGAGGAGCTCGACCGCTTCGCCGGCCAGCTGGGCGCGGTCCTCGACGCGGTGGCCCAGGTGCAGCGCGCCGACGTCGAGGACGTCGCCCCGATGACCCACGCCGTCCCGCTGACCAACGTGCTGCGCGACGACGTCGCCACCCCGTGCCTGCCGCGCGACGCCGTCCTGGCCGGCGCGCCCGCCGCCGAGGACGGCCGCTTCCGCGTGCCGCGCATCCTGGGGGAGGAGGAGTGAGCGACCTCACCGCCCTGCCGGTCACCGCGCTGCAGAGCGCGCTCGCCGCCGGCGAGACCTCCGCCGTCGAGGTCACCCGCGCCCACCTGGACCGCATCGCCGCCGAGGACGGCGACCTCGGCGCCTACCTGCACGTCGACGCCGAGGCCGCGCTGCAGCGGGCCGGCGAGATCGACGCCTCGGGCACCGCCGGCACGGGGCTGGCCGGCATCCCGGTCGCGCTCAAGGACGTCTTCGTCACCGAGGGCGTGCCCACCACCAGCGGCTCGCGGATCCTCGAGGGCTGGCGACCGCCGTACTCGGCCACCGTCGCCACCCGGCTGCACGAGGCCGGCACGGTGCTGCTCGGCAAGACCAACATGGACGAGTTCGCGATGGGCTCGTCCACCGAGAACTCCGCCTACAAGGTCACCCGCAACCCGTGGGACCGCGACCGCATCCCCGGCGGCTCGTCGGGCGGCTCCAGCGCCGCGGTCGCCGGCCGGCTCGCCCCGTTCGCGCTCGGCACCGACACCGGCGGCTCGATCCGCCAGCCCGCGGCGGTCACCGGCCTGGTCGGCCACAAGCCCACCTACGGCTCGGTGTCGCGCTACGGCCTGATCGCCTTCTCCTCCAGCCTCGACCAGGCCGGCCCGATGGCCCGCACGGTCGTGGACGCCGCCCTGCTGCACGAGGCGATCGGCGGTCACGACCCGCGCGACTCCACGAGCATCGACGCCCCCGTGCCCACCGTCGTCGAGGCCGCCCGCCGCGGCGCCGGCGGCGACCTGTCCGGCCTGCGGGTCGGCGTCGTCCGGGAGCTGGGCGGCGAGGGCGCGCGCGAGGGCTACGACGCCGGCGTGCTCGAGCGGTTCGCCGAGTCGGTCGCGCTGCTGGAGGCGGCCGGCGCCGAGGTGCACGAGGTCTCCTGCCCGTCGTTCGGGCTGGCGCTGCCGGCGTACTACCTGATCGCGCCGAGCGAGGCGTCGTCGAACCTGGCCCGCTTCGAGGGCATGCGGTTCGGCATCCGGGTCGGCGACGACGGCACCCGCGACATCGACGAGGTCATGGCGCTCACCCGCGAGCAGGGCTTCGGCGCCGAGGTCAAGCGCCGCATCATCCTCGGCACCTACGCGCTGTCGGCGGGCTACTACGACGCCTACTACGGCCAGGCGCAGAAGGTCCGCTCGCTCATCACCCGCGACTTCTCCGCCGCCTTCGACGGCGGCGTCGACGTGCTGGTCAGCCCGACCAGCCCGACGGTGGCCTGGCCGATCGGCGCCCGCGTCGACGACCCGCTGGCCATGTACGCCGCCGACCTGTGCACGCTGCCCGCGAGCCTGGCCGGCGTCCCGGCCATCTCGGTGCCGTGCGGGCTGTCGGAGGGGCTGCCGGTCGGCCTGCAGGTGATGGCGCCGGCGCTGGCCGACGACCGCTGCTACCGGGTGGCCGCCGCCGTCGAGGCGGCCCAGGGCGCGCCGCTCGCCGACCGGCTCGCGGAGCGTGCCGCGTGACCGGCCCGCTCAAGGCCGCCTGGGGCCTGGTGGCCTTCGTCGTCCTGGCCGGCCTGGTGCTCTGGCTGGTCACCGGCAGGGCCGTCTTCGCCGTCTTCATCGTCCTGGGCGTGCTGACCGGCCTCGGTGCCTGGGTCACCGGCCGAAGCACCACCCCGAAGGGAGGGCCCACCCCGTGACCGAGCCCCTCGTCGACCTCGACGACGTCCTCACCCGCTACGAGCCGGTCATCGGCCTGGAGACCCACGTCGAGCTGGGCACCGAGTCGAAGATGTTCTGCGGCTGCTCGACGACGTTCGGCGCCGAGCCCAACACCCAGACCTGCCCGGTCTGCCTCGGCTTGCCCGGGTCGCTGCCGGTGGCCAACGCCACCGCCGTCGAGTCGACCATCCGGATCGGCCTGGCGCTGGGCTGCCGGATCGCGTCCTGGTCGCGCTTCGCCCGGAAGAACTACTTCTACCCGGACATCCCGAAGGGCTTCCAGACCAGCCAGTACGACGAGCCGCTGTGCACCGCCGGGCACCTCGACGTCGAGGTGGACGGCGAGACCTACCGCGTGGAGATCGAGCGGGTGCACCTCGAGGAGGACACCGGCAAGAACCTGCACGTCGGCGGCGCCACCGGCCGCATCCACGGCGCCGACCACTCGCTGGTCGACTTCAACCGCGCCGGCATCCCGCTGGTGGAGATCGTCACCCGCCCCGTGGCCGGCGCCGGCGCCAAGGCCCCCGAGGTCGCCCGCGCCTACGTCACCGAGCTGCGCGAGATCATCCAGACCCTCGGCGCCTCGGACGTGCGGATGGAGCAGGGCAGCCTGCGCTGCGACGTCAACACCTCGCTCGCGCCGATCGGCAGCCTGGAGTGGGGCACCCGCACCGAGACCAAGAACGTCAACTCGCTGCGGTCGGTGGAGCGGGCGGTGCGCTACGAGATGCGCCGGCAGGCCGCCGTCCTCGACGCCGGCGGGCGGGTGCTGCAGGAGACCCGGCACTTCCACGAGGACACCGGCAGCACCTCGCCGGGCCGCAGCAAGGAGGAGGCGACCGACTACCGGTACTTCCCCGAGCCCGACCTCGTGCCGCTCGCGCCCGACGCCGAGTGGGTGGAGAAGCTGGCCGCCGGGCTGCCCGAGCTGCCCGCCGCCCGCCGCCGCCGGCTGCAGGAGGAGTGGGGCCTGTCGGCCACCGAGATGACCTGGCTGGTCAACGCCGGGGCGCTCGGGCTGGTCGAGCAGACCGTCGCCGCCGGCGCCACGCCGGCCGACGCCCGCAAGTGGTGGCTGGGCGAGCTCGCCCGCCGGGCCAACGACGCCGGCGTCGAGCTCGCCGACCTCGCCGTCACCCCGGCCCAGGTCGCCGAGCTGACGACGCTGGTCGCCGAGGGCACCGTCAACGACAAGCTGGCCCGTCAGGCGCTCGACGGCGTCCTGGCCGGCGAGGGCGACCCGCGCGCCGTCGTCGAGGCCCGGGGCCTGGCGGTGATGGGGGAGTCCGACGAGCTCGTCGCCGCCGTCGAGGCCGCGATCGCCGGCGCGCCCGACGTCGTGGAGAAGGTGCGCTCGGGCAAGGTCCAGGCGCTCGGCGCGCTGGTCGGGCAGGTCATGAAGGCCACCCGCGGCCAGGCCGACGCCCCGACCGTGCGCCGGATGCTCGAGGAGCGCGTCCTCGGCAGCTGACCTGCGGGCACTCCCGCGGATCCGCGCCGTGCGGGTCCGCGGGAGTGCACGGTCACACGGGGGAGGAGCCGGTCGACGACGGCGGCAGGATCCGCAGCACCTTGTCGTCGTCCTCGGCGGGGGCGCCGATGCCGTCCCGGTTGGACGTGGTCACCCACAACGCGCCCTCGCTGTCGAGGACGACGGTGCGCAGCCGGCCGTAGCGGCCGCTGATGAGCTCGGTCGGGTCCCCGCTGATCCCGCCGTCACCGTCGAGCTGGACGACGTGCACCCGCTGGCCGTCGAGCGCGCCGAGGAACACCGTGGTCCCCGCGGCGGCGCAGCCGCCCAGGCCGCCCTCGGCGTTGCCGACCTCGAACAGCGGCGCCATCGTCCCGGGGCCCGCGGCCGGCCAGCCGTGGTCGCTGCCCTCGACCAGCTCGTTGAGCTCGTCGGGCCCGGCGGAGGACTCGTCGACGGCGTAGAGCGTGCCCGCCTCGTCGCCGGACGGGCAGACCGCCGTGACGTCGGAGAAGCCGCGGCTGTACACCGGGCCCGAGGCGGTCGCGGGCTGGCCGAACACGTCGACGTGCAGCACCTTGCCGCCGAGCGAGGCCGGGTCCTGCGCCAGCGCCGGGTTGCCGGTGTCGCCGGTGCCGACGAACAGGGTGCCGTCGGGGGCGAACGCGAGCCCGCCGCCGTTGTGCACCTCGCCGCGGGGGATGCCGGTGAGCACCGGGTTGGGCGTGCCGCCGAGCGGGAAGCGGACGACGCGGTTGTCGGTGGCCGTCGACACGTAGGCGTAGAACAGCCCGTCCTCGTCGAACGTGGGGGACAGCGCCAGGCCGAGCAGCCCGCCGTCGCCGCCGGTGTCGACGCCGGGCAGGACCATGAGCTCCTGCGCGGGCGACCGGTCGGGGAACACGTGCAGCAGCCGGCCGGTCTCGCGCTCGCCCACGACCGCGCTGCCGTCGGGCAGCACGACCAGCCCGGTGGGCACCAGCAGGTCGGTGGCGACGACGTTCGGGTCGCCGGCGGTGGTGCCGGAGCCGGGGTCCGCGGGGTCGCCGGGCGAGGGCGCGGGGGAGGACTCGGTGGGCGGCCCGACCTCGGGCGGCGCCCCCTCGGGCAGCGGCCGGAACGGCCCGGCCGGCTCGTAGCCGTCCTCGCCACAGCCGGCGAGCACGAGCGCCAGGGCGACCGCGCAGCCCGCCGCGGCGCCGCGCCGTCCCCGCTGCCGCCTCACCCGCTCCACAGTACGGGCGCGACGCCACCGGCAGCCGCACGCCGGGCACCGCTCCGGCACGCGCGCAGCGCCCCGGAGCGGTGCCCGTCCCCGGTAGGTTGCCGTCCTCACCCGGGCGAGCAGCGGAGGCCGGCATGCGGATCGCGGGAGACGGCGGCGGGCGGCCGCGGGTGGTCACCGTCGGCGGCGGCTTCGCCGGACTCACCGCCCTGCGCAGGCTGCAGCGGCTGCTCCCCCCGGACGCCGCCGACCTGGTCCTGGTCACGCCGACGGACTACCTGCTCTACAGCCCGCTGCTGCCCGAGGTGGCCACCGGCGTGGTCGAGGCCCGGCACATCGCGGTCTCGCTGCGGCGGCTGCTGCCCCGGGTGCGCCTGGTCCTGGGCCGGGTCGAGGAGGTCGACCTGGCCGCGCGGTCGCTCACGCTGCGGCCGGCGCACGGGACCCCGACGGCGATGGCGTGGGACCGGCTCCTGCTCACCCCGGGCGCGGTGACCCGCCAGGTGCCCGTCCCCGGCGTCCCCGAGCACGGCCGGGCGCTCAAGACGCTGGTCGAGGCGGTGTTCCTCCGCGACCACCTGCTCGAGCAGCTCGACCTCGCCGACGCCCTGCCCGACACCCCGGCCGGCCGGGCCGAGCGCGCCGCGCGGCTCACCGTGGTCGCCGTCGGCGCGGGCTACACCGGCACCGAGGTGGTCGCCCAGACCCAGCGCTGGCTGCGCCGGATCGAGAGCCGGTGGGACCGCACCCGCGCCGCCGAGGTGCGGTGGGTGCTCGTCGACCTCGCGCCGGCGGTGCTGCCGGAGCTGGGCCCCGAGCTCGGCCGCCGCGCGCTGGACGTGCTCGCCCGCCGCGGCGTCGACGTCCGGCTGCGCACGTCGGTGGTCTCCGCCGACGAGGACGCCGTCGTCCTCACCGACGGCGAGGCGATCCCGACCCGCACGCTGGTGTGGGGCGCCGGGGTCGTCGCGCACCCGCTGGTCGGCCGGCTGGGGCTGCCGCTGCGCCGGGGCCGGCTCGCCGTCGACCCCGACCTCGCCGTCCCCGGGGCGCCCGGCGTGTGGGCCGCGGGCGACGCCGCCGCCGTCCCCGACCTCGCCGCCGGGGAGCAGGACGGCGAGCTGCCGGACACCCCGCCGACGGCGCAGCACGCCCAGCGGCAGGGCGCCGTCCTCGGCCGCAACGTCGCGGCCAGCCTCGGCGTCGGCCGGCCCCGCCGGTACCGGCACCGCGACCTCGGCCTGGTCGCCGACCTCGGCGGCTGGGACGCCGTGGCCCGGCCGCTGGGCGTGCCCCTGACCGGGCCGCTGGCCAAGGTCGTCACCCGCGGCTACCACCTCTACGCGATGCCGGCGATGGCCAACCGGGTGCGGGTCGCGGCCGACTGGCTGTTCCAGACGGTGCTGCCGCCGGAGTCCACCCAGCTGTCGGTGGTCCGGCCCGAGGACGCGCGCATCGCCACCGCCCAGGGCCTCGCCCCGCAGGCGGTTCCCGGCCCGGGGGTCGCCGCCGGCGCCTCCTAGGGTCGGGAGCCGTGGCTCCCGAGATCCGCGGGTCCGACGTCGTCGGCCCCGACGAGACCCTGACCGTGCTGGTGCCCACCCGGGAGATGGCCGCGGCGGTGGAGGCGCTGTCCCCGCGCGTGCGCGCCTTCCGCGCCGACCCCGCCGACGGCCCGCCGCCGGAGGAGGCCGCGCGGGCGCAGGTGTGGGTGCCGCCCAGCGGCGGCGCGAGCCCGGACGAGGCGTTCCTCGCCGCGCTCCCGCGGCTGCGGCTGGTCCAGCTGGTCAGCGCCGGCGCCGAGCGGTTCGTCGGCCGGCTGCCCGAGGGCGTCGTGCTGTGCAACGCCCGCGGCGCGCACACGCCGTCGACGGCCGAGTGGGTGCTGGCCGCGACGCTGGCCGCCCAGCGCGGCCTGCCCGACCTGGTCCGCGCGCAGGACGCCGGCCGGTGGAGCCCCGGCACGTTCTCCTCGCTGGTCGGCGCGCGGGTGCTCGTCGTCGGCGCGGGTGACATCGGCCGCCGGATCGGCGCGATGATGTCCGGCTTCGACGTCGAGCTGACCTACGTCGCCCGCACCGCCCGCGACGGCGTCCACGGCACCGACGAGCTGCCGCGGCTGCTGCCCCACGCCGACATCGTCGTCCTCGTCGTGCCGGTCACCCCGGAGACCACCGGCCTGGTCGACGCGGACTTCCTCGCCGCGATGGGGGACGGCGCGCTGCTGGTCAACGCCGCCCGCGGGGTCGTCGTCGACACCGACGCGCTGGTGGCCGAGCTGACCGCGGGCCGGCTGCGCGCCGCGCTCGACGTCACCGAGCCCGAGCCGCTGCCCGAGGGGCACCCGCTGTGGTCGGCGCCCGGACTGCTGCTCACCCCCCACGTGGGCGGGGCGGTGCCGCAGACCGCCGCCCGCGCGGAGGCCGCCGTGGTCGCGCAGCTGCGCCGCGTGCTGGCCGGGGAGTCCCTGGCCGACGTCGTCGGCGACTACTGACGCCGGATCACGGGAACGGGGTCCGGCCACGCGGGATCATGGGGACGTGGCAACCCTCGCGCGCATGCGGCTGAGCCGGGTCGCGCTGCTCCCCGTCGTCTTCCTCGCCGTCTGCGTGCTGCCCTTCGCCGCCGCCTCGCCGTGGGCCGCGCTCGTCCTGCTGCTCCCGCTGCTGGCGGCGGTCTGGGTGCTGCGGGTGGGCGTCGACGTCGACGAGGAGGCGATCACCACGCGCGGGCTGGTCGGGCAGCGCCGGGTGCCCTGGGACGACCTGGCCGGCATCCGCGTGGGCCGCAACGCCCGGCTGCGGCTGGTCACCACCGGCGGCGGGGAGGTGCCGCTGCCGGTCCTGCGGGCCCGCGACCTGCCGCGGCTGGCGGGGTGGTCCGGCGGCCGTTTCGACGTCCCTCAGCCCCCGGCGGCCTGACCCGCCAGCGCGCGCAGCCGCCCGGCGCTCTCGCTGCCCTCGGCCGCGGTGTAGACGACCAGCTGCAGCCCGGGGGCGTCGGCGGGCGTGAGCTGGTGGTGCTCCAGCAGGAGGCTGCCCACCTCGGGGTGCTCGAAGCGGCGCTCGGCGGAGCTGAACCGGTCGACGTCGTGGCTGGCCCACCCGGCGCGGAACTCCGGGCTGGCCGCCTCGAGCCGGGTGACGAGGTCGACGACCGCCGGGTCGGCCAGCCGCGGGCCCACCTCGGCGCGGAACTGGGTGAGGAACCGCCGGCTGTCCCCGGCCCAGTCCGCCAGCAGCGCCCGCACCGCCGGGTCGGTGAAGACCAGCTCCAGGAGGTTGCGCCGGTCCGCGGGGGCGGCCGCCACCCCGGGGTAGAAGCGCGCGTAGGCGCGGTTCCACCCGGCGATCCACCAGTCGGTGGTGATGGCGTAGGCGGGGGAGGGGCCCAGCGCGTCCAGCAGGCGCTGCACGTGGCCGGGCATCCCGCCGTCGGGGTCGCCGGGTGCGGCGCCGCCGTGGCCGGCCAGCCGCAGCACGTAGCCGTGCTCGGCCGGGGTCATGCGCAGTGTGCGGGCCAACGCGTCGACCACCTGCCGGGACGGGCGGATGTCGCGGCCCTGCTCCAGCCACGTGTACCAGGTGGAGCTCACCCCGGACAGCAGGGCGACCTCCTCGCGGCGCAGCCCCGGCGTGCGCCGCGGGCCGCCGGCGGGCAGGCCGGTGACGCGCGGGTCGACCTGGGAGCGGCGCGAGCGCAGGAACTCGCCGAGCTCCCGGCGGGCGGTGGCGGACACGGCGGCTCCCGGGTGGTGGTGTCGGTACCAGTATCGACGGCGTCTGGGAGCGCCCCGGCACCGCGCCTACGCTCGCGGGCGTGACGACCGTGGACGACCCCCGCACCACCGCCGACGTCAAGCCGCGCAGCCGCGAGGTGACCGACGGCATCACCAGGGCCCCGGCCCGGGCCATGCTGCGCGCCGTCGGCATGGGCGACGACGACTGGGACAAGCCGCAGATCGGCGTGGCCTCGTCGTGGAACGAGATCACCCCGTGCAACCTCTCGCTGGACCGGCTGGCCAAGCGGGCCAAGGAGGGCGTGCACGCCGCCGGCGGGTTCCCACTGGAGTTCGGCACCATCTCGGTCTCCGACGGCATCTCCATGGGCCACGAGGGCATGCGCGCCTCGCTGGTCAGCCGCGAGGTCATCGCCGACTCGGTGGAGACGGTCATGTTCGCCGAGCGGCTCGACGGCTCGGTGCTGCTCGCCGGCTGCGACAAGTCCCTGCCCGGCATGCTCATGGCCGCCGCCCGGCTGGACCTCGCCAGCGTCTTCCTCTACTCGGGCTCGACGCTGCCGGGGAAGCTCGGCGACCGCGACGACCTGACGATCATCGACGTCTTCGAGGCCGTCGGCGCCTGCGCCCGCGGGCTGATCACCCAGGACGAGCTGGCCGCCGTCGAGCGCGCCGCCTGCCCCGGCATGGGCTCCTGCGGCGGCATGTACACCGCCAACACCATGGCCAGCGTCGCCGAGGCGCTGGGCATGAGCCTGCCCGGCAGCGCCGCCCCGCCGGCGCCCGACAGCCGCCGCGACGCCTTCGCCGTCGCCTCCGGCGAGGCCGTGGTCAACCTGCTGCGGAAGGGCATCACCGCGCGGCAGATCATGACCAGGGAGGCGTTCGAGAACGCGATCACCGTGGTCATGGCGCTGGGCGGCTCCACCAACGCCGTCCTGCACCTCATGGCCATCGCGCACGAGGCGCAGGTCGAGCTCACCCTCGACGACTTCAACCGGATCGGCGACCGCACGCCGCACCTGGCCGACGTCAAGCCCTTCGGCCGGTACGTCATGACCGACGTCGACCGGATCGGCGGCGTCCCGGTGGTCCTGCGCGCGCTGCTCGACGCCGGACTGCTGCACGGCGACACGCTCACCGTGACCGGGAAGACCATGGCGGAGAACCTCGCCGAGATCGCCCCGCCGGACCCCGACGGCGCGATCATCCACGCGATGGCGCAGCCCATCCACAGGACCGGCGGCCTGACGATCCTGCGCGGCTCGCTGGCGCCCGAGGGCGCCGTGGTGAAGTCGGCCGGCTTCGACCGCGACGTCTTCGAGGGCACCGCCCGGGTCTTCGACGGCGAGCAGGGCGCGATGGACGCGGTCACCGAGGGCACGCTGCAGGCCGGCGACGTCGTCGTCATCCGGTACGAGGGGCCCAAAGGCGGGCCGGGCATGCGCGAGATGCTCGCCGTCACCGGCGCGATCAAGGGCGCGGGCCTGGGCAAGGACGTCCTGCTGCTCACCGACGGCCGGTTCTCCGGCGGCACCACCGGCCTGTGCATCGGCCACGTCGCGCCGGAGGCCACCGAGGGCGGCCCGATCGCGCTGGTCCGCGACGGCGACCCGGTCCGGCTGGACCTCACCACCCGCACCCTGGACCTGCTGGTCGACGACGACGAGCTGGCCCGCCGCCGCGCGGACTGGGCGCCGCTGCCCCCGCGCTACACCACCGGCGTCCTCGGCAAGTACGCCAAGCTGGTCGGCTCCGCGGCGAACGGCGCGATCTGCGGTTGACCGCGGGCACCCCGATGGGGTGAGGGCGCTCCCCGGGGCCTGTCCCCGGGGGGCGCCGCTGCCGACACCCCCGGTGTGGACAGGCGGATCAGGTGGCTGCTGGCGTGCGCCGTGCCGGCCGCGGCGGCGTGCGCCCTGGCGATCGCCGTGCCCGCGCTGGACCCGGTCTCCGACGCCGTCACCGGCCTGGCCGGGCTGCTCACCGCGCTCGCGCTGCTGGCGCTGAGCCGGACCGGCGACCCCTCCGCCCCGCCGTGGCGGGTGCTGGCCGCCGCGGCGCTGTTCCCCGTCCTCGGCCTGGTCCTGACCAGCACGGCCCGGCCGGACCCCGTGCTGTCCGCGGTGGTGCTGCGCTGGCTGCCCACGGTCCCCGGCTACGTCCTCGTGGTCGTGGCCCTGCTCGGCATGGTCGAGCGGTCCAGCCTGCGGCGCACCTGCCCGCGGACGACGCTCGAGCTCGCCCTCTTCGGCGTCGCCGCGCTCGCCGTCATGCAGTTCCTGCTGGTCGGCCCGGGCAACAGCTGGTCCGCGCTGTCCCTGGGCGCCCAGCTCGTCCTCGGCGCCGCGGTCGTGGCCGCGGCCGCCACCATGGCCGCCGGCCTCACCGTCCTCGGGGCGGTCGAGGCGCACCGCCGGCGCATGGCCGCGGTGCTGCTGGGCGGTCTGGTCCTGCTCTGCGCCGCGCGCGGCGCCGCCACCTCCGCGACGCTGCTCGGCGCGCACGACGTCGTCCCGGTCACCCGCGTGGCCGTCGTCGTCGGCCTGGCGGTGCTGGTCCTCGCCCGCCTGCTCGACCCGGGCACCGGCCCCGACGTCCCCCGCCGCGCGGCCGACGGCCGCACCGACCCGCTGCGGTCGGTGCTGCCGCACCTGGCGCTGGTGGCCGTGGTCGCGCTGGTCGTCGTGTCGCCGGCGCTGGGCACGCGGCCGACCGCGGTCACCCTCGCCGGGGCGCTGGCCTGCGTGGGCCTGGCCGCCGCGCACCGCTGGGTCACCGCCCACGAGGACCACCGGCGCGGCGCCCGGCTGCGCCGCGACGAGGCCTACTTCCGCAACCTGCTGCACTCCGGCCGCGACGCCGTCCTCGTCCTCGACGGCCGCTTGCGCGTCGGCTGGGTCTCGCCGGCGATGGCCGCGCTGGTCGGCGCCACGCCGGCAGAGCTCCTCGGCCGCGACGTGCTCTCGGGTGCCGCGAACCGGCCCGGGACCCTGGAGCCCGCGGACGCCGCCGCGCTGCGCCGGGTCCTCGGTGGGGGGGGGGGGGGGGGGGGGGGGGGGGGGGGGGGGGGGGGGGGGGGGGGGGGGGGGGGGGGGGGGGGGGGGGGGGGGGGGGGGGGGGGG
>NZ_JBJGZD010000027.1:0-56446 GCF_054050335.1 Geodermatophilus sp. SYSU D00698
CCCCACCGCCCAGCGGTGGGGGCCGGTGCCGTTCCGCGCTCCGGGGTGCCCGGGGTCAGACGGTCTCGGGTACCCGGAGATGGGCGAGGACGAGGTCCATCTCAGCGACGTCGAGGATGTCGATGCCCATGGTGTCGACGGCCCGTTCCCGGAGCATGCGCGCCTGGTCCCGCGTCCCCTCGAGGTGCGCGCGGTCCTCGAAGACGACCGTGCCGACGGCGCGGGCGCTGTCCCGGTCGACGAGCAGGCTCAGGCTGCAGAAGCCGGGCAGCTCCTGGAGCCGCGGCATCAGGGTGGAGCGGTACATCTCGAGGATCTGGTCGACCCGGGCCGGGTCGCCGCGGCTCCAGGTGAGCCGCGCGCAGGCGCCGTCCGCGGCGGTGTGCTCCCGGTGCAGGACGGCGATCTCCCACTCCTGCACCTCGGGGTCCTCACCCGTCCCGAAGTGCTCCACCAGGTGCTCGCGCAGCGGGTGCACGCGCTGGGCGCTGGCCCGCATCGCCTCCCGGTCCTCCCACGCCGACGTCGCGATGCACCGGCCGGACTCCCGGTCGCACATCATCGACAGGCCGACGCAGCCGTCCATGTCCTGCAGGGCCGGCCACACCTCGTCGCGCACGTACGCGATCGCGTCGTCGAGCGAACCGGGGTTGGCGCGGATGGTGGTGGATCGGGCGTACATGCCGCCCCCCTCTCGGACCGGCGGCGGTGCCCCTGCGGCATCGCCGCGCGGTCGAGCGTCCTCCCGCGCCCGGCGCCGGACAAGGTCCCCGGCGCCGCGCGGGACCCGGTCCTCCGGCGGAGGACCGGGTCCCGGTGCCTCAGGTGTTGTCCGACCGGCCGGTCAGCGCGTCGCGGAGCCGGTCCACCATCCCGACGCCCGGTCCCACGGTCTTGTGGAACAGCGCGCTGTGCGGCGACGACGGGTGCGGCCGGGTGGGCGCGGCCTTCTTCGCCGCCTCCACCTTCCGGCCGATCTCCACGAGCTGGTCCGGGCTCAACCGGGCGCGCAGCTGGGGGAACTGCTCGGTCTCCTCGTCGGTGACGTGGTGGCGCAGCACCTGCTCGAGGCGGCCGAGGGTCTCGAGGAACCGGGCGTCGGCGGAGTCGACGTCCTCGAGCTCCTTCATCACCTCCACCAGCTGCTGGTGCTCCTGGATGTCGTCCTGCACCGCCGCCTCGCCGTCGGGCAGGTGCTCGCGCATGGCCGGGTAGACGAACATCTCCTCGGCGACCGAGTGCCGCATCAGCTCGGCGATCACGGTGTCGGCCATGTCCCGCCGCTCGGCGGGATCGGCGGCCGGGATGCGGCCGACGAGGTCGAGGACCTCGTGGTGGTCGGTGGTCAGGATCTCGACGACGTCCTGGTTGCTCGTGCTCGCGGTCATCGGGCTGCCTCCGGGCCGGAACGGTGCCGGGCGGCTGCTCACCCGGCACCGCGGTCCTACCCGGGTGGCGCTGCCCACACCCCCCGCACCGGGCCCGGGGAGGCGTGTACAGTGGGTCCTACCGACGCGGGGTGGAGCAGCTCGGTAGCTCGCTGGGCTCATAACCCAGAGGTCACAGGTTCGAATCCTGTC
This sequence comes from Geodermatophilus sp. SYSU D00698, assembly GCF_054050335.1. Taxonomy (NCBI): domain Bacteria; kingdom Bacillati; phylum Actinomycetota; class Actinomycetes; order Geodermatophilales; family Geodermatophilaceae; genus Geodermatophilus; species Geodermatophilus sp. SYSU D00698. The sequence continues at coordinate 1,581 of NZ_JBJGZD010000027.1, forward strand.
CCCGCTACCACGGCACGAGGGCCCCGGAGCAGACGCTCCGGGGCCCTCGTCGCATCCCGGGTGGTCGACGGGAACAGGGCGGGCGCCGGCCCGGTTGCGGAACGGCATGGAGCCGACCGTGCAGGACGCCCCCGAGTCCGAGCGTTACGAGATCCGCGACGGCGACCGCCTCCTGGGGCTGGCCGCGTACTCCCGGCGGGGTGCGCAGGTGGTCTTCACCCACACCGAGATCGACCCCGACGCCGAGGGGTCCGGGCTGGGCGGCAGGCTCGTCCGGGCGGCCCTGGACGACGTCCGGTCGCGCGGGGAGACGGTGGTGCCGCGCTGCTCGTTCGTCTGCGGCTGGATCGAGCGCCACCCCGAGTACGGCGACCTGGTCGACCGCGGCGACGCCTGACCGCGGAGGGTCGGGCGCCGGCCCGTACACGGGTGTGTTGCCCGTCACACGGCGTCCTCTCTAGGTTGACGGTCACTGCTGACCGCTCGACGAGGAGGTCGTCCGTGAGCGTCGAGGCCCCGATCCCGCAGACAGAGTCCGGTGCGGAGGTCGCCGACCCCACCGACGTCGACCTCGGCGACGGTGACCTCAGCGACGTCGACCTCAGCGGCGTCGACCTGTCCGACCGGGACTGGTGGACCCGCCCGCCGGCCGAGCGGCACGCGGCCCTGGACCGGCTCCGCCGGGAGCGGCCCTTCGCGTTCTTCGCCGAGCCCGACCTGCCCGGCATCCCGGCCGGCCCGGGCTACCACGCCGTCACCCGCTACGCCGACCTCGAGGCGATCAGCTCCCAGCCGGCGGTGTTCTGCTCGGGGCAGGGCGCGGTGTCGATGCAGGACGTCCCGGCCGAGCTGCACGAGTTCTACGGCTCGCTGATCAGCATGGACGACCCGCGGCACGCCAAGATCCGCCGGATCGTCTCGAAGACGTTCACGCCGCGGATGCTCGAGCGGACCCTGGACTCGGTGCGCGCCGTCGTCGACGACGTCCTGGCGCGGGCACGGGTGACGGCCGAGGCCGGCGACGGCGTCATCGACGTCGTCGCCGACATCGCCGCCCCGATCCCGCTGCGGGTCATCTGCGACATGATGGGCGTCCCCGAGGCCGACCGGGCGGCCGTGCTGGCCAACTCGAACGTCATCCTGTCCGGCGGCGACCCCGAGCTCATCGAGAACGACGACCCGCTGACCGCCTTCCTCACCGCCGGCACGGAGATGGCCGCGCTGATGGAGCGGCTGGCCGCCGAGCGCGTCGCCGAGCCCCGGGACGACCTCACCACCGCGCTGGTCACCACCGAGGTGGACGGCGAGAGGCTGTCCCACCAGGAGATCGCCTCGTTCTTCATCCTGCTGCTGGTGGCCGGCAACGAGACCACGCGCAACGCCATCTCCCAGGGCCTGCTGGCGCTGGCGGAGTGGCCGGAGGAGCGGGCGCGGTGGGCCGCCGACCCGTCGCTGGACCGCACCGCCGTCGAGGAGGTCGTGCGCTGGGTCAGCCCGGTCACCTGGATGCGCCGCACCGCCACCCGGGACGGCGAGATCGGCGGCCACCGGTTCACCGCCGGGGAGAAGTTCCTGCTGTTCTACGCGGCGGCCAACCGCGACCCCGAGGTCTTCGCCGATCCGCAGCGCTTCGACGTCGGCCGCGACCCCAACCCGCACGTCGGGTTCGGCTCGAAGGGCCCGCACTTCTGCCTCGGCGCGCACCTCGCCCGCCGCGAGCTGCAGGTGACCTTCCGGGCGCTGTTCGACCAGCTGCCCGACCTCGAGGTCACCGGCCCGCCCGACCGGCTGGCGTCCTCGTTCGTCAACGGCCTCAAGCGGCTGCCGGCCCGGCTCGGCGGGACCCGCTGATGCGGATCGCCGCCGACCGCGAGCTGTGCGTGGGCTCGGGGCAGTGCGAGCTGCTCGCCCCGGACGTCTTCGAGGTCGACGACGACGGCGCGGTGCGGGTGCTGCAGGAGACGCCGGACGACGGGGACGCCGCGCGGGACGCCGTGCAGCAGTGCCCGACCGGGGCGCTGTCGATCGCCGGCTGAACGCCCTCAGGCGGGGAGCGCGGCCCCGGCGCCCGGCGCGGTGAGGTCCGCGGCCAGCCGGTCGAGCGGGACGTCGAGCGTCCGGGCCACGGCGGCGACGGTGAAGAACGCCGGGGTGGGCACCCGCCCGGACTCGATCTTCCGCAGGGCCTCGAGGCTCACCCCGGAGGCGGCGGAGACCTCGGCGGGGGAGCGGTCGCCCCGCGCGGCCCGCAGCAGCGCGCCCAGCCGGCGGCCGCGCTCGCGCTCCTCGGGGCTCAGCGGCGGTCGCACCATGGCGTGATAGTAATACCGGGATATGAATCCCGGTGCTGCCGGGACACCGATCCCGGGAGGACCCAGATGATCGAGCTGCGCACGCCGGGCGAGCTGGAGGCCATGCGGGCCGCCGGGGCGGTCGTCGCCGACGTGCTCGCCGCCGTCCGCGCCGCGGCCACCCCCGGTGCCCGGCTGACCCAGCTGGACGGGGTGGCCCGCGACGTCCTGGCCGACGCCGGCGCCGGCTCGCCGTTCCTCGGCTACGCCCCGCACGCGACCACCCCGCCGTTCCCGGGCGTGGTCTGCCTGTCGGTCAACGACGTCGCCCTGCACGGCATCCCGACCACCCGGGAGCTCGAGGACGGCGACCTGCTGAGCGTGGACGCCGGCGCCACCCTGGACGGCTGGGTCGGCGACTCGGCGATCACCTTCCCCGTCGGCACCGCGCGGCCCGAGGACCTCGCGCTCGTGGCGACCGCCGAGCGGGCGCTGGCGGCGGGGATCGCGGCGGCGGTGGTCGGCAACCGGGTGGGCGACGTCTCGGCGGCGATCGGGGCGGTCGGGCGGGCGGGTGGCTGTGGCATCAACACCGACCAGGGCGGGCACGGCGTCGGCCGCACCATGCACGAGGCGCCGCACGTGCCCAACGAGGGCCGCGCCGGCCGCGGCGTGCCGCTGCGCGCCGGGCTGGTGATCGCGATCGAGCCGTGGTTCCTCGCCGGCGGCAGCGACGACTACCGGGTGGACGCCGACGGCTGGACGCTGCGCAGCGCCGACGGGAGCCGGGCCGCGCACGTCGAGCACACGGTCGCGGTCACCGAGGACGGCCCGAGGATCTTGACCCTTCCGCGTTGACCGGCCCTGTCCAGAGGCTCGCCCCGAGCGTGCGAGGGGTGAGGAGGACAGGGTCCTTTCGCTGACCCTTCCGCGCTGACCCGCCCCGCGCTGAGGCCGTCAGGCCAGCGCCTGCTCCAGGTCGGCGAGCAGGTCGTCGACGTCCTCGATACCCACCGACAGGCGCACCAGGTCGCCCGGCACCTCCAGCGGCGAGCCGGCGGCGCTGGCGTGCGTCATCCGGTGCGGGTGCTCGATCAGCGACTCCACCCCGCCCAGCGACTCGGCCAGCGTGAACAGCCGCGCCCGCTCGCAGACCCGCAGCGCCGCCTCCTCGCCGCCGGCCACCCGGAACGACAGCATCCCGCCGGAGCCGGACATCTGCTTGACCGCGATGTCGTGGCCGGGGTGGTCGGGCAGGCCGGGGTAGAGCACGCGGGACACCGCCGGGTGCCCGGTGAGGTACTCGGCGATCCGGGCGGCGTTGGCCTGGTGCCGCTCCATCCGCACGCCGAGGGTCTTGATCCCGCGCAGCACCAGCCAGTCCGACAGCGGGCCGGACACCGCGCCCATGGCGTTCTGGTGGTAGGCCAGCTGCTCGGCGAGGTCGGCGTCGCGGACGACGAGCGCGCCGCCGACGACGTCGGAGTGCCCGCCGAGGTACTTCGTCGTCGAGTGCACGACGACGTCGGCGCCCAGGGTCAGCGGCCGCTGCAGGTAGGGGCTCGCGAAGGTGTTGTCGACGACGAGCAGCGCACCGGCCTCGTGCGCCACCTCGGCGGTGAGCGCGATGTCGGCGACGTTGAGCAGCGGGTTGGTCGGCGTCTCGCACCAGATCACGCGGGTGGCGCCGGGCCGGATCGCGGCGCGCAGGGCGTCGGGGTCGTTGAGGTCGACGGGGGTGTGCTCGACGCCCCAGCGCGAGACGACCCTCGAGATCAGCCGGAACGTGCCGCCGTAGGCGTCGCCGCCGAGGACGACGTGGCTGCCGGGCTCGCACACGGTGCGCAGCAGGGTGTCCTCGGCGGCCAGGCCGGAGGCGAACGCCAGGCCCGCGGTGCCCTCCTCGAGGGAGGCCAGCAGCTGTTGCAGGGCGTCGCGCGTGGGGTTGGCGCTGCGGGCGTACTCGTAGCCGTTGCGCAGCCCGCCCACGCCGTCCTGCTTGAAGGTGGTGGCCAGGTGCAGCGGGACGACGACGGCGCCGGTGGCGGGGTCGGGGTCCTGCCCGGCGTGGATCGCGCGGGTGTCGAAGCCGGAGAACCCGGTCACCGGGTCACCCCCGCCAGGTGGCCGAGCACGTCCTGCCGGGTGACCACACCCGCGGGCTTGCCGTCGACGTGCACCACCAGCGCGTCGGCCTCGCCGAACTCCGCCACCGCGGCGCTGACCGGCTCGCCGGAACCGATGATCGGCAGCGGCGCGGACATGTGCCTCTCCACCCGGTCCGACAGCGAGGCGCGGCCGGCGAACAGCGCGTCGAGCAGCACCTTCTCGTCCACCGAGCCGACGACCTCGCCGGCGGTCACCGGCGGCTCGGCCCGCACGACCGGCATCTGGCTGACGCCGTACTCGCGCAGGATGTCGATGGCGTCGCGCACCGTCTCGTTCGGGTGGGTGTGCACCAGCACCGGCGTCGCGCCGTCCTTGGCGGCGAGCAGCTCACCCACCGTCTCGCCGGTGGCGACGTCGAGGAAGCCGTAGTCGGCCATCCACCGGTCGTTGAAGATCTTGTTGAGGTAGCCGCGGCCGCCGTCGGGGAGCAGCACCACCACGACGTCGTCGGGCCCCAGCTCCTCCGCGGCGCGCAGCGCGCCGGCGACGGCCATCCCGCAGGAGCCGCCGACCAGCAGCCCCTCCTCGCGGGCCAGCCGGCGGGTCATGCGGAAGGAGTCGGCGTCGGAGACCGGGACGATCCGGTCGGCGACCGAGCGGTCGTAGGCCTCGGGCCAGAAGTCCTCGCCGACGCCCTCGACCAGGTAGGGCCGTCCGGTGCCGCCGGAGTACACCGACCCCTCGGGGTCGACGCCGACCACGCGGACGCGGCCGTCGCTGACCTCCTTGAGGTAGCGGCCGATGCCGCTGATCGTGCCGCCGGTGCCGACCCCGGTGACGAAGCAGGTCACCTTCCCCTCGGTCTGCTCCCAGATCTCCGGGCCGGTGGTCTCGTAGTGCGAGCGCGGGTTGGCCGGGTTGGCGTACTGGTCGGGCTTCCAGCCGCCGGGGGTCTCGCGGGCCAGCCGGTCGGAGACGGAGTAGTACGACCGCGGGTCCGACGGGTCGACGGCGGTGGGGCAGACGACGACCTCGGCGCCGTAGGCCCGCAGCACGTTGATCTTGTCCTGGCTGACCTTGTCCGGGCACACGAAGACGCACTCGTAGCCGCGCTGCTGGGCGACCAGCGCCAGCCCGATGCCGGTGTTGCCGCTGGTCGGCTCGACGATCGTCCCCCCGGGCCCCAGCTCCCCGCTGGCCTCGGCGGCGTCGACCATCCGCACGGCGATCCGGTCCTTCACCGACCCGCCGGGGTTGAGGTACTCGACCTTGGCCAGCACCAGCGGCGCGTCCGGGCCGAGGTCGGCGGTGACCCTCGACAGCCGGACCAGCGGGGTGCCGCCGATCAGGTCGACCACGGACTCGGCGTACTGCACGCGGACCTCCTCGCCGGCGCTCCGGGCGGGCGCCGTGTGTCCCATCCCACCACCCCGACGGCTTCCCGGCTGCGCCGCCGTCCCCTCCGCGCCCCGCGCCGGCGGCCGTCGTCGGCGGGTTCCCGACCGCGTCCGTCCGCCGAGGCGCGTGTCGCCGCCGGCCGGCCCGGGCAGGGCTGCGGCATGACCGCGCCCCTCCCGTCCGCGCCGCTGACCGGCGGCGGCAGCATGCCGCTGCTCGGCTTCGGCACCTGGCAGATGACCGGCAGCACGTGCTACGACGCCGTCCGCACCGCCCTGGACGCCGGCTACCGGCACCTGGACACCGCGACGATGTACCGCAACGAGGCCGAGGTCGGCCGGGCGCTGCGTGACTCCGGCGTCGACCGGGACGAGGTCTTCGTGACCACCAAGCTGCCGCCGCACGAGGCGGGCCGGGCCGACCGCACGCTGTCGGCGTCGCTGGACGCCCTCGGCCTCGACGCGGTCGACCTGTGGCTGGTGCACTGGCCGCCCGGCGGCTCCGACGAGGGCCTGTGGGAGCGGTTCGTCGCCGCCCGCGAGGATGGGTGGGCCCGGGCGGTCGGGGTCAGCAACTACTCGCTGGACGCGGTGGACCGGCTCGCCCGGGCGACCGGCGTGGCACCGCAGGTGAACCAGGTCAGCTGGGCACCGGCGCTGTACGACCCGGCGGTGGAGGTCGGGCACCGGGAGCGCGGCGTCGTCCTCGAGGGCTACAGCCCGTTCAAGAACACCGACCTCGGCGACCCGGTGCTGCGGGAGGTCGCCGACGCGCACGGCGTCACCCCGGCGCAGGTCGTGCTGCGCTGGCACGTCGAGCACGGGGTGGTGGTGATCCCGAAGTCGGCCACCCCGGAGCGGATCCGGGCCAACCTGGAGATCGGCGGTTTCGCGCTGTCGGCCGAGGAGGTCGCCCGCGTCGACGGCCTGGCGCGCGGCTGAGGGCTACCCGGCGTCCACGGCTCCGGCGTCCGGGGCCGTGGCGACCGGGCGCCGGGGCTCGCCGGCCAGTGCCGGCCGGACGTCGATCAGCGGGGCCACCAGCCCCGTCGTCGGCCGGGTCACCGGGGTCAGGGTGGGGGCCGACGTCCGCCGCCGGGAGCGCAGGGCGGTGAGCAGGTCCAGCGCCGCCAGCACCGAGGCGCCGACGAGCACGTTGCGCAGCCGGCGCTCCCGCTCGCCGCGCCGGTTCTGCAGGGCGACGCCCATGACGGCCAGGTCGACGGCGTCGCCGGCGACGCGGGTCCACGCCCAGCCGGGTCGGCCGGCGAGCAGGCCGGCGGCGTGCGCGAGCTCCCGGGCGCCGACGGCGGTGACCACCGGCAGCGCCGCGGGGGAGTCGTCGACGCCGGCGAAGCGGGCGACGGCCGTGGGCGAGGCCAGCATCGAGGTGCCGAGACCGAGGCTGGCCAGGCCGAGCAGCCGGGCCGTGCGGCGGGCGGGGCGCGCGCTCATGGGGTCCTCCCGGGGTCGGTCGCCCGGGCGGCTACCCGGGCGCCCGGCGCGGAAACGGCCGGTGGCGGGGCCGCTCGCGGCGGGACGAGGATGCGGGGCATGACTGCTCCCGCCGGTACCCGCACGCTCGGCCGGAACGGCCTGGTCGTCTCCGCCCTCGGCCTGGGCTGCATGGGCATGAGCCAGATGTACGGCGCCGCCGACCGCGACGAGTCCATCGCGACGGTCCACCGCGCGCTCGACCTCGGCATCACCTTCCTGGACACCTCCGACGTCTACGGCGACGGGCACAACGAGGAGCTGGTCGGCGAGGCGATCCGTGGTCGGCGCGACGAGGTGCAGCTGGCGACGAAGTTCTCGCTGCGGCGCAACGACCGCGGGGGCATGGACGTCGACGGCCGGCCGGAGAACGTGCGCGCCTGCGCCGAGGCCAGCCTGCGCCGGCTCGGCGTCGAGGTGATCGACCTGTACTGCCAGCACCGGGTGGACCCCCGCGTGCCGATCGAGGACACCGTCGGGGCGATGGCCGAGCTCGTGCAGCAGGGCGAGGTCCGGTACCTCGGGCTGTCGGAGGCGTCGGCCGCGTCGGTCCGCCGGGCGGTGGCCGTGCACCCGATCGCGGCGCTGCAGAGCGAGTGGTCGCTGTGGACGCGGGACCTCGAGACCGAGGTCCTGGGCGTCGCCCGCGCGGCGGGCATCGGCATCGTGCCGTTCAGCCCGCTGGGCCGCGGGTTCCTCACCGGCGCGATCACCAGCCCCGACGACTTCGCCGACGACGACTGGCGGCGCACCCACCCGCGGTTCACCGGGGAGGCGTTCGCGGCGAACCTGCGCCTGGTCGACGCCGTCCGCGCGATGGCCGGGGAGAAGGGCTGCACACCCGGGCAGCTGGCGCTGGCCTGGGTGCTCGCGCAGGGCCCCGACGTCGTCCCGATCCCCGGCACCAAGCGGCGGTCCTACCTGGAGGAGAACGCCGGCGCGCTCGCCGTGGAGCTGTCGGCCGACGACCTCGCCCGGCTCGGCGAGATCGCCCCGCCCGGGGTCGCCGTCGGCGGCCGGTACGCCGACGCCGGGTACGCCTACGGCGACAGCCCGGAGCGCGCCGCGTGAGCGACCCGGCGTGCGGTGTCGCGCACGGGGCACCGGCCGCCCCCGCGACCGACCGGGTGCTGGTGGCGGTGTTCGCCTCCCCGGTGGCCGAGGTGCTGCTGCGCTGGGGCGCCGAGCTCGGCTTCCGCACCGCGCTGGTCGACCCGGCCGGCGGGGACGGCACCCGCACGCTGGCCGACCTCGAGGACGCCCTCGACCTCGACCGGGCCGACGTCGTCGTCACCGACCACCACCGCCCCGAGCTCGGTGAGGTGCTGCGCGACGCGCTGGCCCGCCGGGTCCGCTGGCTCGGCGTCATGGGCAACCCGCGGCACCAGGGCCCGCACGTGGCGGCGCTGGCCGCCCTCGGCGTCCCACCGGAGGAGGTGGCCCGGGTGCACCGGCCGATCGGGCTGGACATCGGCTCCCGCGCGCCGGCGGAGATCGCGCTGAGCACGCTGGCCGGGCTGCTGGCCGACCGCACCGGCCGCTCCGGCGGGTTCGCGCACGGCCCGCGGTGAGCGCCGTCCTGCTCGGCGCCGACCTCGGCACCAGCGGGCTGAAGCTCGTCGCGCTCGGCGAGGACGGCGGCACCGTCGCCGAGACCGAGGCCGGCTACCCCGTGGACAGCCCGCGGGAGGGCTGGGCCGAGTGCGCCGTCGGCACCTGGCGGGCGGCGTTCGACGACGCGCTCGCCCGGCTGCTGCCCGCGCTGGGCGGCCGGCCGGTGGCCGGGCTGGGCCTGTCCGGCCAGATGCACGGCACGGTGCTCGTCGACGACGCCGGCGCCGCGCTCGCGCCCGCGGTGCTGTGGCCGGACCGGCGGGCCGCCGCGGAGGTCCGCCTGTGGCGGGCGCTGCCGGCTCCCGACCGCGCCGCGCTGGCCAACCCGCTGGTGCCGGGCATGACCGGCCCGGTGCTGGCCTGGCTGGCGGCGCACCGGCCCGACCTGGTCGACCGCGCCGCGGCCGTCCTGCTGCCCAAGGACGCCCTCCGCGCCACCCTGCTGCCCGGCACCGACCCGCGGGTCACCGAGCGCAGCGACGCCTCGGCCACGCTGCTGTGGGACGTCGTCGCCGACGGCTGGTCCGCCGCCGCGCGGGCCGCGGCCGGGGTGCCGCCGGGCCTGCTCCCGGCGGTGCGGCCCTCGGCGGAGGTGGCCGGGACGGCGGTGCTCGGCGGGGCGGAGGTCCCGGTCGTCGTCGGCGGCGGGGACACGCCGCTGGCGCTGCTCGCGGCCGGCACGACCGCCGGGCTGCAGGTCAACCTCGGCACCGGCGCGCAGGTGCTGCGGCCCGGCTGGACGCCCGCACCGGCCGACGACCCGCCGGTGCACGGCTACGCCGACGCCGAGGGCGGCTGGTACGCGATGGCCGCGCTGCAGAACGGCGGCTCGGCGTGGACCTGGGTGGCCGGCGTGCTCGGCGTCCCGCCCGCCGACCTGTTCGACCTGGCCGCGACGTCGCCCCCCGGGGCCGGGGGAGCGGTGTTCCGGCCGTTCCTCACCGGCGAGCGCGGCGGGGTGGCCGGGCCGGAGGACCGCGCCGGCTGGTCGGGCCTGGGCGCCGGCACCACCCGCGCCGACCTCGCCCGGGCCGCCGTCGAGGGGGTGCTGTCGGCCGTCGCCGCGGCGGCCGCGCTGCTCGGCGAGGTGCCCGGGGGCCCCGTCGTCCTGACCGGGGGCGGGGGACGCGCGCCGCTGGTGCGGGAGACCCTCGCCGGCCTGCTGGGCCGGCCGGTGACGTACCTGCCGCTGCGCAGCGCGTCCGCGGTCGGGGCGGCGCTGCTGGCCGGGCGCGGCACCGGCCTGCCGGTCGAGCCGCGGCGGGCCTGACCGGCCGCATGGAACGGTGCCGGCCCGGGCACCGTTGACCGGGACGGAGGGCCCAGGACGGGCCCCGGCGAGAGGAGGCACGCGAGATGGCGTCGGTGTTCGACAAGGTGGCCCAGTTCGCCCGCAGCCCGAAGGGTCAGCAGACCCTCAAGCAGGTGTCGGCCAAGGCCCAGCAGCTGGCGAAGGACCCCAAGACCCGGGCGCGGATCGACGACGCCCGTCGCCGGTTCACCGGTGGCCGTGGCACCGGCGGCGGCCCGCGCCCCACGGCGTAGCCCCGGACACGGAGGCCCCTCCCCGGGATCGGGGAGGGGCCTCCGCCGTCACCGGGCGGCGGGGTCGGGCAGGCGCAGGTGCGCCAGCGCGGCGTCGTGCAGCGCGCCGTTGGTGGCGAGGGCGCTGCCGCCGGCCGGCCCGTCGGCGCCGGTGAGGTCGGTGAACCGCCCGCCGGCCTCGCGCACGATGACGTCGAGCGCGGCGAGGTCCCACAGCGACACCTCGGGCTCGCAGGCGACGTCGACCGCGCCCTCGGCCAGCAGCACGTAGCTCCAGAAGTCGCCGTAGGCGCGGGTGCGCCACACCGACCGCGTGAGGTCGAGGAAGCCGTCGAGCAGGCCGCGCTCCTCCCAGCCGGACAGGCTGGAGTAGGACAGGCTCGCGTCGCCGAGGTCGGTGATGCCGGAGACGTGGCACCGGGTGGCCGACTCCAGCCGCCGCCCGGTCCAGGCCCCGACGTCCTTGGCCGCCCACCACCGGCGGTTGAGCGCCGGCGCCGAGACCAGGCCGACGACCGCCTCGTCGCCGTCGAACAGCGCGATGAGGGTCGCCCACACCGGCACGCCGCGGACGAAGTTCTTCGTCCCGTCGATCGGGTCGAGCACCCAGCGCCGCGGGCCGTGGCCGGTGACGCCGAACTCCTCGCCGAGCACGGCGTCGCGGGTGCGGGCCCGCGCGAGGGTGATGCGCAGCTGCTCCTCGACGGCGCGGTCGGCGTCGGTGACCGGCGTCAGGTCCGGCTTGGTCTCGACGGCGAGGTCGAGGGCCCGGAACCGCTCCATGCTGATGGAGTCCGCCTGGTCGGCCAGCACGTGCGCCAGGTGCATGTCCCCCGTGAAGTCCCGGCCCGGTGTCATGGGCACCGAACCTAGCGGGCGGTCAGTCGAAGACCGCGGCACTGACCCCGCTGGGCCCCTCGTACTCCCGGTCCGCGATCTTCTGCAGCGCGTCGAGGACCTCCGCGTCGGCGCCCTTGGCGTGCTCGAGGATCTGCTCCTTGCTGGCGGGGTAGTCCAGGCCCTTGAGGGCCTTCTGGAGGTCGATGGGGCTCACCATGCCGGTGCCGCTACCCCCGCCCACGTGCTCCGATGCACGGATACCGTCGAGGGGATGGACGCGGCGACGATCGTGGGGCTCCTGGCCGACCCCACCCGGCTGAAGGTGGTGGCGGCCCTGGCGCTGGGCGCCGGGACGATCGAGGACGTCGCCGCGGCCTCGGGGCTGTCGCTCAAGGACGTCGCGCTCGCCGCCCGCCGGCTCGCCCGGGCCGGGCTGGTCCGCCGCGACGGGCACGTCCTCGAGCTGCTGACCGACCGGTTCGGCGCCGCCGCCCGCGCCGCGGCGGAGGCGGCACCGGCGCCGGAGCCGCTGTCGGACGACCCGGCCGAGTCCGCGGTGCTCGCCGCGTTCATCCGCGACGGCCGGCTGACCACCATCCCGGCGCAGCAGAGCAAGCGGCGCCTGGTGCTCCAGCACGTGGTGCGGGTGTTCGACGTCGGCGTCCGCTATCCCGAGCGCGAGGTCAACGCGCTGCTGGCGGTCTGGCACCCCGACACCGCCGCGCTGCGCCGCTACCTGGTCGACGAGGGGCTGCTCTCCCGCGAGGCCGGCCTCTACTGGCGGACCGGCGGCTGGGTCGACGTCTAGTCCTCCTGCCGACGGGTGCCCCGGCCGGGGACCACACTGCCGGGTGTGCCCGACGCCGACGCCTTCCGCGCGCTCGCCCGGTCCTCCCCGGACCGGTGGACGACGCTGCGGTTCACCGAGCGCCGGCGCCGCGGGTGGACGTGGTCCGAGCCGGTCCGCGCCTGGCTGCGCCGGCCGGACCGGCTCCGGGTCGAGGACGCCGCCGGCCGGCTGCTCGGCGTCGTCCGGGAGGCCGGCGCGGGGGAGGACCCGATGTGGCAGGACTACCGCTGGGTGGCCGAGCTGCGGCCGCGGGAACTCGCCGACGGCGTCGACCCGGACACCGGGGCGCCCGCCGGCCCGGCGCTGACCGTCGACGGCCTGCGCGAGGTCGAGCACGCCGGCCGCCCGGCCTGGGAGGCGCTGGTCGTGCCCACCGACCGGTACGAGCCGCGCTGCGGCTGCTGCCCGCTGCTGCGCAGCCGCCGGGTCGACGAGCTCGAGTGGGGGAGCGTCCCGGAGGGCGTGGAGTACCCGACCGCGCACCTCGTCCGGCTCGACCTGCGGACCGGCGTGTGCGTGTGGGCGGAGGCGCTGGACGGCACCCACGCGGGCGAGACGCACGACCTGCGCATCGAGGCGGTCGACGAGCCGGTGCCCGACGGGCTGTTCGCGCGTCCCGGACGGGGCTAGCCGAGCCGGACGGTCCCGTCGGCGTCGACCGACCAGCCGGGGTTGTGCCCGATCTCCCAGACGACACCGTTGGGGTCGCGCACCAGCGCGTGGAAGACGCCGCCGAAGGCACCCTCCTCGGGCGGGGTCAGCACGGTGCCGCCCGCGGCGGCCATCCGCTCGCACAGCGCGGCGACGGCGTCGCGGTCGCCGACGTTGTGCGCCAGCGTCAGCCCGGACACCTCCGGCCGGGCGGGCCCGGTGCCGAGGTCCCGGGCGAACTGCGCCGTCTCGAAGAAGGCCAGCACCGTGCCCGGCGCGACCTGGAAGAAGACGATCTCGCCGGGCACGTCGAGCAGCGGCGTCCAGCCGAGTCCCTCGACGTAGAACCGTCGCGCGGCGTCGAGGTCGGCGGTGGCCAGCGTGAGGAAGTGGACCCGCTGCTCCACGGAGGCTCCTCTCCTCAGTGACCGGGGCCGAGCTGGCCCACGGCGTCGAGCAGCCGCCGCACGCTGGCCAGCCGCTCGGCGCGGCCGGGCGGGCCGTCGGCCGCCCAGGCGTCCAGCGCGCAGTCGGGGTCGTCGGCGGAGTGCCCGCACCCGGGCGGGCAGTCGACGGCGGCCTCGGCGAGGTCGTCGAAGGCCGCGACGACGTCGTCGGCGGTGACGTGTGCCAGGCCCAGCGAGCGGATGCCGGGGGTGTCGACGATCGTGCCGCCGCCGGGCAGGTCGAACAGCACCGCCGACGACGACGTGTGCCGCCCCTTGCCGATCTTCGTCACCTCGCCGGTGGCCCGGCCGGCCTCGGGCACCAGCCGGTTCACCAGCGTCGACTTGCCCACGCCCGACTGGCCCACGAACACGCTGGTGCGTCCCTCCAGCCGCTCGAGGAGCGGGTCCAGCGGCGTCTCCCGGGACACCGCCACCGCGCCGACGTCCAGCCCGGCGTACCGGTCCAGCAGCGCCTGCGGACTGGCCAGGTCGGTCTTGGTCAGGCAGAACAGCGGCTCCAGCCCGCCGGCGTAGGCGGCCACCAGGCAGCGGTCGAGGAACCCCAGCGCCGGGTCGGGGTCGGTCACCGAGGTGACGACGACGAGCTGCTCGGCGTTGGCCACCACGACCCGCTCGGTGGGGTCGGTGTCGTCGGCGGTGCGCCGCAGCGACGTCGTCCGCTCCTCGATGACGACGATCCGGGCGAGGGTGTCGGGCCGGCCGCTGGTGTCGCCGACCAGCCGCACCCGGTCCCCGACGACGACGCCGTGCCGCCCCAGCTCCCGGGCGCGCATCGCGGTCACCTCGAGCTGGGCGCCGTCGGGACCGGGGATCCGGACGGTCATCCGGCCGCGGTCGACCGCGATCACCAGGCCGGGGACGGCGTCGGCGTGCGCCGGCCGGGTGCGGGTGCGCGGGCGGGAGCCGCGCCGGTTGGGCCGGACCCGGACGTCGTCCTCGTCCGAGCGGCTGTCGTGGCGGCGGCTCAGGAGGCCACCCCCGCGGTCGCGGAGAGCATGCCCGCCCAGCGCTCGCGGAAGTCCGGCAGCGTCTTGGTGACCGCCTCGGGCCCGGAGACCCGCACGCCGTCGACGGCCAGGCCGAGGACGGCGGCAGCGTGCACCATGCGGTGGTCGGCGTAGGAGTCCAGCAGCGCCGCCCGGAGCGGGCCCGGCTCGACCTCCAGGCCGTCGGGCAGCTGGCGCACGCGGGCGCCGACGGCGGTGAGCACCTCGTCGAGGGCCTGGATGCGGTCGGTCTCGTGGCCGCGCAGGTGGGCGATGCCGGTCAGGCGGGAGGGCCCGTCGGCCAGCGCGCACAGCGCGGCGAGCACCGGGGTCAGCTCGCCGACGTCGCCCAGGTCGGCGACCAGCGGGGCGATGCGGCCGGTGCCGGTGACCCGCAGGCCGTCCGGCGTCCGCTCGACCTCGGCGCCCATCGCGCCCAGCAGCGCGTCCAACTGCGCGCCGGGCTGGGTGGTGGCCGCCGGCCAGTCGGGCACGGTGACCCGCCCGCCGGTGACCAGCGCCGCGGCGAGGAAGGGCGCGGCGTTGGACAGGTCGGGCTCGACGACGCGGTCGAGCGCCGCGAGCGGGCCGGGGGCGACGCGCCAGCCGCGGTCGGTGGCGACGACGTCGACGCCGTGCTCGCGCAGCGCGGCGACGGTCATCTCCACGTGCGGCATCGACGGCACCCCGCCGGCCAGGGCGAGGTCGATCCCGTCGGTGAACCGGGCGGCGGCCAGCAGCAGCCCCGAGACGATCTGCGAGGACTCGCTCGCGTCGACGGTCACCGCCCCGCCGCGGACCGCGCCGGTGCCGTGCACGGTCAACGGCGCCCGGCCGCGGCCGCCGTCGTCGACCCCGACGCCGAGGTCGCGGAGCGCGGCGATCAGCCCGGCGTTCGGGCGCTCGCGCAGCCGCGGGTCGCCGTCGAGCCGGACCGGGCCGTCGGCGAGCGCGGCCACCGGCGGCAGGAAGCGCAGCACGGTGCCGGCCAGCCCGGCGTCGACCTCCGCCGGGCCGCGCAGCCGCGCGGGGGTGACCAGCCAGTCGGCGCCGTCCTCGGCGATCCCGACGCCGAGCGCGCGCAGGCCGGCGGCCATGAGGTCGGTGTCGCGGGCCCGCAGCGGGCGCACGACGCGGCTCGGGCCGGCGGCGAGCGCCGCGAGGACCAGCGCCCGTGCGGTGATCGACTTGGACCCGGGCAGCGGGACGACCGCGTCCACGGGGGTCGGGCGGTGCGGCGTCGTCCAGACCTGGCTCACGGGGGACCATCCTGCCCGGTCCGGACGACGCCGCTCACGCTCGGCCCGCCCTAGCCGGCCTGCGGCTTCTCCGCCTTCTTGGCCGGCACCGTGCGCAGGAGCCGCCGGTTGGCGAACTCGAACATCGCCAGCTCGGAGAGCTCGCGGCCGTAGCCCGAGCGCTTGATCCCGCCGAAGGGCAGCTCGGGGGAGGAGCCGGTGGGCTGGTTGATCCAGACCATCCCGGCCTCGATCCGCTCGGCCACCGCCCGCGCGCGGTCGAGGTCGCTGCTCATCACGGTCGCGCCGAGCCCGTAGACGCTGTCGTTGGCGAGGGCGACGGCCTCGTCGGCGTCCTTGACCCTGTAGACGACGGCGGCGGGCCCGAAGAGCTCCTCGTGGTACGCGCGCATCTCGGGCGTCACGTCGGTCAGCAGGGTCGGCTCGACGAACGCGCCCGGCAGGTCGGGGCGGCCACCTCCGGCGAGCACGGTGGCGCCCTTGTCGACGGCGTCCTGGATCTGGGCGTGCAGGTCCTTCGCGGCCTGCTCCGACGACAGCGGAGCCAGCGTCGTGTCCGGGTCCGCGGGGTCGCCGGGGGAGAAGGTGGAGAACGCCTGCCGCAGGCCGGCGACGAAGGGCTCGTAGGCGTCCTCGGTGACGATCAGCCGCTTGGCGGCGATGCACGCCTGGCCGGTGTTCTGCATCCGGCCGGTGGTCGCCGCCTTGACCGTGGCGCCGACGTTCTCGGCGTCCAGGACGATGAACGGGTCGCTGCCGCCGAGCTCGAGCACCGACTTCTTCAGGTGCTTGCCGGCCAGGGCGCCCACCGCGCTGCCGGCGCGCTCGCTGCCGGTCAGCGTCACGCCCGCGATGCGCGGGTCGGCGATGACCTGCTCGACGTCGGCGATGCGCAGGAAGGTGTTGGTGAAGACGCCCTCGGGGGCGCCGGCGTCGGTGAACAGCTGCTCGATGGCCTGCGCGCACTGCGGGACGATCTCGGCGTGCTTGAGGATCACGGTGTTCCCGAGCACGAGGTTCGGGCCGACCACGCGGACGACCTGGTAGTAGGGGTAGTTCCACGGCTCGATGGCCAGCAGCGCGCCCACCGGCTGCGTCTCGACGACGGCCTCGCCCTTGCCCAGCAGCGGCTGGATCGGGGTGGGCTCCAGGAAGGCCGGGCCGTTGTCGGCGTAGTAGTTGAGGATCATCGAGCACAGGAACAGCTCGCCCGCGGCCTCCTCGCGGCGCTTGCCCATCTCCTTCGTGGCGAGCGCCGCCAGCTCGTCGCGGCGCTCGTCCATCAGCTCCGCCGCGCGGCGGACGACGCCGGCGCGCTCCTCGACCGTGCGCTGCCGCCACTCCTGGTACGCGGCGTGCGCGGTCCCGATGATCCCGTCGATGGCCTCGGTGGGCGTGAAGTCGAACTCCTCCTCGGTCTCCCCGGTGAAGGGGTCGACCGTCGCGTAGCGCCGCTCGGCGGACTCGCTCGCGGTCTTCGGCTGCTGCTGCGGTGGGTTCTGGGTCGCGGTCACGCGCGTGATCCTCGTCTCTGCTCGCCGGGGTCTGCACCCCGGGCCTACCCGGGGTCCGGCGGGGCACTCCCGCTGTCCCCGGTCCCGCCTAGAGTCGGTCCCGCGGGCCCGTCCCGGGCCGGCCCGACAGCCGGGGAGGACCAGCCATGTGCGGTCGCTACGCCGCCACCCGCCGTCCCGAGGACCTCGTCGTCGAGTTCGAGGCCGTCACCGCGGAGGGGCAGGAGCCGCTGCAGGCCGACTACAACGTCGCGCCGACCAAGGACGTCTACGTGGTCCGCACCAAGCGCGAGCGCGACCCGGAGGGCAGCCCCACCGGCGCCGGGCACCGCGAGCTGCGCTCGGTCCGCTGGGGCCTGGTGCCCTCCTGGGCCAAGGACGTCTCGGTCGGCAACCGGCTGCTCAACGCCCGCGTCGAGTCGCTCACCGAGAAGCCGGCCTTCCGCTCGGCCGCCCGCTCCCGCCGGTGCCTGGTCCCGGCCGACGGCTGGTACGAGTGGCAGAAGAAGCTCGACTCGCCCGGCAAGCAGCCGTTCTTCATCACCCCCGCCGACGGGTCGGTGCTGGCCATGGCCGGGCTCTACGAGGTGTGGGGCAAGGGCGAGGACCGGCTCTACACCTGCACGGTGGTCACCGCGCCCGCCGTCGGCGCGCTCGCCGAGATCCACGACCGGATGCCGCTGGTGCTGCCGCGCGAGCGCTGGGCCGACTGGCTCGACCCGGCCCTCGACGACGTCGAGGCGCTGGCGGAGCCGACCCCGCCGTCGCTGGTCGAGGGGCTGGAGCTGCGCCCGGTGAGCCCCGCGGTGAACAACGTCCGCAACAACGGCGCCGAACTGGTCGCCCGCGTCGAGGGCACCAGCGCCCCGGCCGACCAGCCCGCGCTCTTCTGAGGAGCCGTCCCCTGAGCGAGCGCGCGTCCGCCGTCGTCCCGTCCCACCCGCCCGCCGAGCCGCCCGCCGAGCCCGTGCTGCCCGGCTGGGTGGCCGCCGGGGTCACCTTCCTCGCCTCCGGCGCGGTGCTGGTGCTGGAGATCGTCGGGCTGCGGCTGATCGCCCCCTACGTGGGCATCACCCTGCAGACCAACACCGCGGTCATCGGCTTCGCGCTGGCCGCGATCGCGGTCGGCGCCTGGGCCGGGGGCGCCACCGCCGACCGCCGCGACCCGCGCGGGCTGATCGCGCCGCTGCTGGTCGCCGGCGGGGCGCTGGTGATCGCCGTCCTGCCGCTGGTGCGCTTCACAGGGTCGTTCCTCACCGGTCCCGACGCCGGGGCCGTGCTGCTGCTGGCCGCCGTCGCCATCGTGGTGCCCGCGACGCTGCTGTCGGCGGTGCCGCCGATGGTGGTGAAGCTGCAGCTGGCCAGCCTGGCCGAGACCGGGTCGGTGGTCGGGAAGCTGTCGGGCATCGGCACGCTCGGCGGGATCGCGGCCACCTTCGCCACCGGCTTCGTGCTCGTCGCGGTCTTCCCCAGCAGCGGCATCCTCGTCGGCACCGGGCTGGTGACCGTCGTCGCCGGCGTCGCCGTGTTCCTGCTGCTCCGGCACCGGTCGCCGGGTGGGGCGGGGCGCGCGCCGACGGCGCTGCTGCTGCTCGCCGTCGCCGGGTCGCTGCTGGCGGCGGTCGCGCCGACGCCGTGCGAGGAGGAGACCTCCTACCACTGCGCCCGCGTGGTGGCCGACCCCGAGCGGGAGACCGGCCGGGTGCTGGTGCTGGACACGCTGCGGCACAGCTACGTCGACCTCGCCGACCCGACGTACCTGGAGTTCCAGTACGTCCGGGTGATCGCCGCGGTCACCGACGTCCTGGCCCCCGCGGGGCAGCCGCTGTCGGCGCTGCACCTCGGCGGCGGCGGCGCGACGGTGCCGCGCTACCTCGCCGAGGTCCGTCCCGGCACCGAGAGCCTGGTGCTCGAGGTCGACCCCGGCGTCGTCGCGATCGACCGCGAGCAGCTGGGCCTGGAGATCTCGCAGCAGCTGCGGGTGCGGGTCGGCGACGCCCGCGTGGGGCTGGCCGCCGAGCCCGCCGGCACCCGCGACCTCGTCGTCGGCGACGCCTTCGGCGGCCTGTCGGTGCCGTGGCAGCTGACCACCGTGGAGGCGCTGGAGCTGGTCGAGCGGGCGCTCACCGACGACGGCGTGTACGTCGCCAACCTCATCGACCACCCGCCGCTGGGCTTCGTCCGCGCGGAGCTGGCCACGATGCGCGCGGTGTGGCCGCACGTGCTGCTGCTCGCCCGCGCCCCGGTGCTGGCCGGAGAGGACGGCGGCAACCTCGTCGCGGTCGCCTCGCACCGGCCGCTGGACGAGGCCGCGCTGGCGGGGGCGCTGCTGGCGCAGGACTCGGCCTGGCAGGTCGCCTCCGACGGGGAGGTGGCCGCCCTCGCGGGCGACGCGCAGGTGCTCACCGACGACGCCGCGCCGGTCGACCAGCTGCTCACCCCCTACGGCGCCCCCGGCTCGTAGTCGGTGAGTTCTCCGCGATCACGGCGCCGCGACCACTCCGCGGGGCCGGATCGTGGTCACGGCGCCGTGATCGCCGGACCTCAGCGGCCGATCGGGGCGGTGCGGGCGCGGGTCAGGCGGACCAGGTCGGCCGGCGGCAGCTCCACCTGCAGCCCGCGCCGGCCGGCGCTGACCATCACCGTCGCGAAGCCCAGCGCCGAGTCGTCGACCACGGTGGGCAGCGCCTTGCGCTGGCCGAGCGGGCTGATCCCGCCGAGGACGTAGCCGGTGGTGCGCTCGGCGTCGGCCGGGTCGGCCATCGCCGCCCTGCGCCCGCCCGCCGCGGCGGCCAGCGCCTTGAGGTCGAGGGTGCCGCTCACCGGGACGACGGCGACGGTGAGCGTGCCGTCGACGCGGGTGACCAGCGTCTTGAACACCTGGCGCGGGTCGGCGCCGAGGGCGGCCACCGCGGCCTCGCCGTGGCCCTGGTCGCCGGGGTGCTCGGGGTCGTAGGGGTGCAGGGTGTGCGCCACCCCGGCCTTCTCCAGGGCCCGCACCGCGGGGGTCGCCGCCACGGCGGGGGACTGTATCCAGCAGCCGCGCGGACCGCCGCCGACTTCCCGCGGCCGGGGAATGAGCCTCCCGGCGGGCGCCGTTGCAGGGACCGTGAGCAGCACCGTCTCCAGCGCCCGCACGCGGGCCCCGCGCCGGCGGCCCCCGGGCCGGCCCGACGCCGCGCGACTAGGATCGACCGACGTGGCAGCCCGCCTCCGGGCGCCGCAGAGAGGACGGTCGGTGCCTGAGGAGACCCCGGGCGGGAACCCCGCCGTCGAGCCGGTCGAGACCCCGCGCGAGCAGGTGGTCGGGGCTCCGGTGGAGGTGCCCGAGGCCCGCGAGGGGGGCAGCCGCACCGAGGTCGCCGAGACCCGCGCGGAGCGCGACGCCCGCTTCGAGCGGGACGCGCTGCCCTACCTCGACCAGCTCTACCCGGCGGCGCTGCGGATGACCCGCAACCCCGCCGACGCCGAGGACCTGGTCCAGGAGACGTTCGTCAAGGCCTACTCCGCGTTCCACCAGTTCGCCGAGGGCACGAACCTCAAGGCCTGGCTGTACCGGATCCTGACCAACACCTACATCAACAGCTACCGCAAGAAGCAGCGGCAGCCGCAGCAGTACCCCACCGACCAGGTGCAGGACTGGCAGCTGTACGCGGCCGAGGAGCACAGCTCCAGCGGGCTGCGCTCGGCCGAGATCGAGGCGCTGGACCACCTGCCGGACTCCGACATCAAGGAGGCCCTGCAGCAGCTGCCCGAGGACTTCCGGCTGGCGGTGTACCTCGCCGACGTCGAGGGCTTCGCCTACAAGGAGATCGCCGAGATCATGGGCACGCCGATCGGCACGGTGATGTCCCGGCTGCACCGTGGCCGGCGGGGCCTGCAGAAGCTGCTGGCCGACTACGCCCGTGAGCGCGGATTCGTCCGCGCCGGAGCCGTTGAGGAGGGGCGGTCGTGAGCACCGAGCAGGAGCGTCCGGTCGAGATCGCCTCGTGCGACGACGTCCTGTCGCACGTCTTCGAGTTCCTCGACCGCGAGACCGACGACGCCCGCCGCGCCGTCATCGCCGAGCACCTCGAGGACTGCTCCCCGTGTCTGCGGCAGTTCGGCATCGAGCAGGAGTTCAAGGCGCTGGTCCGCCGCCGCTGCGGCGGTGACCCGACGCCGTCGGGCCTGCGCGAGCGGATCAAGATGCAACTGACCACCGTCTCCTTCGAGGAGGACGGCACGCAGATCAGCGTGGAGAGGGTCCGCACCGAGGTCGTCCGGACCGACTGGTCCGAGCAGGACTGACACCCGTACCGACGACCCCGTACCGACCCCGTACCGACGACGACGCCCCGCCCCGGTCCTCCGGGTGCGGGGCGTCGTCGTGTCCGGCCCGTCAGGGCCGTCCTCAGGCGTTGGGGCGCTTGCCGTGGTTGGCCTTGTTCCCCTTGCGGGAGCGCCGCTTGCGTCCACGCTTGGACATCGCTGCCCTCCTCTCGTCGTCGTGGTCCGGAGTGTCCGAGGTCGTACCCAGGGTCCCACAGCGGGTGAGGAGGCCCCCGCCCGGTGGCGTGGGTGTCGGCGGTGCGGGGCACGATGGCACGGAGACCGGGCGGACGGCCCGGCGCGGGGACGGGAGGCCGGAGAGCGTGGCCCAGCACGGGATCGAGAGCGTGCTCGTGGCGGGGCGGGGGCCCGCGGCGTGCGCGGTCGTCGCGGCCTGCTCCCGGCTCGACGTGAAGTCGGTGGCCGTCTACTCCGAGGCCGAGCGCTCGGCCCGGCACGTGCGCCTGGCCGACGACGCGGTGCTGCTCGGCCCGGCGCCCGCGGCGGAGTCCTACCTCGCCGTCGACCGGATCGTGGAGGCCGCCCGCCGCAGCGGTGCCCGCGCCGTGCTGCCCGTGCCGCCGGCGCTGGCCGGCAACGCCGCGCTGGCCGGGGAGGTCGCCGCCGCGGGGCTCACCTGGGTCGGCCCGCCCGCCGAGGTGCTCGAGCGGCTCGGCGGCGACGGCGTGGAGCCGGCCAGCGAGCACGGCCTGCTCGCCGTCGTCACCGAGGACGGGCTGCGCTTCCCGACGGCGGTCGCCCGCGACCGGGCGGCGGGCATCGCCCGGGTGTCCTGGACGCCCGACCCCACCGGCGACGTGCCGCCCGGCGCCAAGCGGCTGGCCGAGGTCGGCTGGCGCGGGCTGGTCACCGTCGGCGTCGCCGAGGACGGCGAGCTGGGGGAGGTCGCGGCCGGCTTCTCGCTCGACATGGCCGTGCTCGAGCGGGCGCACCGGGTGGACGCGGTCGACCTCGCGCTGGCCGCGGCGGTGGGCCGCCGTGCGCCGCGCCGCCGCACCCCCGACGAGCACCCGCCGCGGGCCGCGGTCGCCGTCCAGCTGCGCTCGACGCTGCCGCCGGGTCGGGCCGGCCGGGTGACCGGCACCCTGCCCTCGGCGGGCCGGCTGCGCGGCACGGCCGGGCGGACGGAGGTGGTCGCGGTCAGCGGCTACGACCCGGGCGACCGGCTCGACGGCTGGTACGACGCCCTGCTGGCCACCGTGAGCGCCGGGGCGCCCGACACCGCCACCGCCGCGCGGGCGGCCGCCGCCGCGCTGTCCGGGCTGCCCGAGACCGGCGTCCCGCACGACGGCGAGGAGGTCTGCGCGGTGCTGCACCGGCTGGCCGAGGGGGACCTCGCGCCCGGTTCGTGAGCGACGGCCGGGTCCCGGGGGCCCGTGCTTGGATGGGGGCTCCGCTCAGCGAGGAGGTGCCGCGTGGCAGTCGAGGAGATCCACGCCGAGATGGTCTCCAGCGTCTGGAAGGTGCTGGTGAGCCCGGGCAGCGAGGTCTCCGCGGGGGACACCCTGGTGATCCTCGAGTCGATGAAGATGGAGATCCCCGTGCTCACCGAGCGCGCCGGCGTCGTGCAGGAGCTGCACGTCGTCGAGGGCGAGGTGCTGCAGGAGGGCGACCTCATCGCCACCGTCGCCGACGCCTGACCGCCGTCCCGGCGGCTCAGGTCGCCCGGCGGGCCAGCTCGCCCAGGCGGTCCCCGAGCAGCCGGTACACCCCCGGGTGCACGCTCATGCCGACGTGGCTGGAGTCGACCTCGACGTTCTCGGCGTCGGGGTCCAGGCAGGCGTGCCAGTCGACGACCCAGTCGCTGCGCGAGTAGACCGAGAGGTACGGCACCCCGGCGGGGAAGGGGCGGGCCAGGTCCTCGGCCAGCTCCCCGGCGCACCCGCCGTCCAGGCAGTCGTCGCGGAAGAGCCCCGGCATCCCCGCGCTGCCCAGCGCGGCGACCAGCCGCACCTGCGCGGCCACCAGCGGGTTGATCGCCATGTGGTCGACGTTCGGGCTGCCGAGCGTGGCGATCCCGGCGACCCGGTCGGGCCGGCGCATCGCCACCAGCTTGGCGAACAGCCCGCCCCGGCTCTGGCCGACGATCGCCGCCGGCCGGCCCGTCCGGTCGGTGAACTCGACCAGGCGGCGCTCCAGGCGCTCCACCGCCAGGCGGGTGCAGTCGACGTTGACCCGGATCTGCGAGGTGCACGTCCGGTAGCCCCGGGCGCGCAGCCAGCGCTCCAGCACCGACAGCGACGGGTCCCCGGCCAGGAAGCCGGGCACCAGCAGGACCGGCAGGCCGCCACCGCGCGGGACGCCGTGCCCCCGCCACACCGGGGAGCGGGCCAGCGCCGCCGCCTCGCGCCACGGCCGCTGCGCGGCGAGCAGCGCCGCCACCGGGGACGCCCCGATCCACGGGGGAACCTCCCGGTCCGGTGTCCGGGAACGGTGCGCCGTCGTCTGCATCTCGGGTCCTCGCTCCCTCGACGGTCCGCTGCAGGAGAGTGTGACCCCTGACACACTGATCCACACGGCCGGGGCGCGGCACCCCGCCGTCCCCCCGAGGAGGCCAGCGGACGTGAAGCAGCTGTCGGGTCTGGACGCGACGTTCCTGCACCTCGAGACGTCCGCGCAGTTCGGGCACGTCTCGAGCCTGTCCATCTACTCCCGCCCGGACGACCCCGGCTACCGGCCCTACGACGCGTGGCGGGCGCAGCTGGAGCAGCGGCTGCACCTGCTCGAGCCGCTGCGCCGGCGCCTGGTCGAGGTGCCCCTGGGCCTGGACCACCCGTACTGGATCGCCGACCCGGCGTTCGACCTGGACTTCCACGTCCGGCACACGGCCGTCCCGCCGCCCGGCAGCGACGACCAGCTCGCCGCGCTGGCCGCGCGCCTGGTCTCCCGGCCCCTGGACCGGCGCAAGCCGCTGTGGCTGTCCTACGTCATCGAGGGCCTGGCCGACCGCCGCTTCGCCGTCCTGACGATCGTCCACCACGCCACCATCGACGGGGCCTCGGGCGTGGAGCTGATGACGCTGATGCTCGACGACACCCCCGAGGGCAGCCGGACGCCGCCCGAGGCCGGACCGTGGACGCCGGAGCGGCCGCCCGGGGACCTCGAGATGCTCGCGCGCGGGGCGCTCGGCCTCGCCCGCAAGCCGGCGCGCGGGGTGCTGCTCGCCGCGTGGAGCGCCCGCGAGATCGGCCGGGCCACGCGCAACCCGGTGCTGGTCCGCGCGGCGAACGACGTCCGCCGCAGCCTGCGCGGGCCGCTGGGCACCGTGCTCAACCTCGGCCGGCACCGCCCCGAGGAGCCCGACCAGCCGCCGCCGGTGCCCAGCGTCCGGCCGCCGCGCACGCCGTTCAACGGGCCCATCACCCCGCACCGGAAGCTCGCCATCCGGTCGACGTCGCTCGACGTCGTCAAGCAGGTCAAGACCGCGCTGGGCGCCACCGTCAACGACGTCGTCATGGCCGCCTGCGCCGGTGGCCTGCGCACCTGGCTGGACCGGCGCGGGGCGCTGCCGTCGGACCCGCTGGTGGCGCTGGTGCCCGTCTCCGTGCGGACGGGGGAGGAGACCGACCGCTGGACCAACCGGGTGTCGATGCTCTCGGCCGTCCTGCCGACCGACGAGCCCGACCCCGTCCGCCGCGTCCGGCGCGTGCACGAGGCGATGAGCAGCAGCAAGGAGATCTTCTCCGCGCTGCCGGCCGAGCGGCTCACCGACTTCGCCGAGTTCCCGCCGCCGGCGGTCTTCGCGCGGGCGATGCGGCTCAGCGCCCGGCTGCGGCTGGGCTCCCGCCTGAGCCCGGGCAACCTCGTCATCTCCAACGTGCCGGGTCCGCGCACGCCGCTCTACGCCGCGGGCGCGCGGCTGGAGCACTACTTCCCGGTCTCGACGATCGTCGAGGGGCAGGGCCTCAACATCACGGTGCAGAGCTACCTCGACCGCCTGGACTGGGGCCTGGTGTCGTGCGCCGAGCTGCTCCCGGACGTCGACGTGCTGCTCCGCGACATCCTCGACGACCTGGACGCCCTCGCCGCCGCGGCCGGCGTGCAGGTGCCCGCGCCGGAGGCGGCCGCGCCCGCACCGCGCCGGCCCGCCCGGTCCCGCAGCGGCCCGGCCCGGGCCCGGCGCTGAGGGCAGCCGGTCAGAGGTCGCGGGCGTAGACCAGCAGGTCGATGCCGGGGCGCGGCGCCCAGTCGCGCCCGGGCAGCCGGGTGAAGCCGAGCCGGGCGTAGAGCCGGTGCGCGGCGGCCATCACCGGGTCCGTCGAGAGCAGCATCCGCCGCTTGCCGGCCGCGCGGGCCCGGCGCAGGCACTCGGTCACCAGCAGCTCCCCGACGCCGCGGCCGCGCGCCTCCGGGGCGACGACGAGCATCCGGAACGCCGCCTCCTCCGGCGACTCGGTGACCTCCCCGAAGTCGCCGTCGAGCACCAGCGCCACCGCGCCCACGACCCGGTCCCCGTCACGGGCGACCACCAGCTGCGACCGGGCGGCGCGGCCCGCGACGTCGGCCAGCTGCGGCAGGTACTCGTCGGAGGCCAGCCGCTCGTCCCGGTAGACGCCGACGGTCAGCGCCGCGATGGCCGGCCAGTCGGCGGGGACGGCGTCGTCGACGGTCACGGGCGGGGGGACGAGGGACGGTGCGGCCACGGGTGCCCAGCCTAGGCGGGCGCCCGACCTACCCTCGGGACCGATGAGCACCCTCTCCGAGCGCCTGCACCGCGGCGCGGCGACCGCCCCGTCGCAGGTCGAGCACGCCCGCCGCCTGGTGGCCGACTGGCAGCTGCTGGCCGACCTGGCCTTCGCCGACCTCACCCTGTGGGTGCCGCTGCGCACCGGCGCGTGGTGGTGCGTGGCCCAGGTGCGCCCGCTCACCGCGCCGACCAGCCAGCCCGAGGACCTGGTCGGCAGCGAGGTCGACGGCCCCGACGCCGACCCGTTCCGGCTGGCGCACCGCGAGGGCCGGCCGGTGACCGAGGGGGAGCCGGACTGGTCGGGCACGAGCCCGCGACGGCGCGAGGTCATCCCGGTGCGGCACGACGGCGTCGTCGTCGCGGTGCTGGCCAAGGACACCAACCTCGCGGTGACCCGGTCGCCGTCGACGCTGGAGCTGACCTACCTCGACATCGCCGCCGACCTCTGCCTCATGGTCTCGGCCGGCACCTTCCCGCCGGAGAAGCTGCTCGACGCCGAGATGAGCCCGCGGGTGGGGGACGGGCTGGTCCGCCTGGACGCGGCCGGCCGCGCCGTCTACGCCAGCCCCAACGCCCTGTCGGCCTACCGGCGGCTCGGGGTGACCGGCGACCTGTTCGGCACGGACCTGGCGAAGGTGACGCGGGCGGCGTCGTCGGACCGGGTGGCGGGGGAGGCGGTCGCGGCCACCATCGCCGCCGCCGTGGCCGGGCGCTTCCCCGACCCGACCGACGTCGTGGGGCGGTCGGCGACGCTGCTGGTGCGCGCGCTGCCGCTGCAGGCGCCGGGCGCCGAGGAGGGCGCGCTGGTGCTGGTCCGGGACGTCACCGACCTGCGCGACCGCGACCGGGCACTGCTGACCAAGGACGCGACGATCCGCGAGATCCACCACCGCGTGAAGAACAACCTGCAGACGGTCGCCGCGCTGCTGCGGCTGCAGGCCCGGCGGATGACCGAGCCGGCCGCGCGGGCGGCGCTGGAGGAGTCGGTGCGGCGGGTGGCCTCGATCGCCGTCGTGCACGAGACGCTGGCGGGCAGCCGGGAGGACGTGGTCGACGTCGACGACGTGCTCGACCAGGTGCTGCCGATGCTCGGCGACCTCACCTCGATCGGCCCGGCGGCGCGCACCCGGCGGGTGGGCGCCTTCGGCGAGCTGCCCGCGGCCACCGCGACGCCGCTGGTCATGGCGGTCACCGAGTTGCTGCACAACGCCGCCGAGCACGCCTTCCCGGCCGACGGCCAGCCCGGCTCGATCGAGCTGGTGGCCGAGCGCGACGGCGACGACCTGGTGGTGCGCGTCCGCGACGACGGCCAGGGGCTGCCGGAGGGGTTCGACCCGGCGCGGAGCGACGGCCTGGGCCTGGAGATCGTGCGGACGCTGGTGAGCAGCGAGCTCGGCGGGTCGCTGCTCATGCGGACGCCGGAGGAGCCGCCGGGTCCCGGCCGGCCGGGCACCGAGGTGGTCCTCGAGCTGCCCGGGGCGGGGCACCCCCGCCGTTAGGGAGTGCCCGTCGCGGTGTCGGCCGGCAGGCAGTCGTCGCCGAAACGGCGCGAGGCCGGTCCCCGCCCGGGGGACCGGCCTCGCGCCGTTGCTCGGCCGGCGGGTGCCGGCAACTGCTGCGTCAGGCGCGGACGCGGGTGCGGGACTGACGGCGCTTGAGAGCACGCCGCTCGTCCTCGGACAGCCCGCCCCACACGCCGGAGTCCTGACCCGAGCGCAGGGCCCAGTCGAGGCAGGACTCGACGACCGAGCAGCGGCGGCAGACCGCCTTCGCCTGCTCGATCTGCACGAGGGCGGGGCCGGTCGTCCCGATGGGGAAGAACAGCTCCGGGTCCTCGTCCCGGCAGAGCGCGCGGTGGCGCCAGTCCATGTCTGTGCACTCCTCGGTGTCGACTACATTGCTCGCAGATCGCTGACATCGGGCCGCATGCGCGGGCGCGACACCGGTTGCCCAGCGCCTCGTTCCAGCGACCGCCCACCGCTTGTTACCGGCAGGTTGCGTTCCTCTCGCGATGTTTTCACCTGAGGAACTCGTGTCAAGCGCACCGGGGCCCTGGGTCGACCCCTCGTGAGCAAGCTCACCACGGGCGTGCTAGGGGCGCCACTCGGCGGCGCGGTGGTGCACGACACAGCTCCCGAGGCGTGTCCTCCGGGCGCCGTGAGGGGCCCGCGCGCTAGGCGATGACGGAGAGCGCCGACGGCACCGACCGCACGCGCAGCCCGGTCGCCGTCCCGAGGTGGTCGCCGTCGAGCTGCCAGCCCTGCGGGCGCGACGCCCGCAGCTCGAAGCCGGCCAGGTCGTGCAGGCGGTGCACGCCGCGGCCGCGCGCGTCGGGGCGGCGGGCCAGCACCTGCCGGGTGGTGTGCAGCATCCGCAGCACGCCCATCCGGCCCAGGGCGAACACGTCGAGGCCCGCCTCGAAGGAGGCCTCGGGGCTCGGGTTGACCGGCCGGGAGCCCAGGTAGGTCCACGGGCTGACGTTCGACACCAGGCAGAGGAACAGCCCGTCGAGGTCGGGCGAGCCCGGGACGCACAGCGTCACGGCGGGACGGCGGCGCTCGCGGCCGAGGACGAACGCGAGGGTGGCCTCCCGGACGTAGAGCGCCCCGGTGGAGCGGCGGCCGCGCGCCCGCTGCGCCTCCACCCGGGCGATGACGTCGGCGTCGAAGCCCAGGCCGGCGGCGAAGACGAACCAGCGCGGATCGGTCCAGCCGGGGTCGGCCGCGGCGTCGACCTCGGCGACGGCGGTCGCGACGCCCGGGTCGACCCCGCGCGCGGGCGCGGTGCTGGTGCCGGTGGCGCTGGCGGTGCCGAGGGAGACGCGGCGGGTGCGCCCGGCGCGCAGCGAGTCGAGGATCTCGCCGGTGGCCTCGACCGGGTCGCGGGAGCGGCCCAGGGCCCGGGAGAAGACGTTGGTCGAGCCGCCGGGGACGACGGCCAGCGTCGGCACGTGCTCACCCGGCCCGTCGGCCAGCAGACCGTTGACCACCTCGTTGACGGTGCCGTCCCCGCCGAGCGCGACGACGACGTCGATCCCGTCGGCCAGCGCCTGCCGGCCCAGCTCCCGGGCGTGCCCGCGGTGGGTCGTCTCGGCGAGGTCCACCTTGAGCTCGCTGGCCAGCGCGCCGACCAGCACGTCCCGGACCCGCCCGGTGGTCGTCGTCGCCGCGGGGTTGGCCACCACGAGCGCACGCATGGGGTCAGGCTAGCCAGCACCCGGCCGCCCGACGGGCACGGACGGGACCTCGCGTGACCGGTGACGCGTAGCCTCGCTCCTGTGACGGACGAGGACGCGACCCGCCGCCCCAGCCGGGCCGAGCGGCTCCTCGGCGGCGCCGCGCAGCCCTCCGCCCGACCGCCGCGGCCGGGTCGGCCGGAGGCCCCGCCCGCGGTCGTCCGGGCGGCGCTGGTGGCCGCGATCGAGGCGGCCCTGCTGATCGGCGGGGCGCTGGTCATCCTGTGGCTGACCCTCACCAGCGACCCCGACAGCGTGGCCCGCGCGCTGGCCGAGGTGGTCTACGTCGGCATCTTCGGCGCCGTCCTGGCCGCGGCCGCCGTGGGCCTGCGGCGGCTGTCGGGGTGGGCGCGGGGACCGGTCGTCGTCCTGCAGATCCTGCTCGGGCTGTTCGGCTACAGCACCGCGTTCCCCGGCGGCCAGCCGCTGCTGGGCATCCCGCTGATCGTGCTGGCGGTCGCCGAGCTGTACCTGCTGTTCACGCCCGAGGCGCGGCTGGCCTTCCTGGACCGCTAGACGACCGGGCGCTAGACGACGAGGTCGACGACGTCGGCGATCGAGTCGAGGACCCGGCTGGGCCGGAACGGGAAGCGGCCGACGTCGGCGGCGGTGGTCGAGCCGGTGAGCACGAGGATCGTCTCCAGGCCCGCCTCGATGCCGGCGACGACGTCGGTGTCCATCCGGTCGCCGACCATCACCGTGCTCTCCGAGTGCGCGTCGATCCGGTTCATCGCGCTGCGGAACATCATCGGGTTGGGCTTGCCGACGAAGTAGGGCTTGGCGCCGGTCGCCTCGGTGATCATCGCCGCGACCGACCCGGTGGCCGGCAGCGGCCCCTCCGGCGAGGGCCCGGTGACGTCGGGGTTGGTGGCGATGAACCGCGCGCCGGTGCCGATCAGCCGGATCGCCCGGGTGATCGCCTCGAACGAGTAGGTGCGGGTCTCGCCGAGGACGACGAAGTCCGGGTCGGTGTCGGTGAGGGTGTAACCGGCCTCGTACAGGGCGGTGGTCAGCCCCGCCTCGCCGATGACGTAGGCCGAGCCGCCGGGCAGCTGGGTGGACAGGAAGTCCGCCGTCGCCAGGGCCGAGGTCCAGATGGAGGTCTCGGGCACCTGCAGGCCCGAGCGCGACAGCCGGGCGGACAGGTCGCGCGGGGTGAAGATCGAGTTGTTGGTCAGGACGAGGAAGCGGCGGTCCTGGTCCACCAGCCGGGCGAGGAACTCGGCGGCGCCCGGGAGGGCCTGGCCCTCGTGCACGAGGACGCCGTCCATGTCGGTCAGCCAGCACTCCGCGGGGCCGCGCTCGATGGTCACCGCGTCAGCCTGCCGCATCGCGCCGGTCGGCCGCGAAACCGGCCAGTGCCCGGTCGGTGAGCCGGAACACCGTCCACTCGTCCATCGGGACCGCGCCGGCGGCCCGGTAGAACGCGATCGAGGGCTCGTTCCAGTCGAGCACCGACCACTCCAGCCGGTCGTAGCCGCGCTCGACGCAGGTGGCGGCCAGCGTGCGCAGCAGCTCCCGGCCCAGGCCGCTGCCGCGGTGCCGCGGCTGCACGTAGAGGTCCTCGAGGTAGATCCCGTGCGTGCCGCGCCAGGTGGAGAAGTTGAGGAACCACAGCGCCGTCCCGACGACGGCGCCGTCGCGCTCGGCGACGTGCCCGAACAGCGCGGGGGAGTCGCCGAACAGCGCGGTGTGCAGCTGCTCCTCGGTGAGCCGCACCTCGTGCGCCGCCTCCTCGTACTCGGCGAGCTCGCGCACCAGGCCGACCACCGCGGGGACGTCGTCGGGACGGATCGGGCGGACCGTCACGTCAGCACCTCACGGAGGCGGGCCGGCACCAGCCGGGCGAGGGGGGACAGCAGGGGGACCAGGACCGGCGCCAGCAGGTAGCCGTAGGCGAGCACGCAGCCGGTGACGACGGGGACGGTGGCGAAGCCGATCACCAGCGCGACCGCCGCGGCGACCAGGCCGTAGGGCCGGCCGCTCTTCGGGCTGACCAGCGAGCGGAACGAGCGGAACCGAACGGTGCTGACCATGAGCAGCGCCGGGACGGCCACGATGAGCAGCACCCACAGCCGGTCGCGGCCCTGCATCTGGTCGCCGAAGGCGAACACCGAGGCCAGCACGACGCCGGCCGCGCCGGGGCTGGGCATGCCGGTGAAGTACCGCTTGTCCGCCGTCGGGTCGATGGTGGTGTTGAAGCGGGCCAGCCGGATCGCGGCGCACGCCACCCAGAGGAAGCACACGACCCAGCCCAGCGGGTCCCACTCGTCGCGGCCCTCGGAGAACAGCGTGAACGCCAGCAGCGCGGGGGCCAGGCCGAAGGACACCAGGTCGGCCAGCGAGTCGAACTGCAGGCCGAAGGCGCTCACCGCGCCGACCAGCCGGGCGACGGCGCCGTCGGTGATGTCGAACAGCACCGACAGGCCGATGAGCACCGCGGCGAGCGTGTACTGGCCGCGGATGGACACGAGGATGGCGGCGAAGCCGCACATCATGTTGCCCAGGGTGAACAGGCTGGGCAGGGTCGCCAGCGCGCGCCGGCGGCTGCCGCGCACCGACCCGCGGACGAACTCGACCGTGGCCGTGCGCCGCGTGGGGGTCGGCCGCCCCTCTCCCGAGGCGGTACTGGGCACAGCGGGCCCCTCAGCCCGCGGCGGGCCAGCGGGCGATGACGGTCTCCCCGCCGCGCACCCGCTGCCCCTTCCGCACGGTGAGCGTGCAGCCGGCCGGGACGAAGACGTCCATCCGGGAGCCGAACTTCATCAGGCCGAAGCGCTCGCCGGTGGCCAGCCGCCGGCCGACGCCGGTGCGCGTGACGATGCGGCGGGCCAGCACGCCGACCAGCTGCCGGAAGACGACGGTGCGCTCGCCCTCCGGGTGGTCCTCGCGCAGCCACAGCTCGCTGCGCTCGTTGCGGTGCGCCGACTCGGCGCGGTAGGCGGCCAGGAAGCTGCCCCTGCGGTAGGAGCTCTCGACGACCTCGCCGCGGTAGGGCGAGCGGTTGACGTGCACGTCGACCACCGAGAGGAAGACGCTGACCTGCTGCCACCCGCCCTCGGGCTCGGGCTGGGGCGCGACCCCCTCCTGCGGCTCGCCGGCGACCATCACCACGCCGTCGGCGGGGGAGAGGACGACGTCGGCCGGCGGCTCCTCGCGGTCGCAGGCGCGCTCGGGGTCTCGGAAGAACAGGACCATGTAGGCCGACAGGGCGAGGAACGGCCACGCGGCGAGCCGCGCCCAGCGGCGCCCGCGGGCCGCGCCGGCAGCGGCCAGCAGCGCGGCCGGGGCCAGGGGTCCGGTGATGAAGGGCCACCCGGCCCGGTCGATGCGCATCGAGGTCCGACGGTACCGGGGGCGGCCGGGTGGCCCGTCCACCCGCCGGGGAGGCCGGTGGGCGGGTCGCGGCGTCAGACGGCCGGGGTGGTGACGTTCACCAGCCAGCGGATCCCGAACCGGTCGGTCACCTGGCCGAAGGTGTCGCCCCACACCTGCTTCTCGAGCGGGACGTCGACCTGCCCGCCCTCGGCGAGCTGCTCGAACCAGCGGGTCAGGGTCTCGGTGTCGTCGCCGGACAGCGAGACCGACACCTTGTCCGGCCCGCCGGCGTCGGGGTCGTGGCCGTCGGAGGCCATGAGCTCCAGGCCGTGCTCGGTGCGCAGGAAGGCGTGCATGACGCCGTCGTCGGGGAACTGGTCGCCCCCGCCGCCGACGTCGCCGAAGGTCATGACGTCCAGGTTCCCGCCGAAGACGGAGCGATAGCGCTCCATCGCCTCGCGGGCGTTGCCGGAGAAGTGCAGGTAGGGGTTGAGCCGGACGGCCATCGCGTCTCCTCGGGTCTGGGGTGGCGGGGTGCAGACCGGGCGGGGCGGCGGGACTCATCGGTCCCGGGGACGCCGACGGCCGGTGGGCGGGTGCCCACCGGCCGTCGGGACGTGGTGTGCGGCCTCCCTGCAGGGGCCCGCCGCGAGCGTGCGAGGGGTGGGGGCAGGGAGGTCCTTCGTCAGGCCGCGGCCTTGGTCTCCCAGAAGATCCGGTCGATCTCGGCGATGTAGTCGAGGAGCTTCTGGCCCTCGGCCGGGTCCATGCTGCCCTTGCCGCCCGCGGCGCCGGCCTGCTTGGTGGCCTTGTTGAACAGCTCGTGCAGCTGCGGGTACTTCTCGAAGTGCGGCGGCTTGAAGTAGTCGGTCCACAGGACCCACAGGTGGTGCTTCACCAGGTCCGAGCGCTGCTCCTTGATGAGCACGCAGCGCTGCTTGAAGACCTCGTCGTCGCTGGCCTGGTACTTCTCCTGGATGGCCTTGACGGACTCCGCCTCGATGCGGGCCTGGGCCGGGTCGTACACGCCGCACGGGAGGTCGCAGTGCGCGGTGGCCTCCATGGCGGCGAACACGCGGCTGAGCAGCATGTGCCTACCTCCGATGTCGCGGGATCTGGTCGTCTGCGACCCTACTCGCGGTGATCACCCCTCACACGGGCGAGCGTCCCGTCCCGCCGCTGCCCGCGGTGTGGGTCCTCGCGCGGGTCACCGGCCCCTCGATGACGCCGACGGTCCGGCACGGTGACCGGCTGCTGGTCCGCCGGCTGCGGCGCGGCCGGGCCCGGGTGGGCGACGTCGTGCTGGCCCGTTTCCCGGCCCGCCCGGACCTGCTGGTGGTCAAGCGGGTGCACCGGCTGCTCGACGGCGGCGCCGTCGACGTCCGCGGGGACAACCCGCTGGTGACCGACGACAGCCGGGCCTACGGGCCCGCGGTCGCCGTGGGCCGGGTCGTCCTCCGGCTGCACCCGCGCCCCGGCCGGCTGGCCGGGGCCCCCGCCGGCTAGGCGCCGGCGCGCTGCTGCGCGTACCAGGCGCGGCACTCCTCCATCGTCGGCAGGATGCCCTGCTCGCGGGCCTGCGCCAGGGTGGGCGCGGCCCGGTCCTTGTCCGAGAGCCGGACCTCGACGTCGTCCGGCCACGGCAGGCCGAGCTCGGGGTCCGTCGGCGAGACGCCGAACTCGCGGCCCGGGGAGTAGCCCGAGGAGACCAGGTAGGTGACCGACGAGCCGTCCTCGAGGGAGAGGAAGGCGTGGCCGAGGCCCTCGGCGAGGAAGACCGCGCGCGGCTGCTCCGCCTCGAGCAGGACGGCGTCGGAGACGCCGAAGGTGGGCGAGCCGACCCGGACGTCGACGACGACGTCGAGCACCCGTCCCGCCGGGCAGTACACGTACTTGGCCTGCCCCGGCGGCACGAGCGCGAAGTGCACGCCGCGCAGCACGCCGCGCGCCGAGACGCTGTGGTTGGCCTGGGCCAGCGGCAGCGCCCACCCGGTGGCGGCGGCGAGCACGTCGGCGCGGTACCACTCGGTGAACCGCCCCCGGTCGTCCCCGTGCGGCACCAGGTCGAGGACGTAGCTGTCCGGGACGGCGAGTTCTCGGATCTCCACGGCCGCACGGTAGCGAGCCCCCTGCCCCGCGCGGGGGTCGGCGGCCGGGCGACGGAGGTCACAGCACTACCCTGTCGAGGCCATGAGCGCAGCGACGGGCTCCGCCGGGGACAGTGCCGACCGCTTCAGCGGGGACGCGGCGTTCGCCGTGCACGAGGGCGGCAAGCTCGCGGTGCGCCCTACCCGGCCGATCGAGACCCGCGAGGACCTCGCGCTCACCTACACCCCGGGCGTCGCCCGCGTCTCGAGCGCGATCGCCGCGGAACCCGCGCTGGCCCGCCGGTTCACCTGGGCCCCGCGGGTGGTCGCGGTGGTCTCCGACGGCACCGCCGTCCTGGGCCTGGGCGACATCGGCCCGGCCGCGGCGCTGCCGGTGATGGAGGGCAAGGCCTGCCTGTTCAGCGAGTTCGCCGGGCTGTCGGCGGTGCCGATCGTGCTGTCGACCACCGACGTCGACGAGATCGTCGAGACCGTCGCCGCGATCGCGCCGTCGTTCGGCGGGATCAACCTCGAGGACATCAGCGCCCCGCGCTGCTTCGAGGTCGAGGACCGGCTGCGCGAGCGGCTCGACGTGCCGGTCATGCACGACGACCAGCACGGGACGGCGATCGTCGTGCTCGCCGCGCTGCGCAACGCCGCCCGGGTCACCGGCCGCACCCTGGCCGACCTCCGGGTGGTCGTGGCCGGCGCCGGCGCGGCGGGCATCGCCTGCACGAAGATCCTGCTCGGCGCCGGGGTCGGTGACATCTGCGTCGCCGACTCCCGCGGCGTGCTGCACACCGGCCGCGAGGACCTGACGCCGGTGAAGCGCTGGGTCGCCGAGAACACCAACCGCTCGGGGTACGCGGGCACGATGACCGGCGCGCTCGAGGGTGCCGACGTCTACCTCGGCCTGTCCGGCGGCTCGGTGCCCGAGGCCGCGATCGCCTCGATGGCGCCCGGCTGCATCGTGTTCTCCCTGGCCAACCCGACGCCGGAGGTCGACCCGGAGATGGCCGCGCGCCACGCCGCCGTCGTCGCCACCGGGCGCAGCGACCTGCCCAACCAGATCAACAACGTGCTGGCCTTCCCCGGGGTGTTCCGCGGCGCCATCGACGCCGGCGCGACGGCCATCACCGAGGAGATGAAGCTGGCCGCCGCCGAGGCGATCGCCGGCGTCGTCGGCGACGACCTCGCGCCCGGCCACGTGGTGCCCAGCCCGCTGGACCGGCGGGTGGCCACCGCGGTCGCCGAGGCCGTGGCCGCCTGCGCCCGGGAGCAGGGCGTCACCCGCTGAGCGCCGCCCGGCGGGGCCGGTAGACCAGGTCGAGGACGCCGGCGAGCAGCCGCTCGGCCACCGGGCGGGGGAGGGCGGCCACCAGGGCGTGCACCGGCGCCATCCGCTCGGGCAGCCGGCCGCCTCCGACACCGGCGACCTCCAGCAGCGCGTCGACCTCGGCGACGGTGAGCGCCGCGGGGTCGATGGTGGCGGCCGCCGCCACCAGGGCCGGGTCGGCCACCGGCGGGGGCAGCGCCGCGGCCGCCCGGGCGGCGTCGGCGAGGTCGGCGAGCAGGGCGTCCACCCGGCCGGCCGTGGCGCCGGTGACGGTGAGGTGCAGCGTGGCCGGCAGGTCCGCGCCGCCGGGCTGGGCGAACGGCGGCTGCGGCTGCAGCAGCCAGCCGCGGGCGGTGGCCTCGTCGGCGAGGTTGAGCACGTCGACGCCGTCCGGGCCGTCCTGCGCCAGCGCGACCAGCGTGGCCACCGGCGTCCCGACCACCCGCAGGCCGGGGATCGCCGCCGCGCCCTCGGCGAGCGCCACCGTGGCCGCCCTGGTGGCCCGCGCCAGGTCGGCGTAGCCGTCGCGGCCCAGCCACCGGTGCACCGCCCACGCGGCGGCCATCGGCCCGGCCGGGCGGGTGCCGGCCAGCGTCGGGTTGACCACCGGGTAGCCGGGCCAGCCGGCGGTGCTGAACCAGTGCCCCTGCCGCATTTCGGGCTCGGCGGTGAGCAGCACCGAGACGCCCTTGGGCGCGTAGCCGTACTTGTGCAGGTCCACCGACAGCGAGGTCACGCCGGGCACCGACAGGTCGAAGGGCTCCGGGACGTCGTCGAGGAAGGGCAGCACCCAGCCGCCGATGCAGGCGTCGACGTGGCAGGGGACGCCCGCGGCGGCGGCCAGGGCGGCCACCTCGCCGACGGGGTCGAGCACGCCGTGCGGGTAGGACGGCGCGCTGACGACCAGCAGCGCGGCGCGGGCGTCGAGGGCGTCCGCCACCGCGGAGGGGAGCGCCCGGCAGGTGACCGGGTCGACGGCGACGTCGGCCACCTCGAGGTCGAACAGGTGCGCGGCCTTGCGGAACGCGGCGTGCGCGGTGACCGGCAGGACCAGCCGCGGCCGCCCGGTGCCGCCGCGCGCCCGCCACCGCTCGCGGGCGGCCAGCACCGCCAGCAGGCAGCTCTCGGTGCCGCCGCTGGTGACCGTGCCGACCGTCGCCGGCCCGCCGCCGAGCAGGTCGGCCGCCGCGCCCACCAGGTCGTCCTCGATGCGGGCGACGCTGGGGAAGGCGGTCGGGTCGAGCGCGTTGGTCCACTGGAACGCGGCCTGCGCGGCCGCGGCGAGGTCCTCGACGCCGGCCAGCCCGGAGTCGTAGACGTAGGCCATCGTCGAGCCCCCGTGGGTGGGCACGTCGCCGGCCTGCAGCGCGGTGAGCTCGGCCAGCACCTCCTGCGGCGTCACGCGGGGACCTCCTGGGGCCGGGCGGGGACGGGGTGGAGCCGGTAGCGGGCCAGCACCGGCAGGCTGGCCAGCACGAACAGCGCCGGGACGACGGTGAAGCCCAGCCGGACGGCGAGCACCGCGCCGCCGGACTGGACGGCGTCGCCGCCGGTGGAGGAGACGTAGCCGGCCGCGGCGAGCAGCAGCCCGAGCAGGCCCGGCCCGACGGCGAGACCGAGCGTCTCGGCCGCCGTCCACACGCCGGTGAAGACGCCGGCCCGCCGGCGGCCGGAGGCGGCCTCGTCGGCGGCGACGACGTCGGGGAGCATCGCCAGCGGGAACATCTGCATGCCCGCGTAGCCGACCCCGACCAGCACGACCAGCGCGACGGCCGGCCCGGTGCCGCCGGTGCCGACCAGCGCGAGCGCCCCGGCCCCGGCCGCGAACAGCGCCGAGGACACCAGCAGCCCGGTGCGCTTGCCCAGCCGCCGGCTCACCCGCAGCCACAGCGGCATGACGAGGATCGCCGGGCCCACCAGCGCGGCGAACAGCACCGAGCCGGCCGCGGCGTCGCCGAGCACGTGCTCGGAGTAGTAGGGGACGCCGGCGAGCATCACCCCGATCCCCAGCGCCTGGACGACGAAGCCGGTGAGCAGCACCCGGAACGGCCGGGACCGCCAGGCGACGACGAGCGTGGCGCCCAGGCGCCCCTCGCTCCCGACGCGGGTGAGGGTGGGCGCCCGCCGCGTGCCGGCCACGGCGCCGAGCATCCCGGCGGCCAGCAGCACCGCCACGAAGACCGCCATGGCCAGGTGCCCGGCTCGCCCGCCGCCGGCCAGGTCGACCACCGCGGGCGCGCCGGCGCCGGCGAGCAGGATGCCCAGCGCCAGCGCGGCCACCCGCCAGGACATGAGCGTCGACCGCTCGCCGGGGTCGTCGGTGATCTCGGCCGGCTGGGCCACGTAGGGCACCTGGAAGCAGCCGTAGGCGGTCGCGGCGAGCAGGAAGGTGACCGCCACCCACGCCGCGGCCGCCGCGGGCGGGGCGCCGGGGCCGGCGAACACGAGGACGAACAGCGGCGGCAGGGCGAGCCCGCCGGCCAGCATCCACGGCCGGCGCGGCCCCCAGCGGCCCGCCGTCCGGTCCGAGCGGCTGCCGACCCACGGGTTGAGCAGCACGTCCCAGGCCTTGGGCGCGAACACCACCAGCCCGGCCAGCCCGGCGGCGACGCCCAGCTCGTCGGTCAGGTAGTGGAGCAGCAGCAGGCCGGGCACCGTGCCGAAGGCCGCCGTCCCGATCGA
Source organism: Geodermatophilus sp. SYSU D00698 (assembly GCF_054050335.1). Lineage (NCBI taxonomy): Bacteria > Bacillati > Actinomycetota > Actinomycetes > Geodermatophilales > Geodermatophilaceae > Geodermatophilus > Geodermatophilus sp. SYSU D00698. The sequence continues at coordinate 40,278 of NZ_JBJGZD010000027.1, forward strand.
GCCCAGGGCGTAGCCGAGGTGGGTGCCCCGGGACAGGCGCGGTGCGACGGCGGTCACAGCGGGGGACCGTAGCCGCCGTCGGCGCGGCACGGTCTCGGAACCCTCCCCGGGTTCCACCGATGAGGGACGGGCCGCCGGGCGGTCCTCCCCGTGTGGCCCCGCGACGGCGCCCGGCCCCGCCCACCCAGGAGGCGACCATGGACCCCGACCCGAGCACCCCCACCGCCCCCGAGGCCCGCACGGCGGCGCTGCGCAGCCTCGACCGGCTCGTCGGCACCTGGACCGTCTCGGGCCCCGGCGGCCCGCGCGGGGAGGTCCGCTACGAGTGGATGGACGGCGGCAACTGGCTGGTCCAGCACGTGGACCTGCGCGGCGACGACCCCACCCGCGGGGTGGAGTACATCGGCTGGGACGAGGCCGCCGGCGAGCTGCGCTCGCACTACTTCGGAGCCGGCGGGGAGCTGCTCGAGTACACCTACCGGGTCGAGGACGACGTCCTCCGGATCTGGTTCGGCGGCACCGACTCCCCGGCCCGCTACGAGGGGCGCTGGAGCCCCGACGGCACGGTCAACGAGGGCGCCTGGCGCTGGCCCGGCGGCGGCTACGAGTCCACGATGACGCGCGCCGGCTGACCTCGGCCCGGCACGGTCCCCGCGCGGGCCCGGGCCACCAGGGACACCACCCCCACGCCGACCGCGGCGCGGCGGGCCGGGGCCCACGCGGCAGCCAGCAGCACCGGGCACCAGAGCAGCCACTCCCAGCCCTCGAGGACCGGGGCCGGTGGCGGGGGAGGGGCAGGAGGCAGCCGGTCAGCACCAGGCCGAGCAGCAGCGGCGAGGCGACGAGCAGGAACAGGCCGCTGGCAGCCGGGTGGACTCGCCGGCACCGGAGGCGGCGAGCCAGGCGACGCAGCCGTAGGACGCGACGACCAGCAGCGGCGCCCGGTCCCACCGCCGTCGCCGGGGCCGCCAGTGGGGCCGGCCCGAGTCGACGCCCGTCCACAGCGCCGCGGCGACCACCCGCAGCGCGCCGGCGAGCAGCGGCTGCCACCAGCGGGTGTGCCAGATGTGCGTGAGTCCGTGCGTGGCGCGGCCGGTACGGATCCCCTGTACGGGTGAGACTCGCGCCAGCGATGACTCCTGGCACCGACGGCCGTCCTTCCACTGGACGGCGAGGACTCGGCGTCGGCGGGCCGGCAAGGGCAACGAGAGGGATCCAGGTGACCGAGATCAAGCAGGACGTGGACGCGCGCGTCCAGACCGAGCGCACCCGACTGCTCCACGTGCTCGACGGGCTCGACGAGGAGCAGTGGGACACCCCCAGCCTGTGCGCCGGCTGGGCGGTGCGAGACCTCGTCGTGCACCTGCTCATGCCGTACGAGCTCTCGGCACCCCGGTTCCTGCTGATGATGCTGCGCGCCGGATTCGACTTCGACCGCGCCGCCGACCGCTGGGCGACCACGGACACACGGACACCGGCCGAGGTGGTCGCCGGCCTGCGGAAGACCGAGCACCGCACCTTCTCCGTGCCCGGCGCACCCGTCGAGGCGCCGCTGAGTCACCTGGTCATCCACGCCCAGGACGTCTACCGGCCGCTCGGGGTGCCATCCCCGACCGACCCGGGGAACGCCCGGGTCGCCCTCGAGCAGCTGACCAGCCCCCGCGCCCGTCGCTCGCTGCCGCCGGGCATCCTCGACGGGCTGGCGTTCTCGGCCACCGACACCGACTGGCACCACGGCGAGGGCGCCCAGGTCTCCGGACCGGCCACCGCGCTCCTCACCACCCTCTCCGGCCGAACCGCCGCCCTGCCCGAGCTCGCTGGTACGGGCGTGGCCGATGTGCGAGCGCGCCTGTAGCCGCCGGGCGCGGGAGCGCCAACGCGCACCACACCGCTCACATCGGGTAGCCGCACTCACGCACAGAGGATCACACCCTGCTGCCGACCTCAGCCGAGGCTGAGCAGGTCGGCCAGGTAGGGGTCCACGGTCTCGCGGACGCCGGTGTTGGCGTAGAGGGACCACACCGCGACGCCGAGGAACAGCGGCGCCAGCACCGCCTTCTCCAGCGTCGTCCCGGTGCGCATCGGGGTGAGCGCGAGCCGCCGCCGCTTGGCCAGCCACAGCACCGGCAGCGGCACGCCCTGCCTGGTGATCAGGTCGCCCGCGATGTGGGTCAGGACGCCGAGCCCCACCGCGTAGGGCAGCCACGTCGGTTGCGGGCTGTGCGCCAGCAGCAGCCAGGCGCCGCCGAAGGAGAGCAGCAGGTTGCCGACGACGGTGTTCTCCGCCCGGCCGGGGATGACGAAGTGCAGCGCCCGCAGCGCCAGCCCGATGCCCAGCGCCATGACCACGAGGCTGGCCCAGAACAGGTTCGCCGCGGCCAGCGCGAGCGCGCCGAAGGCCAGCGGCGCCAGGACGGCGTCGTGGGTGCCCCAGCGGTGCCCGCCGGCCAGCCGGCCGATCGCGCCGGAGGGCACGTCGGTCACCGGCCCCCACATGTCCGAGACCGTGGAGCCGGTGTGGTCGAGGTCGGGCAGCATGGCGAACCCGCCGACGGCGGCGACCCACGCGACCTGGGCGACGGTGCCCTCGACGGGCGCCCAGGGCAGGGTCGCCGCCCCGGCCGCGAGTCCGGACAGGGCGTGCGAGTGACCGAGCACGGACACAGCGTGCCGTCGTCCGCGGCCCGGCCGGCGCAGGCGCGCTCCGGAGACGACGAGATCGGCGGTCCGCCGCCTCCGGGTGGCCGGAGCGGGCGGGACCGCCGATCTCGTGAGGGTCCTTCGTCTAGTCGAGGTCGTCGACGTCGTCGGTGCCGCCGCGCGCCAGCCACGTGGCCAGCCGCTCGACCGGCACCTCGAAGTCGGGGTGCTGGTCGACGAAGGCCCGCAGCTGGTCGGCCAGCCAGGCGAGGGTCACCTGCTCCTCGCCGCGCCGGTCGGCCAGCTCCTCCAGCCCGCGGTCGGTGAAGTACACGCCGGGCTCAGTCCGCGAAGGCGCTCGCGATGAGCTCCTTCTGCTCCACCTCGTGGACCTTCGCCGAGCCGACCGCCGGGCTGGCCGAGGCCTTCCGGCTGACCCGCCGCAGCGTCCGGCCGCCGAGGTGCTCGGGGAGGTTGAGCGCCATGAACGACCAGGCGCCCATGTTCGCCGGCTCCTCCTGCACCCAGACCAGGTCCTGCGCGTTCGGGTAGCGGCCGACCGCCTCGGCGATCTGCTCGGCCGGCAGCGGGTAGAGCTGCTCGACCCGCAGGATCGCGGTGTCCGCGCGGCCCTCGCTCTCCCGCTGCGCGAACAGGTCGTAGGCGACCTTGCCGCTGCACAGCAGCACCCGGCGCACCGCGGCGTCGTCGAGCGGCTCGCCGCCGACACCCGGGTCGCCGAGCACCGGGCGGAAGCCCTCGTCGGTGAAGTCCGCGACCGGGCTGACCGCCGCCTTGGCCCGCAGCAGCGACTTCGGCGTGAACACGACCAGCGGCCGGTGCACGTCGGAGAGCGCCTGCCGGCGCAGCAGGTGGAAGTAGTTGCCCGGCGTCGAGCAGTTGGCGACGGTCATGTTGTTCTCGGCGCACAGCTGGAGGAACCGCTCGATGCGGCCGCTGGAGTGGTCCGGGCCCTGCCCCTCGAGGCCGTGCGGCAGCAGCATGGTCACGCCGGAGCGCTGGCCCCACTTGGCCTCGCCGGAGGAGATGAACTCGTCGATGACCATCTGCGCGCCGTCGACGAAGTCGCCGAACTGCGCCTCCCAGAGGACCAGCGCCTTGGGGTTGGCCACCGAGTAGCCGTACTCGAAGCCCAGCGCCGCGTACTCGGACAGCAGCGAGTCGTAGACGAAGAACTTCGCCTGGTCCTCGGCCAGGTGCGCCAGCGGCGTGTACTCGGCGGCGGTCTCCCGGTCGATGAGCACCGAGTGGCGCTGCACGAACGTGCCGCGGCGGGAGTCCTGACCGGCCAGCCGCACCGGCACGCCCTGCATGAGCAGCGACCCGAAGGCCAGCAGCTCGCCCATCGCCCAGTCGATGCCGCCCTCGCTGACCATCGCCGCGCGCCGCTCGAGCAGCCGCTTGAGCTTGGGGTGCGGGGTGAAGTCCGGCGGCAGCGAGACGTGCGCGTCGCCGATCGCCTTCATCACCTCGGGGGTGATGGCGGTGGCGACGGCCGAGACCTGCTGGGCCGGCTGGTCCATGACCGGCTGCGGCTTCGGGGTCTCGGTCGCGTCGTGGGTCTCGGCGAAGGCCCGCTCCAGCTGGTCGCGGTAGTCCTTCAGGGCCTCCTCGGCCTCGCCCAGCGTGATGTCGCCGCGGCCGACCAGCGCCTCGGTGTACAGCTTCCGGACCGAGCGCTTGCGGTCGATGATGTCGTACATCAGCGGCTGGGTCATCGACGGGTCGTCGCCCTCGTTGTGCCCGCGGCGGCGGTAGCAGACCAGGTCGATGACGACGTCCTTCTTGAACGCCTGCCGGTACTCGACGGCCAGCCGGGCCACGCGCACGCACGCCTCGGGGTCGTCGCCGTTGACGTGGAAGACCGGCGCGTTGACCATCCGCGCGACGTCGGTCGAGTACAGGCTCGAGCGGGCCGCGGCCGGGCTGGTGGTGAAGCCGACCTGGTTGTTGATGACCACGTGCACGGTGCCGCCGGTGCGGTAACCGCGCAGCTGGGACAGGTTCAGCGTCTCCTGGACGACGCCCTGGCCGGCGAAGGCGGAGTCGCCGTGCAGCAGGACCGGCAGGACGGTGAAGCCCTGCTCGCCCTTGTCGATCATGTCCTGCTTGGCGCGGGTGATGCCCTCGAGGACGGGGTTGACCGTCTCCAGGTGCGAGGGGTTGCTGGCCAGCGAGACGGCGATCTGGGCACCCGGCTCGAACGGGTTCTCGAAGGTGCCCTCGGCGCCGAGGTGGTACTTGACGTCGCCCGAGCCCTGGACCGTGCCGGGGTCGATGTTGCCCTCGAACTCGCCGAAGATCTTCGAGTAGCTCTTGCCGAGGACGTTGGCCAGCACGTTGAGCCGGCCGCGGTGGGCCATGCCGATCGCGACCTCGTCGAGGCCGTGGTCGGTGCCGGCGATGAGGACCTCGTCGAGGATCGGGATGACCGACTCGCCGCCCTCGAGGCTGAACCGCTTCTGGCCGACGTACTTGGTCTGCAGGAAGGTCTCGAACGCCTCAGCGGCGTTGAGCCGGCCGAGGATGTGCTTTTGCTTCTCCCGGTCGGGCTGCTCGGCCTTGAGCTCGATGCGCTTCTGCAGCCACTCGCGCTCCTCCGGGTCGGTGATGTGCATGTACTCCACGCCGACGGTGCGGCAGTAGGAGTTGCGCAGCACGCCGAGGATGTCGCGCAGCGGCATGACCTTCTCGCCGACGAACCCGCCGACGGGGAAGGGCCGGTCGAGGTCCCACAGCGTGAGGCCGTGCTGGAGGATGTCCAGGTCGGGGTGGCTGCGGACCTTGAACTCGAGCGGGTCGGTGTCGGCCATGAGGTGGCCGTTGCGCCGGTAGGACTCGATGACCTCGATGACCCGGGCTTCCTTGTCGATCTGCCCCTCGCGGCTCACCCGCACGTCCGGCATCCAGCGCACCGGCTCGTAGGGGAGGCGCAGCGACCGGAAGACCTCGTCGTAGAAGCCGTCCTCGCCGAGCAGCAGCTGGTGCAGCCGGCGCAGGAAGTCGCCGGACTCGGCGCCCTGGATGATCCGGTGGTCGTAGGTCGAGGTCAGCGTGATGATCTTCGAGACGCCGAGCTCGGTCAGCGCCTCGGGGCTCATCCCCTGGAACTCGGCCGGGTACTCCATCGCGCCGACGCCGATGATCGCGCCCTGGCCGGCGGTCAGCCGCGGCACCGAGTGGACGGTGCCGATGGTGCCGGGGTTGGTCAGGCTGATCGTGGTGCCGGAGAAGTCCTCGAGGGTCAACTTGCCGGCGCGGGCGCGGCGGATGACGTCCTCGTAGGCGCCCCAGAACTGGGCGAAGTCCATCTGCTCGGCGGCCTTGATCGAGGCGACGACGAGCGAGCGGGAGCCGTCGGCCTTCGGCAGGTCGATGGCGAGGCCGAAGTTGACGTGCTCGGGCTGCACCAGGGTCGGCTTGCCGTCGACCTCGGCGAAGGCCGCGTTCATGTTCGGGAAGTCGTCCAGCGCCCGGACCAGCGCGTAGCCGATCAGGTGGGTGAACGAGACCTTCCCGCCGCGCGAGCGCTTCAGGTGGTTGTTGATGACGATGCGGTTGTCGGCCAGCAGCTTGGCCGGCACCGCCCGCACGCTCGTCGCCGTCGGCACGGTGAGCGAGGCGTTCATGTTCTTGACGACGCTGGCCGCCGCACCCCGCAGCGGGATCCGCTTCGGGCCGTCGGCGGCGGCGGCCGGGGCGGGCTTGGCGGCCGGGGCGGGCCTCGCCGGGGCGGGCGCGGCCTTCGCCTTCTGGTCGGCGCGGTCGGCGGCCTGGTCGACCACGGTGGCCTCCGTGCGCTCGGGGACCGGGGTGGCGCGCGCCGGGGCCGGGGACGGCGCCGCGGGGGCGGCGGCCGGCGGAGCCGAGGCGGCGGCGTCGGCGGCCGCGGGGCGCTCGGGGGCGGCGGCGGGGGCCGGCTGCGCGGCGGCGCCGTTGCCGGCGGGGGCCTGCTCACGGTCGTCGCTCGCGGCGACCGGGCTGCCCGGCCGGTAGTCGGCGAAGAAGTCGTGCCAGGCCTGGTCCACGCTGGACGGGTCGGCGAGGTACTGCTGGTACATCTCCTCGACCAGCCACTCGTTGGTGCCGAAGCCCGCCACCGCGGAGGAGGACGAGGTGGTGGACGGTCGGGATGAGTTGTCGCGTGACACGGGGCGAGTGCCTTCTTCGTCGTCGGTGGACGTCGCTGGACCGGGGTTGGAGTCTACGCCCGTCCGGTTCTCCGGAACCGGACGGAGCAGGCCGTCCGCGTTCCGGACGCCGCTGGTCGGGGGCCGGTCAGTCGGTCGCGCCGGAGGCGACGAGCAGGTCGACGAGCGCGTCCCGGGCGCCCGCCTGACCAGCGTCGCGCCGGTGGCGGGCCGCCGCGACCCGGCCGATGTCCAGGGCGCTGGCGCCGTCGCTGGTGGTGGCGTTGACGTCGGCCCCGGCGGCCAGCAGCAGCCGCACGACCTCGGGCGCGTCGTCGCCCGGGCCGGCCGCGACCGCCTCGTGCAGCGCCGTGCGGCCGGTGTCGGGGTCCCGGCGGCCGACGGTGGCGCCGGCGTCGAGCAGCCCGCGGACCAGGTCCGGGCGGCCGGCGGCGGCCGCCGCGGCCAGCGCGCCGCCGTCGGGGTCGGCGCCGCGGTCGAGCAGCAGGCGGAGCGCGCCCGCCGCCCCGCCGGCGGCGGCGAGCGTCAGCAGGTCCCAGCCGCCCGCGGCGTCGGTCAGCGGCGCCCCGGCGTCGAGCTCGGCGGCGAGCCGGCCGGTGTCGTCGAGGTAGGCGGCGGCCGCGGCGTCGACGGCCGCGCCCAGCCCGGTGAGGACGGGCACCAGCTGCGGGGCGTGCTCGACGGCGACGTGCAGCGGCGTGCGGCCGGACTCGGTGCGCGCGGCGAGGTCGGCACCGGCCTCGACCAGCACCCCGACCACGTCCTCGCGGCCCTGCGCGACGGCCAGGTGCAGCGGGGTCCAGCCGCCGTCGCCGTCGTGGTCGACCGCGCCGGTCAGCAGCCGCGGCGTCTCGGCGACGGCGCTGCGGACGGCCTCGGCGTCGCCGTCGGCCACCAACCGGCCCAGGCGCTGCACGGTCATGCGGGTGGTCATGCGGGAGGACCTCTCGGTGCGGGTTCGGGGAGGCCGGCGACGGCTAGCCGACGTCGCGGCGGACGGCGAGGAAGGTGCCGAGCAGGGCCGCCAGCAGACCGTAACCGAGCAGCAGCAGGCCCCCCTGCCACGGCTCCAGCAGGTCCGGGGCCTGGAAGTCGGAGGTGATCGCCTGCACCGCACCGCCGGGCAGCCACTTGTAGGCGCCCTGGATCGCGCCGATCGAGGAGATGATCGGCTCGGCCACGTACAGGTAGACCAGCGCGCCGACGATCGCGCCGACCTGGTTGCGCAGCAGCGCGCCGACGCCCACGCCGATGACGGCGAAGACGACGAGCACCAGCCCGGCCGCGCCCAGCGTCCGCAGGTTGTCCGCGTCCAGCGACGGCGCCGCTCCGCGGGCACCGGCGTAGACCAGCACGACGACGGCGTCGACGACCAGCACGAGCAGCGCGAACGGGACGGCCGCGGCGGCGTAGGCGAGCAGCTTGCCGGTGACCACCCGCCCGCGGCGCGGGGTGGTGAGGAAGGTCGGCGTCGCGGTGCGGTGCCGGTACTCGGCGGTCATCCCGATGATGCCGAGGATCAGGAAGAAGACGCTGGCGTTGGCCGCGACGGAGAAGACGACCTCCTCGTACTCCGGCGTCCCCACCGCGGGCAGCCCCGGCTGGCCGTCCTGCTCGGCGCCGGCCAGGCCGGTGAACAGCGCGGCGAAGCCGCCGGCCATGAGGCAGGCGCCGGCCAGCAGGCCGATCCACACACGGGTGGTGAACAGCTTGGTCCACTCGGCGCGCACCAGCGCGGTCATCGGGCGGCTCCCTCGGTGGTCGCGGCGGCCGGGCCGGCGGCGAACTGCTCCTGGCCGGCGGTGAGCCGGAAGTAGAGGTCCTCGAGGCCGGTGGTCTCGGCGCGCAGCTCGTGCAGCTCGACCCCGGCGGCGAAGGCGCGGGCGCCGACGTCGGCCGTCGTCGTCCCGGTGACGGTGACCAGGCCGTCGTCGCCGCGGGTGGCGGGGATGCCCGCCCCCGTGAGGACGGCGGCCAGCCGGTCGGCCTCGGGGCTGCGGGCGAGCACGCTGCCCCCGGACGTCCCGGCGCGCAGCTCGGCGATCGAGCCCTGCCGCACCAGCCGGCCGGCGCCGACGATGACCACGCGGTCGGCGGTCTGCTCGACCTCGGCCAGCAGGTGGCTGGACACGAGGATCGTGCGGCCCTCGTCGTGGGCGAGGTGCCGCAGGAACCCGCGCAGCCAGAGGATGCCCTCGGGGTCCAGGCCGTTGGCCGGCTCGTCGAGCACGAGCACCGGCGGGTCGCCGAGCAGGGCGGTGGCCAGCGCCAGCCGCTGCCGCATGCCCAGGGAGTAGCCGCCGGCGCGGCGGCGCCCGGCGGCGGTGAGCCCGACCCGCTCGAGCACCTCGTCGGCGCGGGAGACGGGCAGCCCGGCGGCGCGGCAGTACACGCGCAGGTGGTCGCGGCCGGAGCGGGCGGGGTGGAACGCGGTCTCGAGGACGGCGCCGACGGTGCGCACCGGCTCGCGCAGGGCCGCGTAGGGGACGCCGTCGAAGGTCGCGGTGCCGGCGTCGGGTGTGACCAGCCCGAGGACCATCCGCAGCGTCGTCGTCTTGCCCGCGCCGTTGGGGCCGAGGAAGCCGGTCACCGAGCCCGGCTCCACGGTGAAGCCGAGGTCGGAGACGGCCCGCACCGTGCCGAAGGTCTTGCTCAGGCCGGCCACCTCGACCCGCACCGGTCCCGGGCGTCCGGGGGTCGCGCTGGTCATGGTCCTCCTCGGCCGTCGGGTCCCCGTGCGGTCGCCATCCTGGCCCACGCCGGGGACGCCGCCGAGGTCCCGGGGGAGCGGCGCGCCGCCGGTCACGGCCCGGCAACCCTCCGTCCACCAGCCGTTTCCCGGCAGCCCGATCGGGTGCCCGGCCGTGACCGGCGGCACAGCGGCGCGGCGCGATCACTACAGTGCGCGCCGTGAGCGCGTATCGGACGGTCGTGGTCGGGACGGACGGCTCGGAGTCCTCGCTGCGCGCGGTCGCGCGGGCCGGTGCACTCGCCGGCGCCTGCGGGGCGACCCTCGTCGTGGCCTGCGCCCACCTGCCCACCGAGGAGGACGACCGGGAGCTGTCCCGGGCCCGGGACGTGCTGGGGGACGAGGCCTACCAGGTGGTCGGCTCGACCCCCGCCGAGGAGACCGTGCGGCACGCCGGTGAGGTGGCGTCGGAGGCGGGCGCCGGCGACGTGCGCACCGTCGCCGTCCTCGGGTCGCCGGTGGAGGCGCTGCTCGACGTCGTCCGGCGCGAGGACGCCGACCTGCTGGTGGTCGGCAACCGCGGGCTCAACGGCATCCGGGGCCGGCTGCTGGGCTCGGTGCCGGCCGACGCCACGCGCCGCTCGGCCTGCGACGTGCTCGTCGTCCACACGACGGGCTGACCCGGGGGCGGACGTGGACCCCCTGTCCGGCCCGGACCGTGACGCCGTCCGGGAGGCCCTGGAGCGGCTGCTGCTCGGCGGCCCGCGCCGGCTGACCCGGCTGGAGGTGGCCGCGGCCGCGGGCATGCCGCCCGAGCGGACCCAGCGGCTGTGGCGCGCGCTGGGCTTCCCCGACGTCGCCGACGACGACCCGGCCTTCACCCTCGCCGACGTCGGGGCGCTGGGGACCCTGTCGGCGCTCATCGACTCCGGCTTCGTCGACCCCGACACCGAGGCCTCGATCGCCCGGGCCACCGGACAGGCGCTGTCGCGGCTGGCCGACTGGCAGACCGACCTGCTCGCCGACGTCCTCACCCGGCAGGCCCGCGAGCTCGGCCCCGAGGCCGTCGACCCGGTCGCCGCGGCCGACGTGCTGCTCCCGCTGCTGGCCCGCACCCAGGACTACGTGTGGCGCCGGCACCTCGCGGCCAACATCGACCGGGTGCTGGCGACCGGCGAGCCCGGCGACCGCCGCGAGCTCGCCGTCGGGTTCGCCGACCTGGTCGGCTACACCTCCCGCTCCCGCGGCATGGCCGCCCGCGAGCTCGGCGCGATGGTCGAGGCGTTCGAGGCGACCGCGACCGAGGTCATCGCCCGCTCGCACGGCCGGGTGGTGAAGACCGTCGGCGACGGCGTCCTCTACACCGCCGCCTCCGCCGCCGACGCCGTCGAGATCGGGCTGACCCTGCCCGAGGCGTGGGACGCCCCCGACCGGCCGCCGCTGCGGGTCGGCGCCGCCTACGGCACGGTGCTCACCCGGCTCGGCGACGTCTACTCGCCGGTGGTCAACCTGGCCAGCCGGCTGACCTCGGTGGCCCGCGCCGGGACGGTGCTGGTCGACCGCGAGCTCGCCCGCCGCCTGCGGGGGCACCCCCGCTACCGGGTGCGGCCGCTGCGCCGGGTGTCGGTGCGCGGCTACGACCACCTCCGGCCCTGGCTCGTCCGCCGCCGCCCGGCGGGGGAGGAGGACAACGTGCTCGAGGCGATGCTCGACGAGATGGCCGACGAGGTGCTCGGCAGGGACCACGACGAGGACCTCGACGGGGACCTCGACGGGGACCTCGACGGGGACCTCGACGACGAGGCGGGCGACGGGAACGCGCGCGACGCCTGACCGGCCCGCGCGCTACCGTGGGCGCGTGCTGTGAGCCCCGGAACGACGTCGACCCGACCGATCCGTCCTCCCGGGAGCACCCCCATGAGCGCCACCCTCGTCGCGCGCGGCCTGGCCGCCGGCCACGGCGCGCGCGTCCTCTTCTCCGGCCTCGACCTCGTCGTCGCGCCCGGTGACGTCGTCGGTCTGGTCGGCGTCAACGGCGCCGGCAAGTCCACGCTGCTGCGCACGCTGGCCGGCGAGCTGCCCGCCGGCTCCGGCTCGATCACGCTGAGCCCGCCGACGGCGACCGTCGGGCACCTGCCGCAGGAGCGCGACCGCCGCGAGGGCGAGACCGTCGCCGCCGCGCTGGCCCGCCGCACCGGCGTCGCCGCCGCGCAGGCCGCCCTCGACGCCGCCACCGCCGACCTCGCCGAGGGCCGCCCCGGCGCCGACGACGCCTACGCCGAGGCGCTGGAGCGCTGGCTGGCCCTGGGCGGCGCCGACCTCGACGAGCGGCTCGAGCAGGTCCTCGCCGAGGTCGCCCCCGGCGTCGGCCCGGACGCCGCGATGCCCGCGCTGTCCGGGGGCCAGGCGGCGCGGGTGGGGCTGGCCGCGCTGCTGCTGTCCCGCTACGACGTGCTGCTGCTCGACGAGCCGACCAACGACCTCGACCTGGCCGGCCTCGACCAGCTCGAGCGCTTCGTCGCCGGCAACCGTGCCGGCGTCGTCGTGGTCAGCCACGACCGGGAGTTCCTCGCCCGCACGGTGACCCGCGTGGTCGAGCTCGACCTCGCCCAGCAGCTGGTCCGGGTGGTCGACGGCGGCTACGAGGCCTACCTGGCCGAGCGGGAGGTGGCCCGCCGGCACGCGCGCGAGGAGTACGAGGAGTACGCGGAGACCCGGGCCGAGCTGGAGGCCCGGGCGCGCATGCAGCGCAACTGGTTGGCCAAGGGGGTCCGCGACGCGGTCAAGAAGTCGAAGGACCCCGACAAGCACATCAAGGCGCACAACCGGGCGACGGCGGAGAAGCAGGGGGCCAAGGCCAAGCAGACCGAGCGCCGGCTCGAGCGACTGGAGGTGGTCGAGGAGCCCCGCAAGGAGTGGGAGCTGCGGATGACCATCGCCGCCGCCCCGCGGGCCGGGGCCGTCGTCGCCACCCTGCGCGACGCCGTGGTGCGCCGCGGGGACTTCACCCTCGGGCCGGTGAGCCTGCAGGTCGACTGGGGCGACCGGGTGGCGATCACCGGGCCCAACGGCGCGGGCAAGACGACGCTGCTCGGCGCGCTGCTGGGCCGGGTGCCGCTGGACTCCGGCGCCGCGTCGCTCGGCCCGGCGGTGCGGCTCGGCGAGGTCGACCAGGCCCGCGGGCTGTTCACCGGCGACCGGCGGCTGCTCGACGCCTTCGCCGCCGAGGTGCCGGACTGGCCGACCGCCGAGGTGCGCACCCTGCTGGCCAAGTTCGGCCTCACCGCCGAGCACGTGCTGCGCACCGCGGCGACCCTCTCGCCGGGGGAGCGCACCCGCGCGGCGCTGGCGCTGCTGCAGGCCCGCGGGGTGAACGTGCTCGTCCTCGACGAGCCGACCAACCACCTCGACCTGCCGGCGATCGAGCAGCTGGAGTCGGCGCTGGCGGCCTACCCGGGCACGCTGCTGCTGGTCACCCACGACCGCCGGATGCTCGAGGCGGTGGCCACCACCCGGCGGATCACCGTCGACGGCGGCCGGGTCAGGGAATGAAGGGCCTCCCTGCCCCCCCACCACTCGCAGGCTCGTGGCGGGGCCCTGCAGGGAGGCCGGAACAGCGGCAGGTGCTGCGCGCCGGCTGCTAGCTCAGGTCCTGGCCCAGCGCCTCGTCCAGGCCGACGGTGGCCATGCCGGCCCACGTCTCGTCGACGTGGTGGGCCAGGACCATGAGGTCGCGCAGGTTGCCCTCGCGGTCCCGGATGTGGTCGCGCAGCAGCGCCTCCCCGGTGAAGCCCAGGTCGGTGAACAGCGCCAGCGCCGCGCCCTGCTCGGCGACCACCTCGACGACCAGCTTCGCCAGCCCGTCGCCGACCGCCGTGACCAGCGCCTGCCGGGCGAGCTGACGGCCCAGGCCGGCGCCCCGCCGGGTGGGGGAGACGACCAGCCGCACCTCCCCGACGTGCGAGGACCAGCCGGGCAGCGGGCGCACCGCGACGTAGCCGGCGACCTCGTCCCCGTCCAGCGCCACGAACCGCCGTCCGCCCGCGCCGCCCGACGCCCAGGACCGGACGACGTCGGGGTCGGTGACCTCCTCCTCGATGAAGGTCAGGTCCCCCTCGGGCAGGCCCGCGAAGAAGCGCAGCAGCGCGTCGCAGTGCGCCGACTCCAGCTCGACGACCTCCACGGTCAGTCCTCCCCGGCCTCGTCGCTGCGCTTCCTCAGGAAGCCGATGATCTCCGGCACGGTCGTCTTCGCCGCCGTCCGGCCCACGACCAGGCCCATGTGCCCCGCGTTGAGCCGCAGCTCGTGCTTGTCCTCCGAGCCGACCAGGTCGATCAGCGGGGCGGTCGCGTCCGGCGGGACGATGTGGTCGCGGTCGGCGCGCACGGTGAGGAACGGCAGCCGGATGTCCGACAGGTGCACCGGGTCCCCGGCGACGGTCAGCCGGTCGGTGACCATCCCGTTGTCCCGGACCAGCATCTGCACCGTCTCGCGGGCGGCCGCGCCGGGGAACGGGATGTGGTCGTCGGACCAGCCGGTCATCGCCTGGTAGGCCTGCACGTACTCGTCGTTCCAGAGCCGCTCCCACAGCGTCACGTACCGGGTGACCTCGGAGGTGGGGGTGAGGGTGCGGAACCCCTGGACGACGACCCGCGGCGGCACGTTGCCGTCCTCGTCGACCACGTCGTCGACCTCGAGGCCGCCGCGGAAGACGTCGGCCATCGGCCCCATCTTCGTGAAGTCGACCGGGGTGGCCAGCACGGTGAGGCTGCGGACCGGGGCATCGGGGTGGTGGGCGGCGTAGAGCAGGGTCAGGTCGCCGCCGAAGCAGTAGCCGAACAGGTTGACCTCGTCGGCGCCGGACAGCTCGCGGACCCGCTCGACGGCGGCGGGGATGTAGTCGTCGACGTAGTCCTCGAGCCGGTTCTGCGCGTCCCGGGCGTCGGGCTCGCCCCAGTCGACCATGTAGACGTCGAACCCCGCGTCGAGCAGCTGCTCGACGAAGGAGTTCCCCGGCGTGAGGTCGAGGATGTAGCTGCGGCTGATCAGGCTGAACACGATCAGCAGCGGCGGCGAGTACCGCACCTTGTCGCTGCGGTAGTGCCACAGCTGCGTGCGGCCGCGCTCCCAGACGACGTCCTTGGGCGTCAGCCCCACGCCGGGCCGGTCGACGCCGGCGACGAGCTTGATGCCGTTACGCGCGCGGAGGGCGTTGCGCTCCACGTCGCGGCGGACGCGGTCGAGGACCGCCTGGGGACTGGGCACCGTCGGCATCGGTCTCCTCCGAGGACGAGGGGGGCGGGACGTCCGCCGTCCGGGGACGGCGGCGCTCGTTCTCCAGCTGCACGGTCAGCCGCCGGACCTCGCGGTCGAGCGCGCCGACCTGGGCGCGCAGCCGGGCGAGGTCGGTGCCGGCGGGCAGGTTGACCAGGTGCCAGGCGCGCGCGGAGACGCCGCGGGCGGTGTCCCGGGCCAGCGTCTGCGCCCGGCGCAGCAGCCCGACGCCGGTGGCGAAGTACGGCGTGCGCACCAGGCTCTCGGCGTGGGGCGCGACCCGCTTCTCGGCGGCGTCGAAGGCCTGCCGCCACAAGGGGGTGCCCGGGGGGTCCTGCGGCGACATCGACGTACCTCCTACGGCTGGGACCTGCTGCCCGCCGGCCCTCCCTACCCGCCCGCCCGGTGATCTACCGCACAGCGCCGTTACGGTCCGGGGACGGGATCAGCAGGGGAGAGGAGACCACGGTGGCGGACAGGACGATCCTGGACATGTTCCGGCTCGACGGGAAGGTGGCGATCGTCACGGGGGCGTCCTCGGGGCTGGGCGTGGTGTTCGCGCGGGCGCTGGCCCAGGCCGGGGCGGACGTGGCGCTGGGCGCCCGCCGCGAGGACCGGATGGCCGCCACGAAGGAGGCGGTCGAGGCGGAGGGCCGGCGGGCGATCACCGTGCGCACCGACGTGGCGGAGGTGGAGGACTGCCAGGCGCTGGTCGACGCCGCGATGGCCGAGTTCGGCCGGGTCGACGTCCTCGTGAACAACGCGGGGATCGGCACCGCGGCGCCGGCCACCCGGGAGAAGCCCGAGGAGTTCCGGGCGGTGATCGACGTCAACCTCAACGGCTGCTACTGGATGGCCCAGGCCTGCGGGCGGGTGATGAAGCCGGGCAGCTCGATCGTGAACATCTCCAGCGTGCTGGGCCTGACCACCGCCGGGTTGCCACAGGCGGCCTACGCGGCGAGCAAGGCCGGCCTGATCGGGCTGACCCGCGACCTCGCCCAGCAGTGGACCGGCCGCAAGGGCATCCGGGTCAACGCGCTCGCGCCGGGCTTCTTCGCCTCGGAGATGACCGACCAGTACCCCGAGGGCTACCTCGACCAGCAGATGGGCCGGGTGCTCGCCGGCCGCGCCGGCGACCCGATGGAGCTCGCCGCCGCCCTGGTCTTCCTGGTCAGCGACGCGGGCGGCTACGTCACCGGGACGACGATCCCGGTGGAGGGCGGCATGCTCACCAGCTGACCGCGGTCCCGGGGGGGGGGGGGGGGGGGGGGGGGGGGGGGGGGGGGGGGGGGGGGGGGGGGGGGGGGGGGGGGGGGGGGGGGGGGGGGGGGGGGGGGGGGGCGTGGTGGGGGTTGCGCCCGGTGGTGGCCAGCTCGACGTCGAGTCGGCGCCAG